>FAON01000012.1:0-362500 GCA_001485605.1 Candidatus Kryptobacter tengchongensis
TGTTTCTAACGGTCAGATAAGCGTTGACAACGATCCAGCGCCAGCTTCTTCAAAAGCTGTCGTTGTTGTCCTCGGTTATGCTAATAGGGAGACACTTTAGTTTATTTTAGCCCGTCTCTTTGAGACGGGCTTTTCTTGCGATTTAAAACACAGGTATAAAACGGATGTATCTTCTGGAAAACGAAATATACAGGATAAGGGAAAGGGTAGGCGACATATACAGCTTGAACGGAAACAGGATAACGGTCAGTAATGTAAATTTAGAAGGCGAGTTTACTTACGAAGTTTATGTTGACGTATGGAACAAATCAGCAAGGGAGATATTTCAGGCGATATTAAACAGCGCAAGTCCTAAAGAGCTATCGGAGTTACTTCCTGGTTTTATTTACACGTTCGTATCCAATAAAGATCAATCTGGAGGTTTTCCTATAGAATCTCAGCTTGTATCTGGCGGAGATTACAGTTTATTTAGAATAACTGGAGTCTCTCACGGTTCTAAATTGTTCAGATATTTACCTTACGAGAGCTTTAAATCTCTTTCTGCTTTCAGATTAGGAGATTTTTACACGTTAGCTGGAAATAAGATATATATCACAGATCCGACTGTAAATTCAATTTTAGTAACCTGTTATAGATACGTCAGCAATGCTCCTGGATATTTCTCTCCTGTCGTAAGGGACAAGATAATAGACAGGGCAGTTCAGGAGATAAACCTTTTGAGATTTCAGGGAATTACGTCTTTAAGCGGTTCTAATAACGGAGGTGAAAAATGAATATGACAGGACCAACAATAAGCTCAAGAGTTAAAATTTCCGAAGTTTTATCGGCTGTTAGGGAGATGTCAAAACGTTTGAGCCAGCAGGATATAACTGATGAACAACTGAAGCTTTTTTATAAGATCTCACTTCTTGAAGTAGCTTCGCTTTTAAACGGTTCTTTAAATCGTTTCAATCCCTCACAGGTTCGATTCACACGTATACATATATTCGCACAAGCAGAAAGTTTCGGGTGGTTTCAATCCCTCACAGGTTCGATTCACACTTAAAACTCTCTTCGGTAAATACACATTGAGGGACACGTTTCAATCCCTCACAGGTTCGATTCACACATTGTAGACGGTATGACTAAAAATTTAGGTTACTATCGTTTCAATCCCTCACAGGTTCGATTCACACTCGCTCCAGAACACAGGATAAAGGTTTTCTACGATAGTTTCAATCCCTCACAGGTTCGATTCACACAACTGAGAGCGTTAGTTATAGAATTGATATCGTAAAGTGTTTCAATCCCTCACAGGTTCGATTCACACCCACGGTAAAACAAAACTTTAAATAAACCAATTCACACACTTAAATATAATAAATTTTACCCCAAAAGTCAAGTCCTTTTGTGTTAACTTTTACCCCTGATTTTTCCGCTGACCTCCCTGACAATGTGTCAAGATTTGCGTCAGAGCAAGGGAAAGTGATTGTAAATCAATCAGATATTCAAAATCACAAATGTTAACTTATTAACGAGGTTCTCGGAAACCGTAATAACGAATGTTAAAATGAAATAAAAAAGCTGGCACAAAGCCAGCTTAAAACTAAATTAAATTATCAACTGGATTTTTGTTTAACCCGATTACCTCCCTACCTCTCCACTTATCCCGAAGAGTATAAATTATCACAGAGTCAACCTCGGGCTCTATTATTTGCAAAAGTTTAAACCGCAACTCAGCGAACTTCCCTTCGCTCAATTCGCCCTCAAAAACAGAATTTTGAACCCAATGCAAATATCTACGCAACAGTTTGCAAACCTTATTTACCCTTTTTTCCTCAACATCGTAAACAACTATATAATACATCGCCCTAAAACTAATTTTATTTTTAATACCACCAAACCTTCAGGGGATTATATACCTCATCGCCAAACAAGTGTTTTATTAATTTGTAGCATTCAAGTCGAATTAAACCTCTATACGATACATTTCGGTTAAGTTTTTTGTGCCTTATGCTTGATCTCATTAATTCATCAAACTCTTTTACAAATAGCTTTCGCCCATCTTCAGATAAATAACAAAAATTTAATTCACTTATAAAATGCTCCTTTGATATCTGCCCGCGATTTATAATTTTAAAAATTAACCTATCAACGATAACTGGCTTAAAAATTTCAGCAATGTCAAGCGCAAGAGAAAATCTTCTATCGGATGGCTCATGTAAATAACTTATAGTTGGATTTAATTGCGTCTTGTAAATTTCACTAAGCACAGTTGTGTAAAGCATTGAGTTACCAAACGATATAAGGGCATTTATAGCGTTTTCCGGAGGTTGTTTTGTTCGTCTATCAAATCCAAAAAATTCATCATCTATTATAAAGTCCCACGCATTATAATACGCGTTTCTAATATGACCTTCGCACGCCATAAGATCGTGAATATTCATACATGATTCTATCTTTGTTCTTTCACTTTCAATAGCTTCAATGTAGATATTAAGCCCCTCTGAAAAAGTATATGACTTTAAATTTCTTAACATATTATAGCTTGCCCCTTCAACAAATTTTCTCGCAAGGAAAATCCTCAAATCATCAAAAATATAATTTTCAACCTGCTTTACAATTAACCTCCCCGAGTTTAAAAATTCACGAGGATAAAAACTTCCAGAATAGAACCCATAATAATTGAAAACATGCAAAACGATATTATTCTGATTTAAAAAATTCAAAAACCTTGTATTAAATGTCATGTCGCCAAAGATGTAAATTGAATCCACATCTTCAACAGGTATTGGCTTACGCTTGATATCACACCCATCAACTTCATTTTCCAATTCTGGATAACCAGCAAGACAGAGTATATCATCATCCATTACATCTTGCTTGGTATCAAAAGGCTCAAAATAAAGGGTGTTATCTTTTCTTCTCAAAATTCCAGAGGAAAATATATAATACGGTCTTGCCACGATTTTTCAGGAAAATTTGTTTTTACTGCGTTTAAGACCAGCATAATTCAAAATAACTGCATCCCTTACACTTAACTTTTTCAATTCTATCTGGCAAAGTTTCACTTTTAATAATTTTAGCGATATCATTTAACAGTTCAATTATTATCTCATCATCTCCATCTTTAAGTTCAACTTCAATTTCTTTTTTCAACCTTGGGTAATTTATTTTCCCCTTGGCTTTTACCCCTTTCTTTTTAAGGTAAAAAATATAATACTTCACCTGCCAAATATGTCCCTCACTAAACGAATCTGATTTTTTTACTTCATGTATTATCCCATCTTCAAACTCAAACCAATCAATTGCAATGACATTATCAATTTGAAGTTCTTTATCCTTGTCCCTGTAAAAAGAGGCGCTTAAAATTTTGCCAAGTAAAACAAGTTCCGAATTATGTTCCATTTCAATATGATTGGCAAATAACCATAATTGTCTTTTGCAGTGGAAATAGTAATTGACCATAACCCCTGTTATCCTCGGATTCTCAAATATCATCACTCAAGTATATTTGTTTCAAACTCATCAACTAAAAGACCAAGTTCTTTATCATAGCCAGCAAGGCAAAAAAGGGTATGTGAATGTTGATAAATCTGACCATTCCTGTGTAATTTGAAAAATTGAGGATATGCAAGTGGCATGAAAAATTTTACAACCTCAAAATAATTTCCACTCTCACGCATTTTTAAATAATCGTTCTCATAACACGATGGGACAATCTCAATAGAACCAATTAATCTATGAAGATCTTCATCTGCGATTTTATTACTTAACATTGGATAAATTTCTTTCCTCAACCTCAAAAAACTTTCTCTTGTCTCGTTAAAAATCTTGCTTTGCTTTTGCGTGAACCCATCAGCATATACGCTTTCAATAAGATTTAAAATATCAACTTCATTTATTCGCTGTACCTTCAAAAGTTCTGATATAGTTCTATCAAGTAATTCCTTATCATAAATTTTCAAATCATCGTCAAGATATCCCGTAAAGATAAAAACATCTGCGTAATTTAATCTCCCCCGGCGATTTACTCGCCCAAACCTTTGAACTAATCTATCAATTGGAGCCACATCTGTAAATAAAACATCAAAGTCAATATCAAGGGATACTTCAATCGCCTGGGTTCCGACAAGGATTTGAACACTTTCATTTTTTAAACTCTTTTCAATCCTTTCTCTATCAATTAAAGCAAATCTTGAATGAATAAGCTTGCTTTCCCCCCTCGCGAATTCTTTTAAAACATTGTAAATTTCCTGGGCTTTTTTAACTGTGTTACAAACAACAAGGACCCTTTTCCCATCCTCCAAAAATTTTTTAATCCGATCAACCCCATTTAAAATGCTATCATTTATAAGGTTAATCTTATGCCTTGAGATTTTACGCAACACCTCTTCCTCAGCAGTTATAAATGTTTCAATTTCAAGTTCTCTCTTAAAAACTTCACACAAAAATTTTGGGAAAGTTGCCGACATTACCAAAATTCTGGCTCCAAATTCGTACTTTAAGATTTTCAACGCTTCAATTAACAATCCTATTACCCTTGCATCGTATGAATGAACCTCATCAAGTATAACAATCCCGCCAGCCATTTCAGAAATTCCCATTTCAAATCCAGGTAAACCAAAGATTTCTCTTAAAAGTTGAAAATGCGTTATAATTTTAAATTGCTTATAAATTTTCTTGCTTAAATCAACAAATGCATTTGCAAATTTTTTGGCTTCATCTGGTGTATATTCCCTATCCCTAAAACTTTGATAAATGAAATATCCAGCTCTGTGATGTTTCATTCCAACGAGATCTTCACCAAAATACCTTACAAATCTTTTGAACATATCATTTATGCTTGCGGTATAAGGCAAAATATAAAAGACCCTTTTAGTTCTCCTATCATTTTGATTTTTTTCAACCCAGAACAGAGAAGCCTCTGTTTTCCCATATCCAGTTGGAGCAACTAAGATAATATCTTTATTTTTCATATCTTCGCTTTGCATTTTCAATTGCACATCAGTGAATTTTTCAAACCTGATAATCTCTGAAATTTCATTTTTCAATAATGGGATTTCCAAATTGCCAGACGATGCAAGGTAATCACAGCCAAGCACAAAGCCACGCATAAAAACATGTTTCAACCACACCACCCTGTCAATTCCCGATGATTTGCTATCCTCGTAAGATTTTACCGCAAAACTGAAAACATCTAAAAGTTCATCCAATGAATTTGGAATTTTAAAATTTGTTAATTTCTTTCCGATAAATTCCTCGCTCAAATCTGGAATTAATTTCATCATTTCAACAAGTTCATTAAAATTTTCCTCAATTTCACGCAACGCTTTTGTGTATCTTTCATAACCAGGTGAATTTTTACGATGTGTTGAATATTTACTTTTAAGTTCATCTATCTCTTTATGATGGCTTGCTATCCCAAGTGCTATTAACTTTTTAATTTCACTTTCATATTCAAGACATGCGACAAATCCAGCTGAAATTATCTCGTGTCTGTAACCCCACCTTTTACCCAACCTTAAACTTTCCTGAAAACCTTTTGCGGATTTGCCAAAATCATGAAGAAAAAGAGCATAAAAAACATAATCCCAAAAATTAGGCTCATTGATAAGTTTAGGAACATCGGGGAAAATTTTCATCATCTCTTTTAAGACCGTTAATACATCAAGCGTGTGCTCATAAAGTGTTTTTTCTGGCTCTGTTTTCGCAAGTATCTTCCACATGTAAGTTTCATTTCTCATTAGGTTTTAAAATTTTTTCTATTTCTCTTAGTAACTCTTCAAATTCTGAAACAACTTTGTCCGTATTAGCTACAATCCCCTCAGCTGCTGACTCAACAACATCACTTCCAGCAAAACCAAGTGTGCTCTTTAAGTAAATTGGAAATAGCATCCTTTCATCGTCATATAAAAGCCAAATAACAGAATACATAGTTGATATATTGTTCCGCCAATTATCTCCCTTAAATCTATCCATTGTATATATCAATATCCTAAACCTCAAACCCTTTGGAGCAATAAGAAGATTAAACATCTCCGATTTTCTAAACTTTTCCTTAACATGATAAACCAATCTACGACCGACAATATCTTCTGCATTATCAACTACTTCAACTTGAATTTGAGAGAATAATTGATCTTGAAATAAAACCAAAAAGAGCGAAAGCACAAAAAGAAGTTTAATTCTCCGTGCCATAGAAATATACCCCCCAATTTTTTTCTTTATCATAAAAAATTGGCTGATGTGAATACTGTATAAATTTGTTAACAATGATAAATGGTCTTCTTTGTCTCCCAACTCTTGGTCTTTCAAAGTCATATTCAAAGTAAAGTGGAAGAGACAATAACACGCCCCCAACACCTTTGAAATCAAATGGTACAACAGTGTGACCAAATCTAACTGGTTTACTCTTCTCAAGCACAACCTTTTTTATTTCTTCAACCTTTGCGAGCTCTTGTGTTCTGCCTAAAACCAGAGGAAATTCAGGATAAAGGAAATATCTTTCAAATTCGGAATTTAGAATGTAAATGTAAAGCTCTGGAAAAGTTAAAAATTCTCTTAACACGACATTTGATTTCGCTTCGTATTTCCGTTTTAGTGTCAATTCATAAATTAATTCAAGATCCTGACCTTTGCTTTCATAAAGAAAAACATATCCAAATTTAACCTCATCTGGAGTGACAATTTTACCACACGCGGATGAAATCAATCCTAAGACAGTGCTTGGCGGTGGAACTTCAAGTGTCGGTTGTACCCCTGAAACAAAATTTGGGTTTCTAAAAGAGGATACGATTCCACTTATTTTAACACGGATAACTTCCATAGCTTTGTTACGAAACTTTAGTTTTTAACTTATAAAAACCCGCGGGCTTCCAACTTCTATCCGACAACTTCTGCCATTGCTAACAATTAGTGAAGCAATCTAAAACCACTGTAAAGAAATGATGATAACGGATAACTGTGCCCGCGGGGGTCAATCACATATTTACAACTACATCGCCAACAAGCTCAGCAAATTTCTCAATCGCTTCTTTTGAGCTATAAATTTGAAGCCTTTTATCACCACCAAATATAAATCCACTGAACTCGCTACGGAAATTCTCATCAAATCCATCTAAAAATCCAGGCATTATCCCGACATATACATCAGATACAATTATACCCGCGTAATCAATTAATGTCTGCCTTAACCCCGCATAATTGAAATTAACTTTTCCATCTTTCTCGTAAGCAAGATTCATAAATATGTGATTCCCACCTCTTACAATTGCCATTATAATAAGCCTCGGTACGACATCCGTCAAATGTTGTGTTTGTTTCGCTCCACCAAAAAGATAAGCAAGCGAAAGAATCGTTTCCTTTGCTCTTTTAGCTCTTACATCCGATGGGAGAACATAAAGATCGCCAATTTTTCTAGCTCCTGATCTTTCAAGGGATTCTTTTAATTCCTCATCTCTTTCAAGCATATCTTCATCAAGATTCTTAAACCCAGCTTGACTTTTAACATAAAAAACCCCAACTCTTGAAAGATCAAGTGAGAAAATCCCCTGCAAAATTGTTGAATAGAATTCATGCTCATAAGGGACTGGATCGCCCTCTTGCCTTGCCATAACTCCATAATCTTGAACTGGCTCAACACTCAGCACAGATACAAGTGGTGAGCATTTCAATGGTGATACACGAGTAACCGTCTTATCTGCTCCTCGCTCCTTCACAGCTCTCATATACCCAAAAACATCATCATCGGGATATTTGAATGGATTTGCTTTCGTAAAGGCGATTTTCTCAGCTCTTTCTACTGGCGAAAGTTCCCAGCTGAAAATTTCCTGCAATGTCATCCTCCACCAATATCTCCATGCCTGAGCTGAAACATACGGATAAATCTCCCTACCTTTTCTTATTGCTTTAACACGAACGATATTTTCAGTTCTTTCGCTTGCATCCGTTCCAGCATTGTTTAATGCTGAATGTGGTGCGTCAATTAAAACATATCCTGCAACCATAAGCATGGCTGTTTTCACCTCCTGTAAATTTTATTTTTAAGTTTTACTCTGTTGGTTCTTCTACTTTCCTTTCAACAAGCCAGTTATGCAAAACCTCATAAATTCTAAATAACATCAAATCTCTAACCTCACTCCATCCCATTGCACCTTCAGGAAAAATTAAGTTGACATATTCATCAAACCTTAAAAGTGGTTCCCTTAATCCAGCCCGTATGCCATCTTTGATCAAAAATCTTAATACATTCCTAAACTCCGCATAATCCTTCGCCCTCTCAAGTTGCTCAAGCCGTTTAACAGAGTCAAGGCTCTGGATTAAATTTGCGATTCTGTCAGCAAATTCCCTTATTGTGTTAATTCTTTTTTCATCCATTTCTTTCACCTCCCTTAAATAAAATTTTAAAAGTTCCCAATTACCAAAAATTTCCCTTTTATCCTTGAAAAAATACCTTACTATACTTTCACCTCTTAGCAATCTCTCATAGACTTCGTTTCTTCTTCCACCAGAAGCCTTATTTACAATTTTTCTCCATTCATCATACGCTTCCGTTTGTTTAACATAAGCAAGAAACCTGAAGACCGGCGTTGGGACATCAAAGACTTCAACATATGGACTTTGACCGTAATTGCTAAAGTAATAAAATCTTATGGAGACATCTTCATCAATCCAGTTCTCATCGTACCTTATTACCATATCCTCAATGCTTTGGAAAAATGAATTCACTGGGTCATTGATATTATTTGAATAACAACCTGTAAAGTTATTCAGAGTAATTTGTTTATATAAGTTAGTCACACAATTTTTAGCCCAATATTTCATGACTTTCTCCGAGTTTGAATGAAGAAGCAAAAATTTGCCACCGCAATAATGAAGGAAAATTGGCATAAATTGAATAGCAAATAAGCACGCAGAACACATCTCAAGACCAAGCGAAGCCATAGGGAAGAAATTAACAAAATCACCAGAACCCGTTAGAGGCACAAGCTCTCTACCGATTCCGTATTTTCTTTCAACATTGCTTTTATTCCTTCTACCACAGGCAAAACATGTCCCAGCAGGCAAAGGTGCCCCTATATCAGATATCCAGCCTTCAAGAAATTTTCTGTAATAACTTTGACTACCAGATTTTTTATGCGTCACTGGATGATTCCCAGTGAAAATTGATTCCAACATCTTTTTCCACCCCGCTGTAAAGTAAACATCAATAAGTTTTGGATATAATTTTTCTAAATCAGCGAAGTCAACATCTTTAACCTCTTTCTCTGCTAATTCAGCGATGATATAAATTCCAGCATCAACAAATGGATTCCCTGTTATATCAAAAATTTTACCCATCATATCTTTGACCTGTTTTTATTTTTAAAACAATTCGGAGATTTTAAATACCCGCCTTGGATATTTACCACCTTTACCTTTATCATATCTTTTCACTTTCTTTTTTATATCTTTCAAAGCGTTCCGATTTTTATACACCGTTATTATTGTGTCATCAATTGGATTCATAATTAGGACAAGCCCTTCAATTTTTTCAGCTATTTCAGGATCAACATCATCCGGGATATCTTTTTTCCTGACGAAGACAAATTTTGCACCGCCGTTGTAAATTTTGATTCCATATTTAAGCGCCAGACCGATCAATTTTTCATTTATCCTTCTCATCTGGATTCTTTTTTGTGCATGCGTTGTAAACTTCAAGTTAGTTCACCTCCTTTAGTTTTTGTTTTTATGCATCGCACTCCTTCTTTCCAGTATCAACGACTTCATCCTCAATCTCAATGATCTTTATCTCTCCATCAAGCATCGCTACTCCAAGAAGTATAAGTATTATCGGGATTGGAAGTCCAAAAAGTGTCTTGATAACATTATTATTCATTTCATCTCCTTTAATTTGTTTTTAAATACCCCCACCCCCCGCCCGCCCTTATTTTCGTTCCCCTTTAATTATAGAGGTCAAATATTGTGCCAATTTTTTAACCCCTTAAAAATGCAGGGATTTTAAAGAGTATTACCCCCAATTAAAGGTTAGTGCCGATATATCGTCGCCGTTATATCGTCACCGCCTATATTTAGGCAGGATTATACCAAGTTTTTTCATCTTGCTTTGAAGGGTTGTCCTCTTAAGACCAAGAGCTTTTGCAGTCTTGGTGATATTGTAATTGTTTTCACGAAGTTTAAGCTCAATATATTTCTTCGCAAGTTCATCAAATGTTAAGTTTTTCCCGCTCGTAATTTTTTCAATTTCATCCTTAATAATTTGCTCCTGCGCTTTTATGTTTGATTCAAAATGTTCGGGCAAATTTGTTAAAATTTGTTCATCGTCATCAGCCATTGCAATCATGGCATCTATAACTCCTTCAAGTTCCCGAACATTTCCAAAACTCCAATCATACTCCAAAAACATATCCATTATCTCATCTGACACACCTTTGATATTTGTTTTTCCGTAAAGTTTAGAATACTTATTTATGAATTTTCCCACAAGCTCGGGTATATCATCTTTTCTCTCACGCAAAGGTGGAATTCTAACTTGATGTCTTGCTATCCTACTGTAAAAATCTCTCAAAACCTTCCCACTTTCAAGCCATTCATCAGGCTCTTGATTAAGCCCGATAATTATTCTTACATCTACCTTTTTTGTCGCCAAGCTTCCAACAGGCTGAATTTCACCGTTTTCAATAGCTCTTAGAAGTTTCGCTTGAAAAGCAAAATCAGTTTTATTTATTTCATCAAGAAACAGAACCCCACCATCGCATTCCTCAAAAATCCCTTTCTTGTCTTTTATTGCCCCCGTGAATGCACCCTTAACATGTCCGAAAAGTTCACTTTCAATGAGAGTCTCTGGAATAGAGGCACAATTGATTGCAAGATATTTTTTATCTTTTCTACTTCCAGAACGGTGAAACTCATTTGCAAATAATTCTTTCCCAGTTCCACTCTCACCAATGAGCAAAACAACTTTAACTTTATCGTTCTTTGCAAGTTTTCTTAACTTTTTAAGAGCTTTTTTAAATTCTTCATTTTCACCTATTATCTCAATTTCCTCTTCTCCAGGACCACTTACAACTGGTTTTTCAATGTTGGCGTAATTTTGAATTCGTTCAACAAGCTCTGTGTACGAAATTCCTTTCGGGAAGATATTAAAATATTTCTCCCCAAGCCTAAGGAAAGGTATCTCTGCAAGTGTTATTTCAATTTCATCTGTTGAAATTTTTCTTCCATTACTAAGCTCAATTTCAACTGGAATTTCCGGCTTGTAGAAAAACTTAGGGTTTCCTTCAACTTCAGGAGGTGAAACGAGGACATGATAGAGTTTGTCCTGTTTTCTGCCGACAAGCGTCATAGCAAGCGCTGCATAAACCGACATTGTTTTCCTTCCTCCAGCAACCGAGCAATGTATCACAACTTCAGGTCTATTTGCAAGTTTCCTTATCTCGTTGGTTATAAAATTTGCAGCGGATTCATTTTGGCTGTCATTCCTTATATCATCAACTTCGTTTCCATCCTTATCCTTTATAACTTTGATATTTCTTTCCACGAATCTTGTTTTCAATCCAATTTCATTACAAAACTTTTCAAACAAACCATTTAAAAGTGGCGGTATTCCTTTTTTAATATCGCCCTCACAAATTAATTTTTTCCCAAATCCTGTCGTTATAACAAAAACTTCATCAATATCCACACCTTTCTTTTTCTTCAAATACCAGAGCGTCTCGGTTAAAATTTGTGGCGTTGAACCAAGAACAGAAACAAGTATATTTTTCGGCGACCGCATTATTTTTCTCCCCTCCTTACTGTTTTACTGAATCTAAGAAGAAAGAACCACGGTTTGTTATCCTGATTCGGTATGGTTTTCTCGTTTCCTCATCCACTTCAATCTCAATAAGACCATAGACTTGTAATCGTTCAACCTCATCTTTAAATTCCTCCACGATTTTTTCATATTCAAATCCACTCCTCGGTTTTTTATCCGATAAAATTTCAAGCAATTTAACTTCTCTTCCCTTCGGCAGGTAGAAGATCTCTGGGAGAAACACAACATTTCTAAATTCTTCATTCATGTAATAAACTTTACATCCTGTCAAAAATCCAGCAAGGGCACACGCTATAACATGAGCTTTTAAACCACCGGTTGGATTTATAAAGACTTCATATCCTTGTTTCTTCTTCTCAATCGCAAGATAAATAAACCTATCAACCATATCAGAAACACCTTTAACGAATTCATCACCCGCATATTTTTCATCATATCTGCTTGCCTCAAGAAAATATCCAGAAAATGTGGGATTATCGTAAACCAAATATCCCTGTGATTTTAAAAACCTTTGAAGTGTTCTTACGCAAATTTCATTTGAATAAGTGTTCGTCCCAGATAAATAAACTTCAATTTCCCGTGGGTTTTTACCTTCAACAACTCTCAAGAAAGTGTTCATCTCAGCTGAATTTTCCTTTGGATTTGCTCTCAAAAAATCAAAAATTTCATTCATAAAATTGACATCGTCAATTTTTTCTCTCCAGAAATCGCTATCCATCTGCGAGATTTTGCCAAATTCAGATTTGCTTCTTTGAAAATTCGTGAGAAGTGAATTGCCGACATTGATTATGTGAAATTGCTTCATATTTTTTCACCTTTATTTATTTTTCATTCAAGAAATTTTACTTTAACCCAACCCATCGGATATTTCCCCTCAAATAGATTCCTTGTATTTCCCCACTTTCTGTTGTGTGGATTTCTAAAATTATTTATTGTAACCGCATAAACACCCGAAAAACGACCAACTCTAATCACGCATTCATTTTCATTTTGATTTACTCTAAATAAACTTCTCATCCTATCAATAATATCATGCATATCAAGGGCGAGTTTATAAAACTCTTGCTCTCGCTTAAATTCATCATTGTAAAACTCATTGCAACACTGAATTATGAAGTCTTTATTTAATTCCCTCGCTACACCTCTTACAGATGGTAGAAATTCATCAATTCTTATTTCACCTTCAAACTCAACTATTTTACCAGTATTAATTTGCCCCAAAAGCACTTCTTTTATCATTTGAATCCCAACCGTCGTAACTCTACCTTTCTTCTCGTCAACCCTTGCATTAAAAACCTCACCTATTGCCATGACATCGTTGCTTATAAAGACATCCGAAACCTTTAAAGTCCTAAACGGATCTTTAGATATATCAGGTTTAGGTTCATCCTTTCCCTTCCTTTGCGAGAGAGCCCCCATAGCCTCAAGTTCCCAAGAATTATTCCCTGGACTTTCCGGTGGTTTATATCCCTTGCTTTGTACTATGCTATCAATTATCGCAGTTCTTATTGCTCCCTTGATTGAACTTCCAGGAATATACGGTTTAAAATCATCTGTTGTCCTAACAAAAGGCGAAATCAAAAGTTGATTGTTTATGTTATTCAGGTTTCTTTTATATTTATCCGCTATATTCGGGAAAACCTTGATTTTATACTTTGAAAACTTCTCTTCGTTAAAATTTTCCACAATCAAATTTCTTAACCCAGTTATGTTGCCATCTTCAACAAAAGTATAAAATTTCCTGAGTTGTTCCTGATTTAAACTTGAGATCAACTCATCTACAATTATCCTATGAAACATTTCATTAACGATCACATAATCAAAGGGACTTAAATCTTGCCCCGCTCCAATGTGAACCGGTGTCAAAATTTGATACTTAACCTTATAAGTTTTCACATTGTCCATATCACACCTCCACTCTAACTTTTAAAGGAAAGGCGTAAGCAAATTGAACTATTTCTGGATTTGAATGAACATTGCTCACAATGCAACCGTAAAACTCCTTTACACTTCTTACTTTAAAAACGGAACCAGCTTTCATAAAGACAAGTGGTTTTTTAAAGGGATCAACTAAAGCAAAATAGTCACCAACTTTTGGATACTTGGTGAAAATTGAATACCATAGATTTTCAGCCTGACTTAAGTCATAATCCGTCGGGATAAAGTTTGAAATTGACATAAAAGCATTTGAATTTTCACTTTCTGGAAATTTATAATCCTCTTCAATTGATATAAATTTCAAACTTCCACGCCCCGTTGAAGCATCCGCTCCGAATCCTGTAAGTTCAATGTATGCTAAAATTTTCTCTAACTGTTCCCTGTTTAAAAAATTAGTTCTAACAGCAAACCACATCTTAAAACGCGACTCGTAGAATGTTTCTTCGGTTGCAAACAATTCTCCTGTTTCTCCAGTTGTAAAAGTTAACCGACTGATTTTGTTCCTCATTATATTGGTTGAGTGAATCCTCCCAAATTTATCTCTTTCCTTTTCTTCAGATTTAACTTCATCACTTAAAACTTGAAATAATTCGCTCCAACTTAACTTATCTTTTACCCTTTCAAAGTTTTCAAATTTTATCAATTCTTTTTTCTTTGCCCTCTTGAAAATCTCCCTCTCTTCAACTTTTTCAGTCCTTTCAATTTCAATTATAGGTGTTGGCAGATAACCTTCGGGGAAAGCGTTTGAAACAAGTGTTGGTTCACCATTTTTATTTGCCTCAATAAATTCTTTGCCAAATTTCTCACCCCATATACGAAAACACGCCCAAGCAAAATAGCCCCAAATTGTATCCGACTGAAGTGGGGTGATAATTGGACTTCTAATTTGAAAGTTTATTTTATATGTTTTCATGACACTTCAACTTCTATTTTTAACTCTTCCGGGGAATAACTTTTTATTTCAACATCTTCAAATTTAATTTTTCCGCTTCCCCTGCTCCCATATCCACCGAGACAATCAAGCTCAAGAAGTTTCATTCCCCGCATGATCGTCTCCTCAAAAAGTTTTTCATCCGTTTCGCCACCATCCCCAGTATCAAAGACACGATATACCACTTCAAATGCAAATTTAACCCCTGGTACAACTCTTTCAAGTTTTCTTGGAACTGCCTTTGCCGTGATCCGATTTAAAGCATTTTCGGTTTTCTCCTCAACTATATCATAAACCGTAAGCCCCTTTTCCTGCATTTCCCTTCTGTATTCATCATCAATAAAAGCATCTCTAAATATAACCCTTGTTGGACCACGTCTTTTAGCAACTTCCTCCTGCTTATCTGGCGAAGCGCCAAATACTCTACAAATTGGACATTTTTCATCATCGCACTTATGAACTTCACCATTATTATTAACTTTATTAAAGGATAACTCAAGTAAACTTCTAATCTTCCCCTTTAGCGATGAACCAGGAATATATGGCTCATTTGTCAACGGATGTTTTAATACGGGATTATCCATTCCACCAATTTCAATAATATCACTGCTCCCTCCAATATGAAGCCCTGTTAAAACATTAATTTTTCCCGTTATAACTATATATTTTACAAGTTTCATGGTTTTAAACCTCCATTTTTTTGTTTTACTTAATCAAATCTTTCAACTTTTCCATAATAATAACCAACAACAGCTTCAAAATGCTTGACAAAACCCTCAAGGAAATCCGTTTCATCCTTCACCTCGTCTACACATTTAGAGATAAAATTAACAAACTCCTGTGGAACAAGCTTGCGTCCTTTCTGGTAATGCACTTTTGCCTTAAGCATTCTAATCAAAGGTTTAACCCTTTCAAAACCCTCCCCTTCAACTCTGTCAGCAAGTCCCCTGACCTCGTTGTAAAACTTCCTTAACTGCGAACTTTTCAACTCAGGATTCTTCGGGTTATTCCCGATGAACTTCTCTGCCCATTTTTGAGCCTCATTTGTCAACATCTCTTCCTTGATCACCCACTTTCCATCGCTTGTTTTTCTCAGAAAATATCTTTCTTCCATTTTTAATCTCCTCCTTTTAGTTTTTTACCCCTATATTTGTAGAGAACATAGAAAATTGGAATGTTAAGTGTAAGCCAAAGTTTTTTATACTCTTCCTTTAAATTATTCTCCACAAGCTCAAATAATTTTTCCATCTCTTCTCGCCCTTTAACAATTTTCCCATTTTTCCTCTCAATAAGATTTCTTGCCACATCATATTTTAAAAGGTATGTAAACCTCAAACCATTGGGGTCCCTATTTTCGTAATATTCCCTTGCCATCATCTGATATTTTAGTAATCTATGCATAAATGTCGTCTTAACCTTTGATTCCTTTGAGGTAAGCCACTTCTCAAAATAGTTTCTCCATTCCCAAAGCTTCGGCAAAAATTCCCACCTTATAGTTGTATTAAAGATCGTTAAACTATCTTTACTCTTTGCCCCATCTTTATTTTGCTTTGATTTCTCAAGAAACTCATCCGCCATTAAAATACCTCTGTTGATTGGATATTTGGGTCCGATAAGAGCAATTCCAGCACTTAAAGTTATATTTTTATTCCATGTTGTAAATTCTCTAAATTTTCCATAAACCTCCTCTGCAACTTGAATTATTTCTTTCCATTCTCCAACAAGGACGAGATCGTCTCCGCCTGAGTAAATCACATATATATTTCTATATTTTGTTTCCAGCAGGTGATTTAGATAACCAGCAAAATAAAAATCAAAACTTCGGCTTAGTGTCACATACTTTGAAATACTTAAATTTTTCGCAAATTTCCCCGAAAAAATTTGTCCGAGATTATCAACATCTGCTTTCAAAATCCCGATCATCGCTTTGCCTTCTTTTTCAATCTTTCCATTCTCACTATAAATAACCCCAAGCTCTGCAAGCTCCCCGAATGTTTTCACCCTGCCCAGAGCGTCTTTAAATGTCTGCTCAATCTCGTGGACATAGTCAAAGATAATCTCATCTTCCTTTCTCCATACAGGGACATAATTAGCCAAAAACTTTACAGGATAAACAAACCCTTCTTCCCTTTTAAAAAGCTCAAGATAATAATAATCGCTTGTGATGTTTATCTCTTTTATTTTATGCAGATTAAGGTAAACATTCCCAAAAAGTTTTATATTTCTTCCTGTGTTTGAAGGATTATTCGCAGTATATGAAATTGCATCTACCTCTGTTAACCATTTTCCAAGCGCTTGAAATGTTTTACATTGCTTACATATTTCCACAGCTTTACCCGTTTCGTCTGGTATAGTTTCAACTGCTGGATTTTCACCGCAAAATTTACAATGTCCATTTTTTCTCAATTCATCGTACAATCTATCAAGAATAAAACTCTGCCCGCTTTTGAGAACCTCAAGAAATTTCTTTCTCTTTTTTCTCTCCGCCGAAATTTGAATTGACCCAAGCACATTCTCAAAATTACCCATCATCAACTCACTGCCCGAAACCTCAACATCATAGGTAATGTTAAGCGAAATTTTGGCGTTGAATTCATCAAATAGCCAATTGGCAATTTCAATTTCTATTTCCCTCAGCTTATATTTTACATCTTCAAGATTTGGGGCAAGAACTATAAAACGACCACCTGCATTCATAATTACCGAAACAGGCGCCAATCCAAGTTTATCAAGAACATAATGAACCGCCGCTTCACCAATTGCTTGTAAATAAAACGACCTCGCTCTTAAAATCTTACTTGCACCCTTTACATTTGTAGCCGACAAAGAATATATAAAATCTTGGATACCGCTCAAATCGCCAATAACAAAAAGAAACTTTTTCTCCTCACGATTTTTTATCGCTTCTGTTGAATTTAATGTGTTTTTCCCATGGTGATATAAAACAAGGGCAAGTGCGATCGCAGATGTCGTCTTCAGATGATCGTAAAGCGAAACATCGGGCAAATCACGGGTTGAACTTGGAATGCACCAAGTATATTTTTCAAGTAGTCCCAAAACTGCCCCAATCCATATATTAAAATTATTGCTCAAAACCGAGGAATTTTTAAACTCAGCAATAAATCTATCCCACAAATTTTTATACTCATCGGTTAAATCATACGATTCTCTCTCAACGACAGGAAAAACATCTTCAGTAGGTTCAAGAGAAGTTAATTTATAAACCCAATTCTCCTTGCTTTCACCTTTTTCCTTGACATAGCTAAAAATAGAAATAAGTCGCTTTTTTCTGAAAGCCCCAACTTCTTCATCCTTGATATCTTCTGCTCTTGTCCTGTCCATACCGCTACTTAACCAATCTGCTTGTTGAATTATGTAATGAAGCGGAGTTAATGGTTTGTGATGTCTTGCGGACAAATTCTTAACATTGTCAAGAGGATCAGATGTCAATTGTTCGGATACATTTATTGGGAAAACATTTCCAAACAATTCAAAAAACTCGCTTGTCCATAGAACATGCTTGTATTTGCCAAGTTCAGGGCAAAGGTCACCTTCAAGATTCAAAGTTGACGAAGATAATCCCTCGTTCCCATGGACAGCTCTTTGCCAAAATTTTCCGATATCGTGAAAAAGTGAGGCGACAATTACCGCTTTTTTAATTTTTTCTAAATCCATCGCACCTAATACTTTAATTTTCAATTGAAGTTTTGTCTCTATGGTGTAATTTTGCAATGTCCCACATTCCAAAACCCATTGAATTTCTTTCCCCAAGTCCAACATCCCACGCAAACTTTATAATTCTTTTAGTTCCCCTTAATTTGAAGGGAGCAACCATGCAACGAATTTTTGTTTCACCCTTTTCCCCTGCTTTTATCGTTATTAACTTCCTCCAGTCATTTTTCACGATATAATCAGTTTTAAAAGCAAATTCAAAATCATCATCAGGCTGATATTTATAAAACGCCTCAAACTTTTTAAATAAATTACTGCGAATAAGGTAAGGAACTTCACCATCAAAACATCCAAGGAAAACTCTCTTCCCAAGCGAATCAACCTTTGAAACAACAAGAGGAGAAATGAAGACACCGTCAAGCTCAATAACTTCCATCGGATTTCCATTAAATAACTCTGGTTCAAAGACAACCTCAACTGATTTTAAAGTGTAAAGATTATCCCTCCGTTCAAGCCATATGCGATTTACCTTGGTTAAACCGAAGGCAAAGTTTTCCAAAAATTCTTCATAAGGAGATGAGATAAAAAATGAAATCTCAGAATTAGCGGGGATTAAAATATATGCACCTTCAACATGAGAGCCATCAAAATAAAAGATTTTTGAAAATGTAAACATCTTGAAAACTTTGCCGTTAAATTTAAACCCCTTGCTATGAACCCTCCGAGCAAATTTTTTAGACTGCAAGGAGATAACTCTATAAATTAACCCCGCAACGGAATGATTGTAATTTAAACTTAAAATGTTATTCCCAACCGAAGTTAAGTTAACCTCTAAACGCATTTTAAAAACTGGGACTTTATTTTTCACCCCTCCCCTTTTTACCCCGTCTTACATATGATCTAAAGAACTTTAAAAATGCCCAGCTTCAAACCATATTTCACATTTTCAACTGGTAATATAATAAATAATAAACAAAATTGCAAATTTTCATCAAAACCTTTCCTGTTTTCATCTGATCAGCCCAATTTTACCCACGATATAAAAGAAGAAAGAAACATAAAGCCACATCATAAAGTCAAGTATAAACCCTGTTTTAATCATATCCTTCAATGTCACATAGCGAGTCCCATAGATTATTGCATTTGGCGGGGTTGCGACGGGCAACATAAAAGCCATTGATGCTGCAACTGTTGCTGGCAAAACAACAAACTGGGCTTTGATGCCAAGATCAGAACAAATTGAAATCAAAATCGGCACCATCATTGAAGTCACAGCAGTATTTGATGTGACCTCAGTTAAAAGTTCCATAAAAATTACGATTACGAAAATGATGACAAAAAGTGATGGATGTCCGAAAAATTTTACAAATTCCGTTGAGATCACACTTGCAAGACCAGTTTTAAACAAGGCGTCGGATAAAGCTATCCCACCACCAAATAAAAGCAAAGTTCCCCAATCAACATATTTTGAATCACCCCAATCAAGGACGAATTTCCTTTTTGACAGGTCAACTGGAAAAACAAATAAAACAATGCTTCCAAAGACTGCAATTAAATATTCATCAAACCAACTGAGCTTCTCGCCAATGAAAGGGATAAAGTTCCAGAATGGATTTGTAATCCAAAGAAAAACAGTTAAAGCAAAGCCAAAAAGTGTTAATTTTTCAGCTTTTGATAATTTGCCAAGTTTATTCTTTTCATTGATTAGTATTTCTCTTACCCCATCGCCATAGGAGACATCAAATTTAAAAACCACTTTTAAAACAAGCCACAATATCGGCAATGCGAATATCACAAACGGAACCCCAAAGCTCATCCATTCAATAAAATTTATCTGAGCGATTTTCTCTTTTGCAAGGATTGAAACAGCAATTCCATTTGGAGGTGTTCCAATTATAGTTCCAACCCCACCGATTGATGAAGCGAAAGCTATTCCAAGCATTACAGCCTTGCCATATTTTGAATTCAAATCAACATTTAACCTGCTCAATATCCCAAGCCCAATGGGAAGCATCATGGCAGTGGTTGCAGTATTTGAAACCCAAAGCGAGATGAAAGCGGAAGCAATTATCAGTCCAAACAAAATTCTACCTGGGCTTTTGCTGATGTTTCCACGAGTTAAAATCCAAAGAGCAATTCTCTGATCAAGACCCCACTTTTGCAACGCGCCAGCAATTAGAAAACTGGCAAGAAAAAGAAAAATTATTGGATTTGCATAGTTCAAAAAAACATTTCTACCATTTAATTCAACCAATTTGCCATCCTGCAATCCGTATGTTTGAAAAAGTGGTAAAATAATCCCCGGCAAAAGAGATGTAATTGGGATCGGAACTGCTTCACTTATCCACCAAACTATCATCAAAACTAAAAGCGCAAGGGCGATCTTCATACTGTATGAAAGTTTTAAAACCTCAGGAGTTATGTCAGAAGTGTTAATTCTTTGACTTGCATAATAAACAAATGCCTGAGGCACTGGGACAAGAATTATGATTATGAAAAGAAACAAACCAAGAAAAAGCCCAATAATTGCCCTAATTCTGTCAAACTCCATTTCTAATTACCTATTTATTTTTAGTAAATAAATTCCTGTATATCATAAAGCGTTACCCTCACCCCAGATTTGATTAAATCTTTAAGTCCCTCTTTAATCCCTTGAACTTGCTCAACGATTTCAAACTTATTTAACATTTTAGAACCGAGCTCTTCCATAATCTTCACATATTCATCGGACTCATCAACAACAAGAGGTGAGATATAAACAATATCACCATTACCAAGTGGCATTTTTAAAATCGTTTCAACAGTATTTTCAACATGTTCATCATAAAATCTTTTCCCCCCTGCACCTGCAAGAACTATTATCCCGATATTTATCCCAGCGCTTCTTATCGTAGAAACAACATCAATACATTCAGTTGGCGAACCTGGCTTGTTAAGATATTTAAACAAAGTTTTATCCCCCGTTTCAAGCCCAATATAAATCCTTTTCACAAGTAAATTTTTAAGCTCTACATATTCATTGTAACTTTTTCTCTCCGCTCCAAAAATGTCAAGAAAAGAATAAATCCCGTCAAAGACATAATCAAATCCATTTTTTGAATCACCAACTGGAAATTCATCATGGATAATTTTTATAAGCTCAATCAATCTCTTCTGTGGAATTATCAATGCATTTGCATCACCTAAAAAAATTGACTTTCTAAGCCCTATCGCTTTACCGAAAAACTCCTTAACTTTTTTAATATGATTTAAGAATTCATCAGGGTTTTTTATCCTAAATTTTCTATCCTGATAAAAACTACAAAATGTGCATTTGTTCCATGAGCAACCCTCAGCTGCTTGAAGGACAAGAGAAAAGTATTGATCTGGTGGTAAGATGCTTATCGGTTTATAAACAGAGAAAAATTTAATTCCTTCCTCTTCAAGCTTTTTATAATTCCATTTCAAAATTTCATTGATTCTATTCAAAACCTCGCTCCCAAATCCATGCCCAACTAACTCGTTCTTTATCCTTGAGACCCTTTCAATTACATCCTCAATAATCCTTTTTTTCTCATCATCATTAACAAAAACTTTCACCTTAAATCCGTCTTTGTCAAAAAATTTTTTCATTAACCTATTATCAAGTCCACGTCTGTAGCTTATCCCATCAAAAAATCCCCCCATAAATCTGCCCTCAGCATCAAAATAATAAATAAACTTATGTTCTTCGGAGATAGTGGTTGAATACTTCTGAAGGTTGAAATATACATTACCAACACCATCTATAAAAATCTTAATTACATTTTCACCTACCTTTTCCACCTAAGATTGAAAATTGAGTTTTAAATTTATATTTTTCTCAAGATAATTTAAAAACAAAACGAATTTTTTACCAAATGCTTTACCCAATAAAAATTGAAAGAATAAATGACAAACTAAAATTCACATGGAGCGATGGACTTGAAAGCATCTTGTCAGTAAAATTTCTCCGAGACAACTGTCCGTGCGCTACTTGTTCAGCGGAAAGAGATGAAAAAGCAAACATCAAACTGCCCATATCAGGACAATATGAGATTAAGGAGATAAATTTGGTTGGTAATTATGCGATCCAGATAACTTGGGGGGATGGACATAACACAGGGATTTACAGTTTTGATTATCTGCGCGAGCTAAAAGAAGAGTAAGGGGGCGGTCAAAACCGCCCCAAATTTTTAAATTTCTCTTTCAACGAGCTTCTTCTTAAGTTGAGAAATATGCCAGGTGATGTTGATTTCCTTTGGGCATGCCTGAACACAATGGAAGATCGTATGACAGCGCCAAATTCCGTCAGGGGTATCAATTATATCAAGTCGTTCATCAGTTGCTTCATCCCTTGTATCAAAGATAAATCTGTATGCCTTCAAAAGCGCAGCAGGTCCGAGATAATTATCATTTGACCATGTTGACGGACAACTTGTTGTACAACAAGCGCAAAGAATACACTTTGATGCCTCCATAATAAGTTCAACATCTTCAGGTCTTTGTAATCGTTCTCTTTCCGGGGGTTGGGTTTTAGTAATAAGATATGGTTTAACAGTTTCATATTTCTTCCAAAAATCAGTAAAATCAGTTACAAGATCCTTTATAATCGGCATACCAGGTAAGGGTTCAACTACAATGGGTTTTTTATAAGTTTTGTTCGCATCAGAATAACCAAGGTCCTGCAGGAGAATTGAGCAAGCGAGCATATTTTTACCGTTTATCCTCATCCCATCTGAACCACAAATTCCATGAAGACAGGAACGACGAAATGTCAAAGTTCCATCAATTTCATTTTTTATGTAATGAAGTACATCAACAACACGATCTTTAGGGTCTGCTTCAACTTCATAATCTTTATAATAAGGTTTGCTATCCGTTTCAGGGTTGAATCTGAAAATTCTAAAGGTTACTTTCATGTTTAAAACCTCATTATGATTTTAATATTTTCTCTCCATAGGTGGAATTTTTGTTATGACAACAGGTTTGTATTTTATGATTGGCTCTTTTTCTTCATTTTTATAAATAAGCGTGTGCTTCAACCAGTTTTGATCATCACGTTTTGGATAATCTTCGCGATAATGAGCTCCCCTGCTTTCAGTTCTGTTTAAGGCACTATAAGCAATCGCCTCAGCCGTGTCAAGTAAATTACCGAGTTCAATTGCCTCAATTAAATCTGTGTTAAATTTTTTGCCTTTGTCATCAATTTTAATCTCTTTATATCTTTCCTTCAACTCTTTTATTTTTTCAATTGCTTCTTTAATGCTATCTCCTGTCCTAAATACGGAAACCTTATCCATCATCACATCCTGAAGTTCTTTTCTTATCCTTGAAACGCGCTCTTTCCCATTGCTGTTTAAAATTCTTTCAATTGTTTTTCTCGTCCATTCATCGGAATCTTTTGGAAGCGGTGGGAAATCATGTTCCTTGATGTATTCAGCCATTTTCTTTCCGCCACGGCGACCGAAAACAATTATGTCAAGAAGCGAATTTGTTCCAAGTCGGTTTGCACCATGGACTGAAACACATGCAACTTCACCGGCGGCGTAAAATCCTTCTATTTTTGTCCCCTTATCATCAATTACGACTTCAGCATCAACATTTGTTGGGATACCGCCCATTGCATAATGTGTCGTTGGCTGAACAGGTATTGGTTCCTTTAGTGGATCAACCCCAAGATAAATCCTCGCAAAACCAGTTATCTCTGGGAGTTTCTTATTTATGATTTCAGCACCAAGATGCGTCAGATCAAGCAAAAGATAATAAGTTCCATCAGGTCCTTGAATTCCCCTGCCTTCACGAATTTCTGTATACATTGCCCTTGATATGACATCTCTTGGAGCAAGATCTTTAATTGTGGGAGCGTATTTTTCCATAAACCTTTCTCCAAACTTATTCCTTAACACTCCACCCTCACCCCTTGCTGCTTCAGAGACAAGTATCCCAAGACGCCACAGCCCTGTCGGATGAAACTGAACAAATTCCATATCCTCAAGAGGAATTCCTCTGCGATATACAATTGCGAAACCATCGCCTGTCCCAACAACGGCATTTGAAGTTATCCTGTAAACTCTACCATATCCACCAGTTGCAAACATAACTGTTTTAGCGTGAAAGATGTGAATCTCACCTGTTGCTATTTCAATTGCTACAACACCACGAACAATGTTATCTTGAACAATTAAATCAGTTACAAAAAATTCTGGGAAAAATTGAACACCTCTTTTTATACAATTCTCATAAAGAGTTTGAAGCATAACATGTCCCGTTCTATCAGCTGAAAAGCAAGCTCTTTTAACAGGCACTCTCTCTCCAAATGGATTATTCGGATCTTTTGGTTTTGTATGTCCCCCAAATGGTCTTTGAGCGATTAAACCTTTTTCATTTCTTGAGAATGGCATCCCCATATGTTCAAGCTCAATTATCGCACGAATTGCATCTTGACACATTATCTCAATCGCATCTTGATCTCCAAGGAAATCACTTCCTTTGACAGTATCAAAAAAGTGATATTCCCATGAATCCTCTTCCTCGTTTCCAAGTGCTGCACAAACACCACCTTGAGCTGTCCCTGTATGTGACCTTGTTGGATAAACCTTTGTTAAGACAGCGCAGGTATAACCTTCTGGAATTTCAAGTGCTGCACGAAGCCCAGCTCCACCTGCGCCGACTATTACTGCATCAAATTGATGAATCATTTTTTACACCTCTTGAGATTTTGTTTTAAAAGTGCTTTAAAATTTTAAAGCTGTGCTTACACCAAGAACCCAAAAAGCAATCCCAGAAACAACTATTATTCCAAAAAGCGTGATCGCAACCCATGGTTTCATCTTAAAATCTCTCAAGATTGACCATACACCGTTTAATCCATGCCACAAACCTAAAGTTATAAAGGTAAGATAAAACATCTTCCAGTAAGCATTTGAAAACCTTGCAATTGACTGCTCATAGGAATGTCCTGTCTCAGGAGTATAGTGCATAAGTATATAGTGCCCAACCATTGCGAAAATCAAAAATATCCCTGTTATCCTTTGAAGAAGCCAACCGATTGATCCACTCTTCCTTGAACCATAATACTTAAATGACATTTTAAAACCTCCAAGGTTTGTTTTAGGTTTTTAAATTAAGCCGGCAAAAATTTGTCCTATCTCATGGCTGAATATGAAATAACCCATGACAAGAAATGCAATGATTCCAATAATCATAAGGTAAGCAAATGCCTTTTTATGGTAATACGCCCCCCTCCCAAAATCAACAAGCACAATTCTGATTCCATTTAAAGTATGAGCAAGAACAAAGGCAAATAACAACCATTCAAGGAGTTTAAAAAGCGGTTTTTGAAATAAAGCCATCTCCGCATCAAAAGCTTCTTTACCTTTCGTCAATGTTGATAAGGCGTAAATATGAACATAAAGATAAGCTGTTAGAGCAAGCCCAGAGATTCTGTGGATTATCCACGCCCATCCCCCCGATTCCTTTTTGTAAGAAGCAACAAGCTTGAAATATCCCTCATGAGTTTTTTCTACCTTCATGCAAGTGCTCCTTATGTTTTTATTTATTCATTCTAAAGTTAAAAAAATAAAAGTCAAATATCAAAAATATCATCAAGTCCAACGCAACTGAATAGCAAATTTTGAAAAGTCACCACTTTAAGTTATTTTTTATCGCAGGCAAATTAATATCAACTAAAAAAAATGCAAGTCAGAAAAAGGCAAGATAAACAGCTTATTTCAATTGTGATTCCACTTTATAATGAAGTTGAATCACTGCCCGAACTTTATGACCAAATAAAAGAGGTCGTGAAAACAAATCGCTATAACTATGAGATAATTTTCGTTGACGACGGCTCAACCGACGGCTCGCTTGATGTTTTGAAGAAAATTCGCCAAAACGACAAAAATGTTAAAATCATAAGCTTTAGAAGAAACTATGGAAAATCCGCAGCGCTTGCCATCGGATTTGAATACGCAAAAGGTGATGTCGTGATAACTATGGACGCAGATCTTCAAGATGACCCTCACGAAATTCCAAACCTCCTCAAAAAACTTAACGAAGGATTTGACCTTGTCTCCGGATGGAAAAAGAAAAGATATGATCCACTAACAAAAACGATACCATCAAGAATTTTTAATTTTGTCGTTTCAACCTTGTCAGGGATAAAAATTCACGACTTCAACTGTGGCTTAAAAGCATATAAAAAATCGGTTACACAGGATATAAAAGTTTATGGTGAACTCCACCGATATCTGCCTGTCCTGGCACATTGGGCTGGATATAAGATTGGTGAAATCGTTGTCCAGCATCATCCGAGAAAATATGGAAAAACTAAATTTGGGGTAAGCAGATTTTTAAAAGGATTTCTTGATCTTTTAACCGTAATGTTTACAACAAGATATTTCAAACGACCGCTTCATCTTTTTGGAACCGTTGGGCTTGCCGTTTTCCTACTTGGCTTTGGAATTACATTTTACCTTTCACTTTTAAAGCTAATTGAAAATATCTCCCTTAGCAATAGACCCTTATTTATCCTTGGCGTAATGCTCACAATTGTGGGAGTTCAATTCATCTCAATCGGCTTACTTGGAGAAATGATAACCAAAGCCTACCAGCATCTTGAAACATACTCAATTAAGGAAATACACCTTTGATCAATGAAAATAATAATCATTGGACCAGCTTATCCATATCGTGGTGGGATAGCGCATTACACAGGTTTGCTTTACAAAAACCTATTGAAGAAAGATCACAGCGTAAAAATTTTTAACTTTAAAAGATTATATCCAAAATTTCTTTTCCCCGGAAAAACACAATTTGAAACATCACCAGAGATTGAAAAAATTGAAAGCGAAAGAATAATTGATTCAATTAACCCATTAAACTGGCTAATCGCAGGTTTTAAAATCGTAAAAGAGAAACCTGATCTTGTAATCTTTAAATATTGGCTTCCGTTCTTCGCACCCTGTTTTGGATCTATTTCAGCAATAGTGAAAATTTTTTCTAAAGCGAAGATAATTTTCTTCTGTCATAACATCACCCCTCATGAAAAATTTCCACTTGGGAACCTTCTAACAAAATTTGCATTCGCATTTTCCGACCACTTCATCGTTCAATCAAGCGTAGTTGAGGAGGATCTGCTCAAAATAAAACCAAAAGCAAAAT
This sequence comes from Candidatus Kryptobacter tengchongensis, assembly GCA_001485605.1. Lineage (GTDB taxonomy): Bacteria > Bacteroidota > Ignavibacteria > Kryptoniales > Kryptoniaceae > Kryptonium > Kryptonium tengchongense. Next base: position 27,498 of record FAON01000012.1, read on the forward strand.
ATAAAAAAGTTTTCCACCCAATTTATGAAATTTTTGGTAAAGCTATTGATAAAAACGAAGCGAGAAAAATTCTTGGCATTAAACCTGACGAAAAACTCTTGCTGTTCTTCGGTTACATCAGAGCATACAAAGGACTTGATATCCTTTTAAGGGCAATGAAATTTATCTTAAGTGAATTTCCCGTTAAACTTCTCATCGTTGGGGAATTTTATGAAAATCCGCAAAAGTATTTCAAAATAGTTGAAGAGGATGGAATAGCTGATTTTGTAATTTTTAAAAGTGAATATGTTCCAAATGAAGATGTGAAAATTTACTTCTCTGCTTCAGATCTTGTTGTTCTACCGTATCTTTCAGCAACACAAAGCGGAATTGTTCAAATTGCTTACAATTTTAGCAAGCCCGTTATCACAACAAATGTCGGCGGTCTCCCTGAGGTTGTGCAAGATGGTATAACTGGCTTAATTGTTGACCCCTCACCAGAAAAATTAGCTCAAGCGATAGTAAAATTTTTCAATGAGAACCTCGGACCGATTTTCTCCCGAAATATTGAAGAAGAAAAAGAAAAATTTTCCTGGGAAAATCTCATCCGCACAATAGAAGAATTAAATTGACAACCAAAATCAATCTTCCGATATCTCTCCAGCAATTGACCTGTAAAATTCATTAACAACTGCTTCAACATCATCACCGTATTTGCCAAATAGAAACATCAACTTAACAATTGCTGTTTCAGTTGTCATATCTTTACAGCTTAATGCCCCCGCATCAAGTGCATCTTTCCCACATTGGTAAAGTGTAAGATCAACCTTACCATAAACTGCCTGTGTTGAAATTGCAACTATCTTCCCCATCTTAACTGCTTCTCTAACAAACGGGATTAAAGACCTTTCCTCTATATTTGGCAAATTCCCAGAACCAAACGCTTCAATTACAAATCCTTTTATATCTGTTTCAAGCAACGATAAAAGGTAATCAAGTTTCAGCGATGGAAAAACTTTCACACAAAAGACTTTATCAGAAAAATTTTTTGAGATAACAAGATTCTTGTTTTCACGCTTTAAAAAATTCCCCTTATAAATTTCTATCCCAACCCCAACCTCAGCAAGCGGTGGATAATTAGGTGAATCAAATGCATCAAACCCCCAGATATTAATTTTTTTAGTTCTATTTCCGCGAAACAGTTTATTATTAAAGAAAATGCAAACCTCAGGAATTGAATAGGTTGCAAGCTCAACTGCGTTTATAAGATTGTTCCTTGCATCTGTTCTTATCTCTGAAAGCGGGCGTTGTGAGCCTGTTAAAATAACTGGTTTTGATAGTCCATCAAGCATAAACGAAAGGGCGGAAGCAGTATAAGTCATCGTATCAGTTCCATGAGTGATCACAAACCCGTCAAATTGCTCATAATTATCTGATATCACATCTGCAATTTTTATCCAGTGCTCAATCCCAATGTTTGAGGAATCAATGTTTGTAACTATATGTGATTCAATCTCTGCAATTTGTTTCACCTCGGGAACAAATTCAAGAATTTTTTGTATAAATGCACTCGGGGCAAGTGTGCCATTCTTCAAAGCCATACCAAAAGTTCCACCAGTGTGAATAAGAAGAATCCTTTTCATATTCATTAAACTCAAATATTAACGACCATATAATCCTGTTATTTTTGCTTCACCAAGAATATGTCCCTTTGCCTTTGCTTCAACTTGTTCAGCGGTTGCCCCAGAATTTAACCCGAGCGTTTCAACATCAAGCGCGTAAAGCTTAAAGATATAACGGTGTGGTTTATGCCCCCGTGGTGGACAGGGACCTCCATATCCAATCCTGCCAAAATCATTTATCCCCTGCTTAATCTTATCGTCAACGAGACCAACTTTCTTAACATTTTCTGCAAGTCTTGTCACATTCGCAGGGATATCGTATATAACCCAATGTATAAATGTTCTCCCAGGAGCATCTGGATCTTCACAAATTAAAGCAAAGCTTTTGGTCCCAGCAGGAGCATTTTCCCAGCTCAACTCAGGGGAGTAATCCTGACCGTCACATGTAAATTTTTTGGGGATGGTTTCGCCGTCTTTGAAAGCGGTTGATTTAATTGAAAACATTTTCTTAACCCCTCCCTTTTGAAAATTTGTTTGTGTTGCAAAGAGAAAAGAAAGGAGAATTAAAAGAAGATATTTCATCGCGCACCTCGCATAACTTATTTTTTCCGCTAATTAATTAAGCAAATTTTGGAAAATATCCAAATTTGTTACTTCTTGTTTTCTTTTTTATATTTTTACCAGTGCAACATTTAAGGATATGTGGAAATGAAAAAATTTCTCTCAAATCCTGCAAACTTAATCTTTGGTGGAATTTTAATTGCTCTGTTCATCTACCTCATATTTGCAGAAAAAGGGATTTTAAAACGGATAAATTTTGAGATTGAGAGGGCAAAATTGAAAAAAGAAATTGAGCTTATTGAAAAAGAAAATGCCTCTTTAAGGCAGAAGATTCATGAACTTGAAACGAATCCAAAAGCCGTTGAGAAGATAGCTCGCGAAAAATACGGCATGGCAAAGGAGGGAGAGGAAGTTTTCAAAATAAAAGTAAAGTAAATTCCTTTTTGAAATGAAATTTGAAAAAGTTCTCCCACCCCTTGCAGATAGAATAAGACCAAAAACACTTGATGAGTTTGTAGGTCAAGAACATATTGTTGGTGAAGGCAAACCTCTGCGCGTGATGATTGAAACAGGGGAAATTCAATCAATGATTCTTTGGGGTCCGCCTGGTTCTGGAAAAACAACGCTTGCAAAAATCATAGCTGAGAGAGCGAATGCGGATTTTTACCAAATAAACGCAGTTTTATCAGGGACAAAAGAGGTAAAGGAAGTAATTGAGAAAGCCGAAACAAATTTAAAATACTATTCCAAGCGGACGATTCTTTTCATAGACGAGATTCACAGGTTTAACAAGGCACAACAGAGCGTGCTTTTAAATAGCGTTGAAAATGGGACGATAATACTAATTGGAGCGACGACGGAAAATCCATCTTTTGAGATAATCTCACCTCTTTTATCACGATGTCAAATTTTTGTGCTTGAACCACTTGGTGTTAAGGAACTTAACACAATTCTTGAAAGAGCTCTAACCAAAGATGAGATACTTTCAAAATTTAAAATCCATATTGAGGACAGAGACCTTCTTTTTCTTTATTCTGGTGGAGATGCTCGCATTATGCTTAACGCGCTTGAGATCGCTTTAAAAATTGTTAAACCAACGCCGGAAAATGAGATATTTTTGACAAAGGAGATTATCTCCGAAGCATTTCAACGCAGATATTTCAAGTATGATAAGTCAGGCGAGGAACACTATAATTTAATTTCCGCCTTTATAAAAAGCATACGAGGAAGCGATCCAGATGCAGCGGTTTATTGGCTTGCCAGAATGTTACTTGCGGGTGAAGACCCTAAATTCATTGCGAGAAGGCTGATAATTTTAGCAAGCGAGGATATTGGAAATGCCGAACCATATGCATTAACACTTGCGACAAGCTGTTTCACCGCTGTTGACTATGTTGGCATGCCCGAGGCACGAATAATCCTTGCGCAGGTTGCAACTTACCTCGCAAGCTGTCCGAAAAGTAATTCTGCATACATTGCAATTGAAGAAGCGATTGAAGATGCTCAAAAATATCCAGAACTTCCTGTCCCACTGCACTTGAGAAACGCACCCACAAAATTGCTGAAGGAACTCGGCTATGGCAGGGATTATAAGTATAGCCATGATTTCCCCGAGCACTTCGTTGAACAACAATTTTTACCAGATGAACTCAAAAACAAAATTTACTATAGACCTACAGAACTTGGTAGAGAAAAAATTTTAAAGGAACGGCTTGAAAACCTTTGGAGCAAAAGGAAACAAAATAAAAAAGTTAACAAATGAAGAAATTTGTAATCGGCGTTGACCTCGGCGGAACATTTATAAAAGCCGGAATAGTTGATGAAACTGGCAATATCATTATTGAAGATTCAATCCCCACAGAAGCTGAAAAAGGACCTTCACATGTCATTGAGCAAATTTCAAAAATTGTAAACAAGCTTAATGAAAATTTTGAAAATGGAGAAATCATTGGAGTTGGAATTGGTGCACCAGGTCAAGTTGATCCGCAAGGTGGGGTCAAATATCCACCTAATTTCCCGGGATGGACAGTTGTTTACTTAGCAAAAGAAGTTGAGAAAATAACAGGTTTAAAGACAACCGTTGATAATGATGCAAATGTTGCTGCTATAGGTGAGGCAAAATTCGGCGCTGGTCAAAAACATCCAAACTTTATAATGGTTACGCTCGGAACTGGAATTGGCGGTGGGATTATAATTAATAGAAAAATTTACCGCGGTCCAACCGGTGGAGCCGGTGAAATTGGACATGTCTCAATTAATTTTGATGGACCGAAATGTAATTGTGGGAATTATGGGTGTGTTGAAGCTTATGTTGGACAAAGATATTTATCATCCTGGGTTGCCGAAGAACTTAAAATAAATCCAAACTCAAAAATTGTTGAAATTGTAAACGGTGATCTTTCTAAAATTGAACCATACATAATCTCACTTGCAGCTGAACAAGGTGATGAATTTGCGATAAATGTATGGAAAAAAGTAGGATTCTATGTCGGTGTGATGCTTGCCTCAGTGATGAATTTGTTTGATATAAATGTTGCAATAGTTGGGGGCGGAGTTGCAAAAGCAGGGAAGATTTTATTTGACTCAATGAATGAAACTGTTAAATCAAGAGCATTAAAACCAATCGCTGAAAAAGCAATTGTAATTCCAGCACAGCTTGGGAATAAAGCTGGGATTTTAGGTGCAGGAGCGTTGGTATTTGAGGAAATAAGTTAAATCTTTATAAATCCGTCACTAAAAATTCTTATCCAATCACGAACAACCCTTTCTGCTTCCGCCCAATTCTCAAGTTCTTGCATTCCTATTCCCCCTTTTCTCTCCCAAATGAAATACGCAACTTTTGCTACAGTTTCCCGACGCATCTCATCGTTTGGGCGACCAAAAATTTTAACAATATATTTTGACTTATCAAATTTTAAAGCGACCTCTTCTATTTCCGTTTCCTTGATGAATGAAACCTCTTTTAATCCATCAATCACAAAAACGATCTCACCGATGAACTGATAATTTTTAGTGGCTCTAAATAGATAAACCTTATCTCCTCCTCCAATCTCAAGCTTACAATGAAATCCAAGAAAATAGGCATCTTCAAGGACCCTCTCCTTTTTTCTTCCAATTGAAAGTTCAACAACCATAGGCTTAAATTGATTTCTGCGTGAAAATTCAATCAAAAATTGTTCTACTTCCGATTTTTTTATCTTTCTCTCCATTTATAGTTCAAATTTCTTTTATCAATTCCCACCTTACACTGTATGCAGAAATTGAAAACTTATATATTGTGAAACTTTCGGAATCAACATAAAGCCTCAAAATATGCTCACCAAAATCAGGATTTCTAACAATCTCATAATATCTTGGCTCACAAACCTTAATATAACTTTGTCCGTTTTCAACTATAACATCCTCACCACGATTTCTCTCATTAATAAATTCACCATCTTGAAGGATGAGAACCTTCAAACTTCCCTTGCTCAAAGATTCCATAACTGCACCAACTCTTGTCCCAGCATATGGAAGTATGACAGAACCCAAGCCTCCCGAGGTTGGATTATATCTCAAATAATATCTTCCGTTATACCATTCCCCGTCAAGATAAAACTTTCCATTAATATAAATACCTGGATCTTCGTATTTAATAACAGATTCGGGAGCAAAACCTTCAACATTACCAAGTGCCCCACCGGTATAGCATGTGTAAATCTCAGGGATAATTCTATAAAAAGTTGATTCATCAATTTCATAACGAGAGCCAATTGGAAGAGGGAAATCACCATAATATCCTGCTTTTATTAAAAGTGATTGAATGAAGAATTCAACCTCCCACAAGTTTCTCACCCCAAAGTGTGAATATGAAATTAATCCATCACGATTTATGAGAAAAATCAAGGGAACCTCAGGATAGATTCCACGAACAGCAGTTGTATATCTTTTTAAATTTATCCATTCGTTGTCAATTGCGATAGGGAAATCAATTCCAAGTCTTTTAATTTCCTTCTCAACATTTTCAAATTTGCTCTCAAATGGAAATTTCGGTATATGAACACCAAGGATAAAAAGCCCTTTATCTTTATATCTTTTCCACCACTCTTTAACATATTCGTAAAACTCTTTCCACTCCCCGCTTGCATAGTTAAAAAACAAGAGAAGCACAACGTTTCCCCTGAGGCTCTCAAAAAATACTGGCTCTGAGTTAAGCCAATAGTTTGCGATTATATCTATTGCTCTGTTATTTTCTTCAACGATTTGTTTTTTATAATATCCTTGCATATTTCTTCGCTTTTATTTTTCAATGTCAATCTAATTAAGGAAATTTTAACTTGCAAATTTTGAGCTTTCCTTTTTTGCTTTAAACCGAAATCCTGTTTAATTTATATAAAAAATAAAACTCAAATCCCAATGAAACCAGATCTAAAAACGATATTCAAGCAAATTGAAAAAATTCAAGAAGAGCTTGAAAAAGTTCAAGCGGAACTTGAAAATAAAACTGTTACTGAAGAAGTTGGAGGCGGAATGGTTAAGGTAACCGTGAACGGAAAGAAAGAAGTTATAAGTATTGAAATTGACAAAGAAGTTGTAAACCCGGATGATATAGGGATGCTTGAGGATTTACTTGTGGTAGCTGTGAATAAAGCACTTCAAAGTGCGGATAAAATGATAAGTGAAGAAATTGCCAAGGCAACTTCTGGATTACTTCCGGGATTACCTGGCTTCCCATTTAATTTCCCGGGTTTTAAAGCGTGAAACAAAAATTTTAACACCACCGTGCTTTATACATCCGAAAGCCTTGAAATTCTGATAGAGGAACTCACAAAGTTTCCCGGCATCGGAAGAAAAACCGCACAACGACTTGCACTTTACATATTAAAACAACCGAAAGAAGAGGTTGAAAAACTTGTTCGGGCTATAATTGATGTAAAAGAAAAAATTAAATATTGCTCAATTTGCTACAATATAACCGAAAGCGACCCATGCCCCATTTGCTCAAGCCCGAAGAGAGATAAAACAACTATATGCGTCGTTGAAGAACCTATGGATGTCCTGGCAATAGAAAAAACAAGTGAGTATAACGGTCTTTATCATGTCCTCGGTGGAGTCCTAAACCCACTTGAAGGGATTGGTCCAGAAGATTTGAAAGTTAAAGAACTCATACATAGAATTTCATCAGGTGGAGTAAATGAAGTTATAATTGCATTAAATCCAAGTGTTGAGGGGGAAACAACATCAATTTACATAGCAAATCTCATCAAACCTTTTGGAGTAAAGGTTACACGTATTGCAAGGGGTTTGCCAATTGGAACAGCTCTTGAATATGCAGATACAGCGACAATTGTCAGAGCAATTGAAAATAGAACACCAATGTAAGTGAAGAAAAACTTCCTTATAACATCTCCACCTGGAACGGGCAAAACGACAGCGATAAAAAATTTCGTAAATCTTGCAAAAGGAAAATTCAAAATCTCTGGTTTCATAACGGAAGAGATCAGAGATAAAACGGGGAAAAGAACGGGTTTCAAAATCATCACAATTGATGGGAAAACAGGGACACTGGCTGATGTTAACTTAAAAAATTCACCAAGGGTTGGGAAATACGGTGTTAATCTGAAAGATATTGACAAAATTGCTGTCCCATCAATTGATTTAAATTCAGATATAATCGTGATTGATGAAATTGGTAAAATGGAATGTTTTTCAAAACTTTTTATTCAAAAAGTTTTTGAAGCGCTTGATTCCCCAAAAATTGTAGTTGGAACAATAAAGGAAAAAGGGGATGAAATAATAGATAGAATCAAATCACGAAAGGATGTTGAATTGATAAAACTTACACCCGAAAATAGAAATGAGATACCCGATTTAATTTTTAAAAATGTTTCAACCTTCCTCCAGAGCGAAATTTGAAAATTAAAACCCCAAAATGTATACCTAAAGATTGGTTTTGTTCTTTGCTTATTTTTTCGTATTTTTGTCCAGATTTTATGATGGAATTTTTAAATGACCCGTCCCGAGATTTAACTAAAAAACAAAACAAGGGATAAAAAGGTGAAGAGGACATACCAACCGCATAACACAAAGAGACGTAGAACGCACGGCTTCAGAGCAAGAATGAAAACTAAAAGCGGTAGGAAAATCCTTGCAAGAAGAAGAGCAAAGGGAAGATGGAAATTAACTGTAAGCGATGAACGCTAAAAGATACACACTGCCAAAGAAAGAAATCATCAAAAAATCAAGAGAGATAACGCAGATAATCAAAACTTCAAATTCAATTTCTGGAGATTTAGTTAAAATTTATTTTCGCATACTGCCTGAACGTGATATCATCACAAGAGTAGCTTTTGCAGTGTCAAAAAAGGTAAAGCCAATCGTTTTAAAAAACAGAGCGAAAAGATTATTAAGAGAGGTCTATCGGCTAAATAAACACAAGCTGATAGACCTTCTCTCTTTAAAAAATAGGTCAATTGACATGGTTATGTTATTTATCGGCGATAGGGAAATCATTAAGAGGCTAAAATACGCCGATGTTGAAAAAGATTTTTTACAATCTGTGGAAAAAATTTCAAAGTTGATAAATGAAAGCTGATATTTTAACACAATTTGCGGTGACGCTTGTTAAAATTTACAAAATGTTTATCTCTCCTATCTTTCCGCCAAGTTGTAGATTTTATCCTTCGTGTTCAGACTACTCAATTCAGGCGTTTTTGAAATATGGGTTTTTAAAAGGTCTTTGGCTTTCAGTAAAAAGAATAATAAGGTGTAATCCATTTAATCCAGGCGGAATTGATGAGGTTCCTTAAAAAGTAAAACAAAAGGATGTGAAAGTAATGGATAGAAACTCGGTTCTTGGAATAATTTTAATTACACTTGTGCTTTTGATCTGGATGTGGTACAACGCTCCAAGGGTTCCGCAAAGAGGTGTAAATGTTCAAGACACACTTAAAACAGAAAAACATCAAGAAACATTAAATGTTGCAGAGGCAAAGGGTGACACATTTGGATCTTATTTTTCACATCTTTCAAAAGGGATTGAGAAAAAGATACTTATTGAAACAGATTTATATACATGCGTTATCTCATCAAAGGGGGCAGTCGTTGAAAAATTTGAGTTAAAAAAATTCAAAACATGGAATGGTTATCCCGTTCAACTAATTGACATGAACAAAGGCGGCGATTTTTCACTTCTTTTCATGACAACGGATGGCAAAATAATCAACACGAGAAACCTTTACTTTGATACAAAAGCAAAGCACTGGGAAAATTTTATCCTCAAGGATAAAAACGAAAAAATAGAAATTGAGTTTACTCTTAATGTCAATGATTCAAGCAAGATAGTGAAAAAATTCATCTTTGAAAACGGTAGATATTCGTTTGATACCGAGGTTGAATTAATCAAGATGGATAAAATAATTGCCAATTTTGAATATCAAGTTGTTTGGGAGAATGGGATAAATCTCACAGAAGAAAACAGCGTTGAAGAGTCATATTTTGCAAGTGCGTATGCTAAAGTTGGGGATGTATATGAAACAATAGATGCCAGCAAATTTGGAATAAAAGTTTCCCGTTCATACTCTGGGACTACAAGATGGGTTGGGACACACAATAAATACTTTGCCATTGCAGTTATATCAAATGATTATTCAGATGGTGCATACCTTGAGGGTGAGCGAATTCCCTTGCCAGATAACGGAGTTAAAGAAAATTACCTTGTCGCATTAAAAATTCCATTTCGTGGCGGAAATTATCAAAAAAATTACTTTACAGTTTACCTTGGACCTCTTGATTATAAAATTTTGAAGTCTTACGGTGTTGGACTTGAAGAGATGATAAGTTTAGGGTTGAGATGGCTTATAAGACCAATAGCTGAATATGTACTTCTCCCATTTTTCACATTTTTGCACTCATTCATACCAAATTATGGAATTGTGATAATAATTTTCTCAATTGTGATCAAAATCCTTCTCACACCACTGACATTAACCCAGATGAAGTCAATCAAGAAGATGCAGGCAATTGCTCCAATTTTAAAAGAATTACAGGAAAAATATAAAGATAATCCGCAGAAGTTAAATCAAGAAGTTATGCGTGTATATCGTGAATATGGGGTTAATCCATTCAGTGGATGTTGGCCCTTGCTTCTACAGTTGCCAATCCTTTACGCCTTATTCTCATTATTCCGTGTCACAATTGAATTAAGACAAGCTGGATTTATCCTTTGGATAAAAGATCTTTCGGTTCCAGATACAATTCTAAAACTGCCATTTTATATTCCAATCTTTGGGGTTCACCAGATAAGTGGGCTTGCGCTTTTAATGGCTATTACGATGTTTATTCAACAGTGGATGTCATCAGCTACAGCTGATAAAAGACAGAGAACAACAGCAACAATCATGACGATTCTATTTTTCTTGATATTCAATAACCTCCCATCCGGGCTTAATTTATACTATTTCACATTCAATGTGCTTTCAATACTTCATCAATGGTATATAAATAAATACACAAAGGTTGAGCTTAAGCCTGCACAAGATAAGAAAAGACCTTTTAAAGGCGGAATCTTTAGAAAATTTGATATTCCGACAATGAGCGAATTAACAGGTGCAAAAAAGAGAAAAGCAAAAAAATGAAAGTGAAGTTTTCGTTACTTTTAATTTTCTCTCTTCTCCTTACAAAAAATTTGCTTGCGCAATTTTCACATGAAGATACAATCCTCGTTGATATTCAGAAAATCAACCCGAGAATAAAAATTGATATAAAATACGCAACTGAGGACAATTTCACTGGGAGAAAACTTTACAGCGTTCCTAAATGTTTTTTGCGAAGATTCGTTGCACTCAAGCTTGATTCGGTTCAGAAAGAACTTGAAAAAATCGGACTTGGGTTAAAGGTTTGGGATTGCTACCGTCCTCTTTCAGTTCAGGAAATTTTATGGTCTATTGTCCCAGATGAAAGATATGTTGCAAACCCAGCGAAAGGCTCAAGGCATAATCGTGGATGTGCAGTTGATCTGACACTTGTTGATTCACTTGGGAATGAATTACCAATGCCGACAAAATACGACGATTTCACTGAAAAAGCCCACAGAAATTACAAAGACCTACCTGATACAGTTGTAAAAAATCGGAAGCTCCTTGAGGATGTGATGAAAAAATATGGTTTTATCCCTTTACCCAGTGAATGGTGGCACTTTGATTTTGAAGGATGGGAAAAATTTTCAATTCTTGACATCCCACTGGAAAAACTTATAAACGAAAAGAAATAATAAAAGCCGAACCAAGCTCAGCGAGGTAATTGTAATTTTTCGCGCTGAACTTGGTTCAATGTAAAAAATGTAAAATTAAGTTCCAGCGCTATAATCTTTAATATATTTTCTTTGCTCTTTTGTAAGCTTGTCAATTTTAATTCCCATCGTTTTCAATTTAAGTTCAGCAATTTCTTCATCTTGCTCTGGTGGGATATCATATACTTTCGGTTCAAGCTTTTTCCCCTTTTTAAACAACTCAACGAGCCGAAGTTGAGCCATAAATTGGTTTGCAAATGACATATCCATAACCTCCGACGGATGTCCTTCAGCTGCTACGAGATTTACAAGGCGACCTTTCGCAAGGACAAAAATCCTTTTCCCATCTTTCAAAATGTATTCTTCAACATGATTTCTTATCTCCTTTATACTTTTTGCCATCTTTTTCAATTGAACAAGGTTTATCTCAACATCATAATGTCCCGTGTTGCAAACGATAGCCCCATCTTTCATAACTTTAAAATGTTCTTCAGTTATAACATCCTTGACACCTGTTGCTGTTATAAAAACATCCCCGATCTTTGCAGCTTCCTTCATTGGCATAACTGTAAACCCATCAAGCACGGCTTTTAGTGCAGCAATTGGTCTAACTTCGGTTACGATCACATTTGCACCAAGTCCTCTTGCTCTCATCGCAACGCCCTTACCACAGTGTCCATATCCAGCAACGACGACATTTTTCCCAGCAATTAAAATACTTGTTGCTCTTAAAATCCCATCAAGTGTTGATTGTCCAGTCCCATAGACATTATCAAAATCCCATTTTGTTTCGGCATCGTTAACAGCTATAATTGGATATTTTAAAGCCCCAGCCTCAGCCATCGCTCTTAATCTCTTTACCCCTGTTGTTGTCTCTTCGGTTCCACCTATTATGTCTGGGATAAGTTCAGGATGTTTGCTGTGAATTGTAAAAATTAAATCAGCGCCATCATCAAGTGTTAAATTTGGTTTTATATGAAGTGTTTGCTCAATTGCCCAATAAAATTCATCAACGCTCATCCCATTCCATGCAAAAATTGAGATCCCTTGTTTTGCAAGTGCTGCAGCTATTGTATCTTGAGTTGAAAGTGGATTACATCCGCTCCAGCTAACTTCCGCTCCGCATTCAACGAATGTTTTAACCAATACAGCAGTTTCTTTGGTGACATGAAGACATCCCGCAATCCTAAATCCCTTAAAAGGTTTCGTTTTGCTGTATTTTTCTCTTAAAGCCATTAAGACGGGCATTCTGCTTTCAGCCCATCGTATTTGCTTGAGTCCTTCATCCGCAAGTGAAAGATCCCTTACTTTATATACGCCTTTTACTTCATCCATCTAAAAATGTTCTCCTTTTTATTTTTAAATTTTCATTTTAAAAGTTCTTTGAACATTGGAACATAGTCAAGTTTTTCCCATGTAAATTCGGGTTCATTCCTTCCGAAATGACCATAAACAGCTGTCTTCCGATAAATAGGTCTGCGAAGTTTTAATCTATCAATTATCCCCAGCGGTGAAAGGTCAAGGTTTTTCATTATGAAATCAGCTATCAAATTATCGGGAACTTTTCCAGTTCCTTTCGTATCCACATAAATTGCAACTGGCTTTGAAACACCTATTGCATAAGCAACTTGAATTAAACATTCATCAGCAAGCCCAGAGGCGACGATGTTCTTTGCAATATGCCTCATCTCATAAGCTGCACTTCTATCAACCTTAGTTGGGTCTTTTCCAGAGAAGCACCCTCCACCATGTGGCGCTCTACCGCCATATGTATCAACTATGATCTTTCGCCCAGTCAATCCCGTATCTCCATGTGGACCTCCAATCACAAAAGAGCCCGTCGGGTTTATGTAATATTTAGTTTTTTTATCAAGATATTCTTCGGGGATAACTTCTTTTATCACAAACTCTTTAAGGTCTTCAGCGATATCCTTTGATGTTAATTTCTTACCTTTATACCTTTCATCATGCTGAACTGAAAAAACGATCGTATCAACTCTAACAGGCTTGCCTGTGTCATCATATTCAATTGTAACCTGACATTTGCCATCAGGTCTTAGATAAGGCATAAAATCTGTTTTCTTTCTCACATAGGCAAGTCTTTTCATCAATTTATGTGCAAACATAATTGGCATCGGCATAAGCTCGGGAGTTTCCCTACATGCATAACCGAACATCATTCCCTGATCCCCTGCCCCACCTTTATCAACCCCCTTTGCTATATCAGGGGATTGAGATTTAACGGTAACTATAACGCCACAAGAACGATAATCAAATTGATATTCTGACTTATCATAGCCGATATCTTTAATAACATCTCTTGCGAGCTGGTCAAAGTCAACTTTTGCTCTTACATCCTCAGGGGCTTTGATCTCCCCACCAATTACAACAAGTCCAGTTGTGACAAACACTTCACACGCAACCCTTGCTTCAGGATAATATGTCAAAAAGGCATCAAGAACAGCATCAGAGATCTGGTCGCAAATTTTATCTGGATGTCCTTCGGCAACTGATTCAGAGGTGAATAGCCTTCCCATTTAGCCTCCTTTTTATTTTTAAGTTTTATGTTTTGTTTCAGTAAAACTCAACTTCGGATGAATCTCCAATGTTAACCCTTTTATAATCACCCTTAACAACAGCCCCGCTCCCAACAATTGATGATTCAAGAAGTGCATTTTGAATCTTTGCGTCATCACCTATAATTGAGTTTCTTATAATTGAATATGAAATTTCAACCCCATCCGAGACCGTCGTATATGGTCCGATGATTGAATTTTCAATTTTACTCGTTGGAGATATATAAACAGGCGGGATGAGCAAAACATTTTCAAGCTTTCCAAGTCTTCTAAAGTTCATCCCATTTTTTTCAAGCAAAAATTTATTTGTATCAAGGAGGGTTTCTGGTTTACCACAGTCGTACCATCCATCAATTTCAAAAACCTTTATCTTTTCCCCTTTGTTCAGCATAATTTGAAGCGCATCTGTAAGCTGATATTCACCCCTTGTTTTAATCTCACCCTCAACAACCTCCTCAAGCGATTCTTTTAAAAGTTTTGGATTTTTAATCAGATAAATCCCAACGATAGCAAGATTGCTTTCGGGTTGAGTTGGCTTTTCAACGAGCTTTTTAGCAAAATTATCTCCATCAAGAAGCACAACCCCAAATCTTCTCGGGTCATCAACAGGTTTCACACCGATCGTTGTAAATTTGCTTTTCAAAAATTTTGAAAGATCAAAATCAAAGATTGTATCTCCAAGAATTATCAAAACTTCGTCATCCTTCTCAAAGAATTCCCTTGCAAGATAAACAGCATGTCCAAGCCCAAGTGGTTCTTTTTGCTCAATAAACTCAAAATTTACATCTGGATAACTTGATACAGTATAACTTTTTATCTTTTCACCCAAATGACCGATTACAAGCAAGATATCTTTTATTGAATTTTCAACAAGCTTGTCAATTATATGACCAAGTATTGGTTTGCCTGCGACATTTAATAAAACTTTTGGTTGAGTATAAGTATGGGGACGCAATCTCGTCCCTATCCCTGCAACTGGGATAATCGCTTTCATTGTTAAAGACCCATTTAGTTTATGTTCGCTTTAATATAAAAAATCAATCCGTTATTTTCAATTACTTATATGCAATTAATCTCTGTGCCATATACTTAACAATTTCATCTATGTTGTTCATAACCCTGATGAATTCAGCAACATCTTCTCGTGATTCATACCTTAACTGCTCGGAGATGATTTCAATAACTGGGCTCCAGAAACTAACAGCAATAAATGGTTTTGGATTTATCAAACCCTTATTCATCAGCTCCCACACGAGCGAAATTTCAACTAAGGTTCCCGTTCCTCCTTTCAAAACCACATAGCCATCGCCTTTCCCAATTAAAATTTTCAATCTCTCAAACAAATCCCTTGCTTTTATCTCCTCATCTATCCATTTATTTGCTGAGCCTCCGAAAGTTGCAACTGTGATTCCAATTGTTTTAGCTCCTGCCTCTTTTGCGCCCCTTGCTGTTGCTTCCATTATTCCACCATATCCACCATTGCAAATCGTGAAACCAACCTTTCCAAGTTCATATCCAAGTTTTCTTGCAAATTCATATTCAATTTCGCCTTCAACTGGTTTTGAGCTTCCGAATATAGTTATGATTTTTTCGCCCATCTTTCAACTTGATTTTTCTTTTTTCAAAAGATAAACAAAAAACGGGGCACCGAAAAGCGCTGTAATTGAACCCACGGGAAGTTCATTTGGATATAAAATAACACGCACAATTGTATCAGCAAGGAGCAAAGTTATTCCGCCAGCGAAAAAAGATGTCGGTATCAAAATTCTATAATCAACACTGAAAATTTTACGACACACATGTGGAACAACAAGCCCTATGAAACCAATTACGCCGGTGATTGAGACAATTACGGCTGTTAAGACAGAGGCAACAAAATAAGATGCCCTTTTTGTAAATTCAGCATCAATTCCAAGCTGTTTGGCGATCTCCTCCCCCATCGCAAGTAAATTGAGCCGGTATGAATGAATAAAAGTTAACACAAAAGAAATTAACACAACTATACATATCAAAATTGATTGTTTCAAATTCACACTTGAAAGATTTCCCAATAGCCAAAAGAGCACATTTTTCAGTGATTCATTTGAAATGGTTATTATGATTAAAATCAATGCAGAGAAGAATGCACCGGTCATTATCCCACTTAACAGCATTGTGTTTATGTCAATAACCCCTCTTCTTTTCCCAAGGAAATAAACTAAAATTGTGACAAGAAGAGAGCCGGCAAGAGCTAAAATTGGTGTAAAAGCAAATGAAAATGAACCTATGAGGGCTATTGACACCACTGCACCAAAAGCAGAGCCACTTGAGATGCCAAGTATGTATGGTTCAGCCAGCGGGTTTCGTATAATTGCCTGCAAAATTGCACCGGCAACCGCAAGCCCACCTCCAGCGAAAATAGAGGTCAAAATCCTTGGAAAACGAATCTGAAGAATTATAATTTTATCAATTTCATCTGCATGACCGAGCAAAAAGCTTAAAACCCTGCCCAACTCAATTTTAATCCCACTTTCAGAACCCCCAATTGAAATTGAAAATAGAGACATAGAAAGGAGTAAAGAAACGAGAACGAAGGTATAAAAAATTAATTTTCTTAGCTTCAACTCTCAAACTTTAAACTTAGTTTTCCGTTCCAAAAATTCTGTCACCGGCATCGCCAAGTCCTGGGAGGATGAAACCTTTATGATTTAACTGTCTATCAAGGACAGCGACATAAATTTGGACATCTGGATGTTCAGTTGTTAACTTGGTAATTCCCTCCGGCGCAGCAATCAAACTAACAACTTTTATTCTTGATGCGCCCCTTTCTTTAAGGTAAGAAACGGCAGCACAAATGCTCCCACCCGTTGCAAGCATCGGGTCAAGAATTATGATTATGCTTTTATCAAGATTTTTGGGGAATTTGAAATAATAATCAACTGGTTTTAAAGTTTCCTCATCCCGATAAAGCCCAATGTGACCAACCCTTGCCTCGGGGATCAAATCAAGAAATGCATCAACCATTCCAAGCCCAGCTCTCAAAATTGGAACAAGAACAATTTCATCTCTTAAAACATGACCCTGCGTAACCTCAAGCGGAGTCTCAACCTCCCTGCTGAGAAGCTCAAGATCTTTTGTCACCTCAAAAGCCATAAGAGATGTCAACCTGCGCAAAATATTTCTAAATGTTGAACTTGGTGTGTTCTTATCCCGAAGATATGTTAAATCCCTCTTGATGAGCGGGTGATCAATGATCAATAAATTATTGCCCATCAGCGCTTGCAATTTTTATTTTAAGTTAAAAATTTGAATTTGAAAATGCAATTTTTAGCAAAGTTGAATGTTAAATTTGAATTCACTATATTTTTGAATGAGAAATTTCAAGGATACTTTCACATGGAAAATAAAAGCAAGATAAAAAACGAAAACCGCTTAAATAACTTTGGCAACTTTTACTTCTCTATTCAAATTTTAGAACGGGGCACTACCTTTTCTATACAAAACTAACCTGTGGAGGGATTTATGAAAGAAGTTGTAATAGCAAGCGCATGTCGCACACCTATCGGTTCATTTAATGGGGCATTAAGTCCCCTACCAGCACCTAAACTTGGGGCAATTGTAATTGAAGAAGCCTTAAGAAGAGCCAATGTTCCAAAAGAGATGGTTGATGAGGTTATAATGGGTTGCGTTTTAACAGCAGGAGTTGGTCAAGCGCCAGCTCGTCAAGCTGCTATATTTGCGGGATTGCCAACAAAAGTTGAATGTATGACAATTAACAAAGTCTGTGGTTCTGGTCTTAAAGCAGTTATGCTTGCAACTCAAGCAATAAAACTTGGCGATGCTGATATAATTGTAGCTGGGGGGATGGAAAGTATGTCAAATGCTCCTTATTTACTTGAGAAAGCAAGAACTGGCTACAGGATGGGACATGGGCAGTTAATTGATTCTATGATAAAAGATGGACTTTGGGATGTTTATAATGACTTTCACATGGGAAACGCTGGGGAACTATGCGCAAGGGAATGTAACATTTCAAGAGAAGAGCAAGATGAGTTTGCTATGTTAAGTTATAAACGAGCCCTTGAGGCGATTGAAAAAGGTTATTTTAAAGATGAAATTGTCCCAGTTCCAGTACCTCAACCAAAAGGAGAAACCACAATCGTTTCGGAAGATGAAGAACCTAAAAAAGTAATTTTTGAAAAAATACCTAAATTAAAACCGGCTTTTGACCCGAATGGTACCATAACCCCTGCGAACGCCTCAAAGATAAACGATGGCGCAGCAGCGCTTGTTTTAATGTCAAAAGAAAAAGCAGATGAACTCGGGATAAAACCAATTGCGAGAATTGTCGCCTATACTTCCGCTGCAAAAGATCCCGCCTGGTTTACAACGGCACCAGTTGATGCAATTGAGAAAGTTTTGAGAAAAGCAAATATGAAAAAGGAAGACATAGACCTTTTTGAAGTAAATGAAGCCTTTGCGGTTGTCGCTTTGGCAACCTCAAAACTTGGAGGAATACCAATTGAAAAAATGAATATTCACGGTGGGGCAGTTGCACTCGGACACCCAATCGGTGCAAGTGGCGCAAGAATTTTGACAACACTTTTGTATGCAATGAAAAGAAAAGAAGCAAAATTTGGGCTCGCTGCAATTTGCATCGGCGGTGGCGAAGCAAGCGCTGTAATAGTTGAAAGACTTTAAAATTAAATACTGAGTGCGATATAGGTAAATTGAAATTGTGAAGTAGAAACTAAATAAAAACAAAAAAAATGGGAGCACATACTATGGAGATCAAAAAAATTACCGTCGTTGGTGCTGGGACAATGGGAAGTGGGATTGCTCATGTTCTTTCTCAAAACGGCTATCTTGTAAATTTAATTGACATTAACAAGAGCGTCCTTGAAAAAGCTATAAATGTGATAAGACAGAATATGGACAGGCAAATTAAAAAAGGCTTGATGACCGAGGAAGAGAAAGAACAGGCAATAGCAAGAATTAACACACTAACTTCACTTGAAAGCGGGGCAAAGGACGCTGACTTTGTAATTGAAGCAGCAACCGAGAATGTAAAAATCAAAAAAGATATCTTCAAATCCCTTGATCTTGTATGCAAACCCGAAACGATCCTTGCAACAAACACATCATCAATTTCAATAACAGAGATTGCTTCTGCTACAAATCGCCCCGATAAGGTCATAGGAATGCATTTCTTCAACCCTGTCCCCGTCATGAAACTTGTTGAAATAATCCGAGGACATGATACCTCCGATGAAACATTTAGAATTACAAAAGAACTTGCAGAAAGGCTCGGCAAAACAACAGTTGAGGTTAAAGATTATCCAGGCTTTGTCTCAAATCGCATTTTAATGCCTATGATAAACGAGGCGATTTACTGCTTAATGGAAGGCGTCGCATCAGCCGAAGATATTGACACAGTTATGAAGCTTGGGATGAATCATCCAATGGGACCACTTGCTCTTGCGGACTTAATCGGTCTTGATGTGTGTCTCTCAATTATGAATGTTCTTTATGAAGGATTTGGAGATCCCAAATACAGACCATGTCCATTACTTAAAAAGATGGTTGCAGCTGGATATCTTGGCAGGAAAACAGGTAAAGGATTTTATGATTATACTCAACAACAAAATAATAAAACACAGCAATGAACTTCCAATTTACAGAAGAACAGTTAATGATTAAGGAAACCGCAAGAAAATTTGCGGTTGAAGAATTAGCGCCAAAAGCCTCTGAAAGAGACGAAAAAGAAGAATTCCCTCACGAAGAAATTAAAAAGCTTGCGGAACTCGGCTTCATGGGAATGATGACATCAGAAAAATATGGCGGTGCAGGTCTTGATACAATTAGTTATGTCCTCGCAATGGAAGAAATCTCAAAAGTTGATGCATCAGTTGGAGTGATAATGTCCGTAAATAATTCGCTTGTGTGTTGGCCAATTGAAACATTTGGAACAGAGGAACAAAAACTTAAATACCTCCCACGACTTGCCCGCGGAGAATTGCTTGGTGCATTTTGCCTTTCAGAGCCCGAAGCTGGAAGTGATGCCTCAAATCAAAGAACAACAGCCACAAGAGATGGTAATTTTTATATCTTGAATGGGACTAAAAATTTCATCACAAACGGCGTTTACGCAAACATCTTGATCGTTTTCGCCCAAACTGATAAAGAAAAGGGCTCAAAAGGAATTTCCGCTTTCATAGTTGAGAAAGATCTCCCAGGTGTTATAGTCACAAAAAAAGAAAAGAAACTTGGAATTAGGAGCTCTGATACCGCACAAATTGTCTTTGAGGATTGTAAAGTCCCCGCAGTTAATCGGCTCGGCGATGAAGGAATGGGCTTTAAAATCGCAATGACAACCTTAAATGGAGGAAGGATTGGAATCGCTGCACAAGCACTTGGCATCGCACAAGCATCACTTGAGGCATCAATAAAATATGCAAAGGAAAGGAAAACATTTGGAAAATTTCTCGCCGAGCACCAAGCAATTCAGTTCAAAATCGCGGATATGGCAACAAAAATTGAAGCTGCAAGGTTATTAACACTCCTTGCTGCATGGAAAAAAGACAGAGGCGAAAGATATGTCAAGGAAGCTTCAATGGCTAAATTATTCGCCTCCCAAATTGCCGTTGAAGCAGCGCTTGAAGCCGTACAAATACATGGTGGCTATGGCTACATCAAAGACTTCCCAGTTGAAAGATATCTTCGCGACTCAAAAATTACGGAAATCTATGAGGGAACATCAGAAATCCAACGCATCATCATCGCAAGAGAACTACTTGAGATGAAAGTATAACCTTTGGATTTAAAGTTTCATTTGGCTATATTATGCCAAATAAAATCTAATTTCCGCCCTGGGATAACCAGGGCACTTTTTAATTTAAAAATCAAAGTGATGTGATTTCCAAACCGTGTCTGTAAGAACTCGCTTTGCCCCAAGCCCGACTGGATTTCTGCATGTTGGCGGTTTAAGAACCGCGCTCTATAATTATCTTTTTGCGAAAAAACATAATGGTCAATTCATCCTCCGCATAGAAGACACCGACCAAACACGCATTGTCCCAGGGGCTATTGAAAATCTTATAGAAACATTAAAATGGGCAGGAATTGAATTTGACGAAGGACCAGGTAAAGGCGGTCCCTATGGTCCGTATATTCAATCGCAAAGATTGGAACTTTACCATAAACACGCTTACGAACTCGTTGAAAAGGGATATGCCTATTACTGTTTCTGTTCCCCGGAGAGACTTGAAAAGATGAGAGAAGAACAGATAAAACTCAAACAAGCACCAAGATACGATGGCACTTGCAGAAGATTATCTCAAGATGAAGTTAAGAGAAAACTTAGTGAGGGAATCCCAAAAACAATAAGAATGAAAATCCCAGAATGGGGCGAACTAACATTTCATGATTTGATCCGTGGCGATGTAACGATAAATTTTAAGGTTCTTGATGACCAGATAATTTTAAAATCAGACGGTTTCCCCACATATCATCTTGCTGTTGTGGTTGATG
Source organism: Candidatus Kryptobacter tengchongensis (assembly GCA_001485605.1). Taxonomy (GTDB): domain Bacteria; phylum Bacteroidota; class Ignavibacteria; order Kryptoniales; family Kryptoniaceae; genus Kryptonium; species Kryptonium tengchongense. The sequence continues at coordinate 49,013 of FAON01000012.1, forward strand.
ATCATTATATGAAGATATCTCATGTAATTCGTGGCGAAGAATGGTTACCAAGCACACCGAAACATATCTTACTTTACGAATACTTAAACTGGGAAAAGCCACAATTTGCACATTTACCACTGCTCCTAAACCCCGATAGAACTAAGCTAAGCAAAAGACAGGGAGATGTCGCCGTTGAGGATTATAGAGCAAAAGGATATCTACCTGAAGCAATTGTAAACTTCATCGCATTGCTCGGTTGGAATCCCGGCGATGAGAGAGAATTCTTTACACTTGATGAACTTATAAAAGAATTTTCACTTGAAAGAGTTAATAAAGCTGGTGCAATTTTTGACATAAAGAAGCTCAACTGGATGAATTCCCACTACATCAAAAATTCCGACCTTGACAGGATAACCAAACTTGCGATCCCATTTTTAGAGGGAAAAGGATATGATGTATCAAACTTTCAAAAAGTTAGAATAATCGTTGAAGCAGTAAGGACACATCTTGAATATCTCGCACAAATCGTTGATTATGTTGATATCTTCTTCTCTGAAGAAGTTCGGATTGAAAATGGCGAGGCACAAGAAATGATGAGGCTTGAAACCAGTAAAATCGTCATTGAAACTTTTATCCATAAATTGAAAAACCTTGCCACAGAAATAGACAGAGATAAATTCAAACAACTCGCGAAAGAAATACAAAGTGAAACAGGTATAAAAGGCAAAAACCTTTTCATGCCGATAAGAATAGCCCTCACCGGGAAAACACACGGTCCAGAACTCCCGCTTATAATTGAGTATTTCGGAAAAGAAAAAGTAAAACAAAGATTGGAGGATTTTCTTAAAACATGGGTGGTCGTTTGAGGTTTATTGATGTATTTCGTGGACTTGCGATAATCTTAATGTTGCATGGACATACAGCAGATGCTCTTTTAAGCCCAAATGAAAAAGCAAGCACAATATTTCAAATCTACACAATTTTCCGTGGCTTTACAGCCCCAATGTTTCTTTTTATTTCAGGATTTGCCTTCTCAATCACAACTCTTAAAAATGCTGACGAATACCTGAAACTTTCTCCAAAATTCTTAAAACGAATCAGAAAATTCCTATTCATCACCTCACTTGGATACTTTCTTCATCTTCCTTATCTATCCTTAAAAAAATTATTAAACGAGTCAAGTTTTGAAGTTCTTTCAGCCCTTTTTTCCTCTGATGTTCTGCAAGTTATAGGCATTTCACTTTTAACATTGCAGATTATGTTATTTCTATCAAAAGACCCTGTTAAGTTTTCAAAGATATCACTTTATGCTGGAATTATTGTGTTTTTAATTTCGCCATTTCTTTTCATGTTTGATTTTTCAAATTTTCTCCCTTTATTCCTTTCTCAATATCTTAACACTTTCCACGGTTCAAAATTTCCTCTCTTCCCATGGATGGGCTATATCCTATTTGGCAATTATATCGGTTATAAATTCACGAGCAACTTAAAACTTGGACATGCTGAAACTTTCATGAGCAAAATTTTTAAACTTTCAACTTTAACCTTCCCTGTCGCATTTGCCCTTGAATTTGGATATGAGATGATCATAAATTCAAATCAATTCCTAATCTATTCAAGTCCATTCCTTTCGCTTTCCCGGCTTTCGTTTGTGATGATTGTTTTCTATCTTATATGGAAACTTGAAAAAGCGATAAGTTTAAAATTTCATCCCTTGCAAATTTTCGGAATGGAATCGCTTTTTGCGTATGTCTTTCATCTCATGGTCATATACGGAAGCCCATTGAACCCCACCATTTCTTTTTCTGCGTTATGGAGAGAATCTTTAGGTTATCATCATGTATTTATTCTCTTCCTAAGCCTTGCTGTAATTGTATTCTTAACTTCGTATCTTTTACAAATGATAAAGCTACAAAACCACCGAACTATTGATTATCTAAAATACGCCATTGTTAACATAGTTCTCTTGGTATTCTTTTTAAATCCACATTAAATAAAGAGTAAAAAATGAGAGCAATCGCAATTACAGAATTTGGTGGACGTGACAAACTTAAACTTATGACTTTACCCGAGCCTAAACCAAAAGCTGGAGAAGTTCTCATTCAACTAAAAGCAGCAAGTTTAAACCATCTTGATATCTGGGTTAGAAATGGGCTCTACAAAATTCCATTCCCACATATACTTGGTGCAGATGGCGCTGGTATAATAGCTGAAGTTGGGGAGGGAGTTACTCACTTAAAAATCGGGGAAAAAGTTTTAATCTCGCCTGGAATCGGTTGCGGTGTTTGCCAGGAATGCACTTCTGGAAGGGAAAACTTTTGTAAGCTATATCATATTCTTGGGGTTCAAAAAGACGGAACATACGCTGAATATGTCGCATTGCCAGCTCAAAATGTTTTGCCAATGCCGGCAAACCTTGATTTTGAATCAGCTTCTTCCATTCCTCTTGTGTTTTTAACCGCTTGGCATGCGCTTGTAACTCGTGGCGGGATAAAACCTGGGATGAAGGTTTTAATTCATGCTGCGGGAAGTGGCGTTGGAATTGCCGCAATTCAAATCGCAAAGCTATTTAACGCAATCGTTTTTACAACCGCAGGAAGTGATGAAAAACTTGAAAAAGCAAAATCTCTTGGAGCTGATGTTTTGATAAATTATAAACAGGAGGACTTTCAAGAAAGATTAAAAATAGAAACACAAGGTGAGGGAATTGACTTAATCCTTGACCATGTTGGATTTGATACAGTTATGAAAGGATTGAAATCATTGAAAAAAGGAGGTAAACTAATAACGCTTGGTGCAACAAGCGGAAGTGAGGTCCCCATTGAGTTAAGGTTTGTCTACGGCAAGAATTTATCAATAGAAGGGATTTACATGGGAAGCAAAGGGGAATTGATGGAAGTGTTAAAATTTTTCCAGAGTGGAAAATTAAAACCGGTGATACATAAAGTTCTACCACTTGAAGAAGCTCAAGAGGCACACAGAATACTTGAAGATAGAGAGGTTTTCGGAAAGGTCGTTTTGAAAATTTAATCAATGATAGATGTTCTCTCGCCATTCATCAAGCGAAAAGGGGAAACAAAATCCATCTTTTACATTTTTAATGCTTTAATTGATTTTGTCAAACAGAATGAGTAATTTTTAAACTGTTGGAAACAAAACACGAAAGAATATGTTTAATCAGATCATTTATGAAACGAACGACAGGATCGCAACGATAACGCTGAACAGACCTGAAAAAAGAAATGCACTTAACGCTGAACTCATTGATGAACTCCTGAAAGCGTTTGAACTTGCAACGGATGAAAAGATAAGATGTATCATTTTAACTGGGACTGGGAATTCATTTTGTGCTGGCGCAGATCTTGAGTATATTCAAAATCTTTCAAATTTGAACTCTTATGAAAATTATCTTGATGCCGAAAAACTTGCACAACTTTATCTTAAAATTTTCACCCATCCAAAATTGACAATTGCAATGGTAAATGGTTATGCGCTTGCTGGCGGATGTGGGCTTGCAAGTGTTTGTGATTTTGTGATCGCATCAAAAGAAAACGCTAAATTTGGGTATACCGAGCCAAAAATTGGCTTCATCCCTTCAATCGTGATGACATTTTTAATAAGAAGAATTTCATCTGGAAAGGCACGGGAACTTCTTTTAAGCGGAAACATAATTGACGCGGAAGAGGCAGTAAAAATCGGGCTTGCAAACTATTCAATACCTGACGCAGAGCTTAGAAATTTTACATTTAAATTTGCGGAAAACCTTATCATTGAAACAAGCTCTGAATCAATTAAATTTGTAAAAGAGATGCTTTCAAATATATATTCTATGGGATTACAGCAAGCGATTGAATACGCAAAAGCGATGAATTCAATTTCAAGGTTAACGCAGGATTGTAAAAAAGGTATAAACGCATTTTTAAAAAAAGAAAAGATCAAATGGTAAAATGAACGAAATTCAACTAACCGAGGTCAGCAAGAAACTTAAAAGTATAATCAGAAGTGTTCCCAACTTCCCGAAGGATGGCATCGTCTTCAGAGATATCACAACCCTTTTAAAGGATAAGGAAGCCTTTAAACTTGCTGTTGACACATTTTATCAAAAATACAAAGATATAAAAATTGACAAGGTTGTAAGCGTTGAATCCCGAGGTTTTATTTTTGGTTCAATTCTTGCATATCTTCTCGGCGCTGGATTTGTGCCGATACGAAAACCTGGAAAACTACCTGCTGAAAAGATAAGACAAGAATATCAACTTGAATATGGAACCGATGCTATGGAAGTTCATGCTGATGCGATTAAACCTGGCGAAAAAGTCCTTGTCCATGATGATCTACTTGCAACTGGTGGAACTGTCTCAGCAGCATGCAAATTAATAGAACGACTTGGTGGCGAGGTTGTCGGGATTTGCTTTTTAATTGAACTAAGCTTTTTGAATGGGCGAGAGCGCCTGAAAAATTATGACATATTTTCAATCATTCAGTATAACAGTGAACAAGAGATGTGATGAATAACGAATTTGTCTTAACAGCGACTCAAGCAATTCAGGCAATTCTGTCACCAGCAGTTATGATATCATCAAGCGCATTCTTTCTGTCAGGTTTGAATGCAAGACATTCAACACTTGTTAACAGGGTAAGACTGCTAAATGACGAAAAGCGAAAACTTATAAAAGAGCTTATAAAACAAGGTGAACTTGAATATACGGAAAATGTCCGTTTCTTGAGCATAAAAAATCAAATTGACATACTTGTTAAGCGAATTTGGTATATAAGAAATGCGATGCTTTGCCACATAACAGCTGCTATGTTTTTTGTTCTAACATCATTTGCAATTGGGTTAAATATATTTTTCTCAACCGCATTTATTCGGGAAATTCCACTTTATTTATTCATTGTTGGATTGTTACTTGTCCTCTGTGGTGTTTGCTTTCTTGGAATTGATGTTTTAATTTCGTATCGGGTTGTTTTAATTGAGGTAAAAAGCGAAGAATAAAAACTAATTACAAATGCAAGAAAAAATCAAAGTAGTAACGACAAATCGCAAAGCACATCACGATTATGAAATTCTTGAAACAATTGAGGCTGGAATCGTCTTGAAAGGAACGGAAGTTAAATCACTTCGCCAAGGGAAAGTGAGCATACAGGATAGTTATGCGATAATCAAAGATGGTGAGGTATGGCTTTTAAATATGCACATCAGTCCATACGAGTATGGAAACATTCACAATCACGACCCGCTTCGGGATAAAAAATTACTCTTACATAAACACGAAATTATACGGCTTGCGACCAAAGTTAAAGAGCGTGGCTTGACTTTGATACCTTTGAAGGTTTACTTTAAAAATGGAAAAGCAAAAGTTGAACTTGCCCTCGTGCGTGGAAAGAGAAAGTATGAGAAGAAAGAAGATATAGCAGAAAGAGATTTGCAAAGGGAATTAAAACGAAGATATGCAGATAAATATCGTGAATAGATTTTAAAAACAAATGTGAAAATTGATGAGTTGAAATTTCCAAGCGTAAACGAACAAATGGATTTAATTAAACACGGAGCTGTGGAGATAATCCCTGAGGAGGAGCTCGTCAGAAAAATTGAAAACTCAATAAAAACTGGAAAACCCCTTAAAGTTAAGCTTGGATGTGACCCCACAAAACCAGACCTTCACCTGGGGCACTCAGTTGTGTTAAGAAAGTTAAGACATTTCCAAGAACTTGGGCATATAGCAGTTTTAATAATTGGCGATTTCACCGCAATGATCGGAGACCCATCAGGGCGAAGCAAAACAAGACCACAATTATCTTTTGAAGAAACAAGAATAAACGGACAAACTTATTTTGAACAAGCGAAAAAAATTTTACTTCCAGAAAGAGTTGAAATAAGATATAACTCCGAATGGCTTGGTAAAATGACTTTTGAAGATGTAATACGACTTGCCAGCAAATATACCGTCGCACGAATGCTTGAAAGAGACGACTTCAGCAAAAGATATAAATCGGGCGAACCAATAAGCATCCATGAACTTTTATACCCGCTTGCACAAGCAATGGATTCAGTCGCTATTGAAGCGGATGTTGAACTTGGGGGAACAGATCAAAAATTTAACCTCCTTGTTGGGAGAGATATCCAAAGAGAATTTGGGCAAGAGCCCCAAGTGATAATAACAATGCCACTTCTTCTCGGCACCGACGGTGTTGAAAAAATGAGCAAGTCTCTTGACAATTATATCGCCCTAAACGATCCGCCTTCGGAAATGTATGGTAAAACCATGTCAATACCTGACGAATTGATCTATGATTATTTTCTTCTAACAACAGATTTACCACCGAAGGAAATTGAAGAGATACGAAAAAAACTTCAAGATCCAAATGTTAACCCAAGAGATTTAAAAAGACGCCTGGCTTGGGAACTTGTGAGAATGTATCATGGAACCGAATCAGCAAACAAAGCACAAGAAGAATTTGATAAAATTTTCGTCCGAAAAGAAATCCCAGAAGAAATTGAAGAATTTGAGCTTGAAACCAATGATCAAAAACTTAGAGTTGTTGAGCTCCTTGTTCAGACAAAATTGGCAAGTTCAAAAAGCGAGGCAAAAAGATTAATTCAACTTGGTGGTGTAAGCATTAACGGCAGTAAAATCAACGATATTGATGCGGTGGTTGAACTTGAAAAATCATTTGTCATAAAAGTTGGAAAACGTAAGTTTCTGAGAATAAAACCAAAAATTAAAAACTAAATTAAAGGAGGAAGATTAAAATTGTATGTCCCAACAAAAATGTTTTTGACCAAGGGGGTCGGCCGTCATAGGGAAAAACTTACAAGCTTTGAAATGGCTTTAAGAGATGCAGGAATCGCGCAATTTAATCTCGTCCGCGTCTCAAGCATATTTCCCCCTGGGTGTAAAATAATCCCTAAAAACAAAGGGCTTGAATATTTAAAACCGGGTCAAATCGTCCATGTTGTCATAAGCCAGGAGTCAAGCAACGAGCCAAATAGGTTAATCGCAGCCTCAATTGGTGTTGCTATACCAGCTGACTCTGAACAATTCGGATATCTTTCAGAACATCACGCCTTCGGTCAAACTGATGATAAAGCTGGTGAATACGCTGAAGACCTCGCAGCAACGATGCTCGCAACAACTCTTGGTCTTGAATTTGACCCGAACACAAGCTGGGACGAAAGAGAACAAGTATGGAAAATGAGCGGGAAAATTGTAAGGACATTTAATATAACTCAATCTGCGATAGTTGATAAAACAGGATTATGGACAACAGTTGTTGCAGCTGCGGTTTTAATTCCATAAAAAGGTAAGAAGGAAAGGGCAGGCGGGGGGAACCTGCCCTGCGGGGGAACCCAGGGCGGGGGATACCCTGGGTGAGGGAAACTCATTCTAACTTAACCTGATATAAATATAATACATCCCTCAATAAAAGTCAAGTTTCATCAAAAAGTGCAAAACGAAATAAGAAAATTCCTTGAATATCTTGACGCAGAGCGAAACTATTCTAACAGAACTATTGAAGCATATCATGATGCTTTATACGAATTTTACTCCTTCATCGTAAATCAAACAAAACAAAAAGCAGATGTATCAAAAATTGACAGAGCTTTGATAAGAGATTACCTTTCTTACTTACATTCCCGGGGATTGAAAAAAACAAGCATATCTTTGAAACTATCAGCGATCAAATCTTTCTTTAAATTCCTAAGCAGGTTTAAAATCATCTCATCAAATCCAACCGTGGGATTTTCACTCAAAACCGAAAGATCATTGCCGGTTTTCCTTGAAGAAAGCAAAATTGAAAAGCTGATGAATCTACCCGATTTAAAAACTAACGAAGGAATAAGAGACAGAGCAATTCTTGAAACACTTTATAGCACAGGCGTAAGGGTAAGTGAGCTCTGCGGAATGAACATTGATGATGTTGACTTCACAAATGGAACCATCAAAGTCCTCGGTAAAGGAGCAAAGGTTAGGTTTGTTCCTTTCGGTAAAAAAGCAAAGGAAGCACTAAAAGAATATCTCAACATAAGGGGAAATTTTACAACATCACAACAAACAAATGATGATAAAAAAGCCTTATTCTTATCAAAAAATGGAAAAAGAATCACAAGTGCTGAGGTTTATCAAATCGTTAGCAAATATATATCCGCGATCTCAGACATTGAAAAAAAAGGACCTCATGTTCTAAGGCATTCATTTGCAACACATCTTTTGAATCATGGTGCTGATATAATGGCTGTGAAGGAACTCCTCGGACATTCAAGTTTATCAACAACTCAAAGATACACTCATGTTACAGTTGAGCATCTCAAGAAAACTTATAAACTCGCCCATCCACGATCTGAATAAATTCTCACATAAGTCCCATTTTTTTTCTCATAAACCATTCAACTGAGAGAAAAATTATAACCATTATGAGAGGTTCAAATCTTGACCACAGGAAATATTCTCTTTTCTTTTCAATAATTGACGGCTTAAAATCAGATATAGAAGCTATTAGTTTACCCAGTGCATCAATTTCATCACTGCTTAAAAAAACACCGTTTGTTTTTGAAGCAATTTCGCGGAGAAGTTTTGAGTCCACTCGCGTGTTTAGATACTCAATTTCAGCTTCTCCAACTGTAAAACGACCCACAAAATTTTTCAAAACTTTCCCGCTCCTTGATGAAACATTCACCTCATACCTATAATCACCTTTTGAAAGATAAACGCCCCCAGAATAAACCCCTGGGCTTATCTGTTCAAGTTTAATTTCACGAATAACCTCTTCATCCAACTGATTTAAAATTTTAACCCTGACCTCTGCCTCACTTATAGGCGAATAATCTTCGCTGTAAACCTGAGCTGAAAATTCTATTTTTTCATCTTCAGTGAAAAAATCTTTAGCAATTTTAAATTTTACAAATTCCTCTTCAACAGGTGCGATAAGCCAACGAACTAAATTATTAACAAAGTTTTCAAAAATTCCCTCAAATTCTTTATTTGGTGCTGTCATAAGTTTCCATCGCCAGATTCCATAACAGAGAATCGCGACTGATTTTCTACCGTCAAGTTGATTCGCAATTATCAACGGTTCATCAGTTTCAACATTTTGATACCTCGCCTTAGCAAGAACAATTGATCCGGCAGATGGACTAAAACTACCACGAAGTTTAAAAATCGGTGGCAAAATGTTCCAAACATAGTTCTTGTCTTTCAAATCCATAATTGCATGATTTCTTCCGTCCTCAGTTATAATTAAATTCACAATATCTTCATCACCGAAAAGTCTTGAAAACTTAAACGGCAAAATTTCTGAAAGCAGTCTTAATTTATTAAACTCAATTGTTCTACTCATAACGAATAGAAACGGCTTGTTCTGTGACTCAATTACATTTTTCAATTTATTGATTATGTCAATATCAGATGTTTTAACTGGGTATCCAACAAATACAATTGCATCGGCTGTTTCGGCTTTTTTAAAATCAAAATTGCCTTCTATAAATTCCACGCCTTGTTTTTCAGTATATGAGACAACCTCATAATTTTTGTTCTCAGAAATAACCCTTTTAATGAAAGCAAGATCAGGGCTTGGGGCTCCGCTAATAAATAAAATTTTATGTTTACCCTTTAATACTTTGATATAAAATGACTTTTGATTGTTTTGGTATGTTACCTCGCCCGGAAGATGTTGAACCTTAACTGTAAATTTCTTTATACCCTCTTCTTTGGGAATAAATTTGAGATTAACAACATATTCATTGATTCCGGACCCCAAACTTACCTTAGTCCTCGCTACCTCACCCTTCTCATCATAAAGAGAAAGGATAACATCATTCCCACCGAGTTCTGAGCTCTCAACTCTCACGATGACTGGGGTCTCAAGCCCCGCATAAGCTATTTCATTTGCCAAAACATCAACAACTTTTAAATCCTTTTGAACATTTGAGTCACCAACCCCAATTGTAAAAACTGGCATCCCGAGCTTTTCGGAAAAATAAACAGGATTCTCACCAGCGTTATAAACACCGTCCGAAACAAGAACAATTGCTTTTATATTCTCTTGGGCTGAAATTTCTTGAACTTTCCTCAAAGCTTCTGCGATGTTCGTCACTCCACCAGAAAATGAAAGTGACTCCGGATTAAAGTTTTTCTTTTCCTCAACATCCCTGGAGAAAATAAAAAACCTTTTATCACCTGGAATTTCAATTTGTTTTAATTTCTCGGCGATTTCTTTAACCAACTTCTTTCTATCCCCTATCCTGTCTTTTATACCCATACTTTTTGAGTTATCTATTAAAATTGCAACTGAAGGTGGATTTGTTGACTTTAAAATAAAGGTTAAAATTGGTTCTGAGATTAAAAGGAAGATTATAAAAATCGCAAGGGTTCTCAAAATAAAAAGAAAAATTAATTTCCTGCGTCCATCGGGAACAAAAACACGATAATATGAAATCAAAGCAATACCAATTGAGACAACGAGCGCAATTAAAATCATAAAAAAATTTGCACTTAAAGAAAGTGATCTCATCGGCTGCGTTTTTTATTTTGAATTTAAAAATTTCGTTTCTCAAACAAAATTTTTTAACTTTGTATAAAAGAAAACAAAATTTCTTTGTTCCATGCAAATAAAAGAGAAACGACCAGACTGGCTCAAGATAAAACTTCAGGTTAACGACTCATTTACACATGTGCGAAATATTGTCAATAACTATAGATTGCACACAGTTTGTGAAGAAGCGAGATGCCCAAACATGTCAGAATGCTGGTCAAGGGGAACTGCAACTTTTATGATCCTTGGGGACACATGTACAAGAAGCTGTGGATTTTGTGCGGTTAAAACTGGAAAACCAACCTGGTTTGACCTTGATGAGCCCAAAAGGGTTGCCCAAGCAGTTAAACTTATGGGAATAAAACACGCTGTTATAACCTCGGTTAATAGAGATGACCTTAAAGATGGGGGTGCTGGTATATTTGCGGAAACGATAAGGCAAATAAGAAAAGTTAATCCAGAGTGTAGAGTTGAAATTTTAATTCCGGACTTCAAAGGAGATGAATCTGCACTTGACCTTGTGATTGAAGCAAAACCGGATATCTTAAACCATAATGTTGAAACAGTTCCACGACTTTACAAAATTGTTCGCCCACAGGCAAAATATGAAAGAAGCCTAAAAGTTCTTGATTACTGTAAAAGACATGGGCTTGTCACAAAAACCGGCATGATGCTTGGGCTTGGTGAAACCACTGAAGAAGTTATTGAGGTTATGAAAGATTTAAGAAAAATTGATGTTGATATATTAACACTTGGACAGTATCTTCAGCCAACAAAGATGCATCTACCTGTTGATAGATATGTCACCCCAGAAGAATTTGAAATGCTAAAAAGAATTGGTCTTGAAATGGGCTTTAAATATGTTGAATCAGGTCCTCTTGTTAGAAGTTCATACCATGCGGAATCGCACATAATATGGTGAAAGTAAAAACTTGAATTAATGTTCCCCCAAATAAAACAACTTGGGAAAGAAACCGCTATATATGGCGTAAGCACGATCATCGGGAGATTTTTAAATTTTATTCTTGTCCCATTTTACACAAATGTTTTAAAACCAGAACAATATGGGATAGTTACTACGATTTACGCTTATATAGCCTTTTTGAATATAATTTATTCCTACGGCATGGAATCGGCATATTTAAGGTTCGCTTCATCGCTTGAGTTTGGAGGTAAGAAAGAAAATTTTAGCACACCCTTTATATCAATTTTTTCTACATCACTGCTATTCTCAATTTTGATTCATCTTTTCTCAAACGAAATTGCAAAGTTAATTGATATTCCACAAAAATATGCAATATGTATAAAATACTCGGCCTGGATTCTATTCTTTGATGCCATTTCCATAATTCCACTTGCTTATCTACGACTTGAAAGCAAAGCGTTAGTTTTTTCAACCATTAAAGTGGTAAGTATAGTCGTAAATGTTATATTTAATATCTTTCTTCTTTTGAAGTTAAAACTTGAAATTTACGGAATTTTCATTAGTGGTCTTATTTCATCCTGTTTGACATTTGGTATGCTCTTACCCGTGGTATTTCAAAACTTTTCGTTTAAATTTTTAAAAAATCTTTACATTGAACTTTTGAAATTTGGCTTGCCGTATATACCCTCAGGATTATCAGCGATGATAATTCAGGTAATTGATCGCCCAATTCTTAAAGCTTTAACTAATGATATGACGGTTGGAATTTATCAAGCGAATTACAGGCTTGGTATTTTTATGATGCTTTTCGTTTCAATGTTTGATTATGCTTGGAGACCATTTTTTTTGAAAAACGCAAACCGTCCAGATGCAAAAGCTCTATTTTCAAAAGTTATGACTTACTTTGTTCTATCAGCATCATTTCTATTTTTACTTGTCTCTTTTTTCATAGATGATTTTGTTAAAATGAAAATTTTGGGGAAACACATAATACATCCAGATTATTGGGGTGGGCTCGGGATTGTGCCAATTATTTTAATCGGATATCTCTTCAACGGAATTTATGTTAATTTGATAGCGGGAATCTATATAGAGAAAAAAACAAAATATCTTCCTTACATCACTGGACTTGGCGCAGTTGCAAACATAATTGGAAACTATACGCTTATACCGATTTTGGGAATTTATGGATCTGCTTGGGCAACATTCATAAGTTATTTTGTGATGGCGATTTCACTTTTCATAATAGTTCAAAAAATTTATCCCGTAAAATATGAATATGCAAACTTAGCAAAAATTGGCATCTCAACCCTTATTTGCTTCGCTCTCTACAAACTCATCAATCTAAGTTTGATACAACTCACACCTGCAATTTTAAAGTTGATATTTTTAGGTTTATTTTTTATCTTAACTTTAAACTTGAAGGTTCTTTCCCGTGGAAAATAGCACTGGCGTAAAACATAAAAAACATGGATGAAAAGGCTGAAATGCGATTTCTTTTTTCATTTCTTATTTTGATATTTGGATGTTATGCGATATCTTCCCGCTCTGAAGGTGGATTCAATGTTAAAGGGAAAATTTATACTACTGGCAATGAACCATTTGTTGAGCTTGCGATTCAAACTGATGATGGCAAAATTTTTATCATTTCAAAAAATTCACCCGTGTATAAAGAGCTTTGGAAAAATCAGGGAGCTTTAGTTATCCTTGAGGTTGAAAAAAGAGAAACAAAGGGAATGGAAAAAGGCAAGATAGTTGTTAAAGATTTTAAAATTTTATCAAAATAAACTCAAGGAGGGTCAAAATGAAGTTGAAAATTTTCTTATTTTTTACTCTTTTTGCTCTCATAAATTTCTCTGCACTTGGGCAAAACCCACTTAAAAGCCAAGGAATAAATAAAGCAACACTTGAGAATATAAGCGATGAACCTGGGATACCAATATGCGCGACAATTTTCCTCAATGATGAAATAGCGAAACAAGCAGTTGAAAATACAAAAATTTATAATCCTGAAGTTTATGCGTTGATGCAAAAGGCGATGCTTGAAAAAACATTGCCATTAAAAACTGCCGATACCGTTGGAACACGGAGAAACTTTTTCGTTTACAATCTCGTGACAAACCAATTTGATAATATTGTCGCAGAATTAAGAGCGATTGGGAATTTAACTCAAGTTTGGGTGGATACAGTAGAACTTTACAATCAACATGTCACGCAGGTAGAAGTTAACGCAATTTTAAATGCTCTTGAGAATCAAACCCCACCAGCTTCACGAAATCCCAACCTTGGGATAGTTGCACTTGACCATCAGTACTTCGGGAATCCGCCAAATAAAGATGGCGATGGGAAAACAGATTTTCTAATAACCGATATAAAAGACGGATGGCAACCTGGTGGAAGTTATGTGGCTGGATTTTTCTTCTCTTGGGATCAAACAAATAACCAAGGAAGCAACCAAAGGGACATACTTTATATTGATTCGTATCCTGGGATTTATTACAATAACACGAGAGATCCTCAAAGACCATTAAGCACCCTTGCCCATGAATATCAACATTTAATCCATTACAACTATGATAAAGATGAAGCAACTTTTGTAAACGAAGGATTATCAGAAGTCGCAGAATATATCTGCGGGTATCCGCTCAGAAGTCCATCAAGATATTTCGCCAAGACAGATGTTCCTCTCTTTGATTGGAATAACATAAGCGGAGATGTTCTGGCTGATTATTCAAGAGCTGCCCTTTTCACACTTTATTACACAGAACAACTTGGAGATGATGTTTTAAAACTTGTTGTGCAAGAGCCCGGGAACGGGACTGCTGGTTTGAACAATGTCTTCATGAGTAAGGGAACAAATTTCACACAAATTTTAACAAATTGGTTCATTGCAAATTATCTAAATGATAAAACTGTTAACCCAAGATATGGATATACATATCAAATTTCTGGTAAACCGAAAGAAGCAAACTACCACACAGACCCAAATGTTAATGTTTTAAATCAAACTGTCTATGGTTATGCTGTTGATTACATTGCCTTTGCCTATGGCGAGTCACTAAAGGTAACATTCACAACAAGTTCTTCACTTGTAAATATAAAAGCCATAAAACTTGGTTCATCAATTAAACAAGTTGTTGATGTAACCCCCGGGGTACAATTTGAGGTCCCAGAATTTGGTTCAACTGTGCAAATAGTTGTTTTCGTTGTGATAAATACAGGCTCAACATCTGCAACTTATTCTTACAGCTCCCAAGGGAGGCAAGTTGCTTTTTATGTTGAAACAGCCTACGATGATGGAATACCTGATAGATTCGCAGGTAACGCGAATTTTCTTGGTTTTGGAAATAACAGGGCTGGGTTTGGTTGGGCTGTGAAATTTATCCCAGAAGTTAACACTAACCAACTCGTTTCTGCTAAAATACTTGCTGCATTTGCTCAGGAATTTTCAGGTTCAAACATCCCTGCTGATGCCCCAAAGGATTTCTACTTCCATATTTGGGCTGATAATAATGGTCTTCCAGGAAATGACATCATAACACCATTCATTTACTCAACAAACAGACCTTCTTATGATGGACAGTTTTTAACAATTGATCTGACACCATATGCCTCGCAACTTAAAAATCTTGGAACAATTTATATTGGTTTTATTGAAAATGACACCATAGGAACTTATGTTGGGATGGATAGCACAACGAAAGCAAATTATACCTATGCTTTCTTTGGACCAACTTATCCAAACAATCCAAACACATGGGTTCCGATGGAAAATTTGTCAGTGTCAAGTGGTGGAACGACCGTTCCTCTAAGGGGTTGGAATATGATGATGAGGGCAACATTTGCCTATACTGATACGACGAAACCAAAGCTTATTGTTGGGTTTTTCCAAAATCCTATCTTTAGCGAGCGACTTGATGTCTTCGTTGCAAGTTCGTCAAAGCTCAATAAAAACAATCTTTCAGGGACATTAACACAAGGTTCAAATGTTGTTAATCTACTTTTCCAACCAGTTCCAAATTCAAACGATAAAGTTTTCGTTGATAATAACATTACTCTGACATCCAGCGGGACGATTGAGATAAGGGTTAGAGGAACAACAAAATATGGTTTCATTTATTCCGATACGGCGTATACATTTAATGTTCAATTTCTGCAATCGGTAAACGGTGGATATATCGCTTCAACAGATGGGAAAATGGAGGTTGAATTCGGGAAGAATTCACTCAGAGACAATTTGTATGTGATTGCGTTTGCTGGCAATTCAGATGTTTTGAACACTGAAATTGAAAGATCAATTAATACAAAATTGAGTCAAATTTATACGCTAAGCCCCATTGGTTATGAGCTTAACAAACCAGCAACACTTAAAATTTATCTTGACCCCAATAAAATTTCATCCATACCATTAGATGAATTAACAATTGCATATTGGGATGGAACGCAATGGGTACGGTTAAACTCCGTCGTTTCAAACTCAGGTGATTTTATCACAGCTGAAATAAGCAAATTGGGGCACTTCATAGTGACGAGGAAAAGTGAAGTTACTGAAGTTAGCAGTCCTATGGTTGATATACCTCAAAGATTTGAACTTTATCAAAATTACCCAAATCCATTTAACCCATCAACGAGCATAACATTTGATCTTCCTGAAGACGCCTTTGTTACACTTAAAATTTACAACATCATCGGACAGGAGATAAGAACGATTGTGAATGATTTTAAAAACGCTGGAAGATACACAGTTGTATGGGATGGGAAAGATAATAGTGGTAAAATTGCCCCATCTGGAATTTATCTTTATAGAATAACGGCTGGAAAATTTAGCAAAACATTAAAAATGGTTTTGTCAAAATAAAATTTCGGAGAAAAAAATGAAAGGCTTTTTTAAGTTAACTTCAACTGTAACACTGGGTTTGCTAATTGTTTTCGCTCTCTTATCACTTACATCGTGCAAGAAACAACAACCATCTGGACCAAGTGAAACCATTTACATTAGCGTTTCGCCCAGCTCCCTTAACTTTGGATATGTTCCTGTAAATCAAAGTAAAGATATGCCATTTGTAATAAAGAATGGAAATAATTCAACAGGTAGATTAACTGGGGCTTTAAATGTAAGCGGGAATGGATTTTCACTTCAAGGTGCTACACAATTTAATTTATCCCCGGGTGAATCTCTTTCGGTTTATGTAAGATTTGCCCCAGCTTCAGATGGAGCTTTTGCAGGGGCTCTTTCAATTACGCATAATGCGACTAACCTTTCTTCACCTTTAACAATTCAATTAAATGGAAATGGCGATGCGACAATAAATCAAATCGTATCATTAATTCAATCTGGCTGGCAATCGTTTAGCAATAAAAATTATAACGACGCTTTCGCAAAGTTTGATCAGGCTGTTTCACTTGCGAGGACAAATTCAAGGTATGATAGTTTACAAGCCGAAGCAGAATGTGGTCGTGGGTGGTCAAGAGCATATAATCGTGAATTTCAACTTGCTAAAAATGATTTGTTAAGTGCACTTGCTCATCAAAGCGCATCTCAAAATGTCACCCTTAACTCAAAAGCTGGGCTTGCTTTCGTTCATCATGCGCTGAATGAATTTTCATCCGCAATTCAACGAGCGCTTGAGGTTTTAAATGCAAATCCAAATTATGTCTTCGTATATGACAATCGTGTGTATCATAAACGACTTCGCCTTGTCCTCGCCCAGTCATACTACACACTTGGAGATTTTCAGAACGCAGCAAGTCAGCTTGATATCATTGATCCTGCAGGAGCACCTCATTCAACTGATCCCACCGTTCTTCTAAGACAAATTCAGGAAATGTGGAGCAGGTTATGATAAAACATTATATTTTCTCCCAAACTTAAAGCGGAGCAAAAACGATGTGCCTTGGGATTCCAGGAAAAATAATTGAAATTTTTGAAGAGAATGGATTAAAAATGGGGAAAGTTGATTTTGGTGGAGTTGTTAAAACCGTTTGCCTTGAGTATATACCCGATGCGCAAGTTGGAGATTATACTGTAGTTCATGTCGGCTTTGGGATAAGCAAACTTAACGAACAAGAAGCTCAAGAGATGCTTTATTACCTTGAAAAAATGGGATTTTTAAGAAATGAACTCGGGGATTAAAAAAACTTTACACTTAGGATCAGATCCTGATTGCATGAAATTTTCCTCAACCTATGAAAAGATTTTACTCGGTCACGGAAGTGGAGGTAAATTAACAAGTGAACTTATAAAAAATATATTTCTTCCAGCTTTTTACAACCCTTATCTTTCAGAGCTTGGAGACCAGGCAATAATAAGCATAAACGGTTTAAAAATAGCTTTTACGACAGATTCATATGTTGTTGATCCAATTTTCTTTCCTGGTGGAAACATCGGGGAACTTGCGATAAATGGAACTGTAAACGATTTAGCCGTTGGAGGTGCAAAACCGCTATTCATAAGCGCGGGCTTCATAATTGAAGAAGGCTTCCAAATCTCAGATCTATGTTTAATCGTTGAAAGCATGAAAAAAGCATGCGAAAGAGCTGATGTGCTCCTTGTCACAGGCGACACTAAAGTTGTTGAAAAAGGAAAAGGTGATAAAATTTTTATCAACACATCTGGAATTGGGGTAATTGATCATGATATTGAAATTTCTCCGCGCAGAGTTAAACCTGGGGATAAAATTTTGATAAATGGTCCAATAGGATTACATGGGATAGCTATTTTATCAAAGCGCGAAGGCTTGGAATTTGAGATAGAAATTCAAAGTGATACAGCTCCGTTAAACCATCTTGTTCAGGATATTTTATCCATAAGTAAAAACATACACTGGATGCGTGATCCAACCCGAGGTGGTATATCAAGCGCGTTAAACGAACTCGCTCAATCTGCGAAAATTGGAGTTGAAATATGGGAACCGGAAATTCCAATACCTGAACCTGTCAAAGCAGCTTGTGAAATGCTTGGACTTGATCCACTTTATGTTGCTAACGAAGGTAAATTGATCGTAGTTGTATCACCAGAAGATGCAGAAAAAGTCCTTGAAACAATGCAAAATAATCCCTTCGGAAAAGAAGCAAGAATAATTGGCGAAATCACAGAAGAACATCCGGGAGTTGTCCTGATGAAAACTATCATCGGTGGGAAAAGAGTTGTTGATATGCTTGCTGGTGAACAACTCCCGAGAATATGCTAAATAGCCAATCTATGTAAGCAAAAATTTAGCAGATTAAACAAATATCTGTTAAAATCACTTGATTCTTTGAATTGCAATCTTCGCCATTTTGATGCCAATCTCTTTAGAAGGTAATGGATATGGGGGCAATGGATATATTTCAAGCACACTGTCTTTAACTCGTACTACAAGCCGATTACCACCGGTCCAGTATGCTTCATCTCCGAGGTCAGAAATAGATTCGGTCTCTGGATCGTAGATAGTGCTCCCTTTCCGAGTTCTTTCTTTAACCCACTCCAACATTTCCAAAGCTTTCTTCCCACGACTATAATAGACGCCCACAGAGTGATGGCGTCCTGCTTTCCCACCCTCATAATAACTATACCAACACACACATCTGGGCTGGTCCTTCTCAATTTCCACATCAACAACGGTTACACTCCCAAAATCACCAGATAGAGCATTTTCTACTTCTTTTTTAGTAAGTAAGTCACATGGATTAACTGCAGTTGATAAGGAAGATCCAATTTTTTGCTTTTGGCTGTGTTTGTGCATCAAGGGCTACGGGGAGAAGAAATGCTAATATCAAGGGCACGATTTTTATTCCCACAAGCTTTAATTGCTTTACAAAGATTCCCCAAATAGCACTCCCAGTATATGTTCCTCTTATTTTATCATTTCCATTTTGTTTTGTTGAATAAATTTTCCTGCCTGTAAGCGAACAAAATAGACCCCACTTGGCAAACCCTTTGCCTCAAAAACAACTGAATATTCGCCTGAGTTTAATTCCTCATTCACCAGCGTTGCTACTTCTCTGCCAAGGATATCAAAAACTTTCAGGGTTACATGTTCTCGCTGCGGAAGGGAAAAGCGAATTGTAGTTGTTGGGTTAAATGGATTAGGATAATTTTGATAAAGTTTAAATTCTAATGGAGATCCGCTAACACTTTCAACTTTCGTGATCGGTGAAATCGTTACACCGTAAACATCTCCATCCGTAAGATAAAGTTGATCGCCCCGAAAGCTTAATCTAAACCTTGTCGTAAAAGCAAGATATTTTCCATCTGCATAAACGGCAAAGCAAGAAACTGGATTTTTTATACCAAGGGTATCAAAAACTACAAATTCGTCACTCTTTGGACTTAAAGATAAATCAAAAAAGCGACCAATAACTTTTGATGTTAAGTGATTTCCTGAAAATTCAAACCCTGTGCATGTAAACAATATCTCATCGTTGTTCACCACAGCGTAAGGAAGAATATGAGCATTAGAAGTAATCAAATTTCGTCCGCTTTGAGTTACTCCATCAGGACTTACAAATCTCGCATAAATTTTCCAACCGGTTATTTCCTCATCTGGGAAAAAGCAAATAAATTTTGCCCCGTCAAAAGTAACGAATAGCGGGTTATCGCTTGGTTCAGAACTTCCATCAATTAAAAAAGCTCCACCAATTTGATATCCACTTTCACTGATTATTTGTCCCCAAACTTCATTGTCATAGTCGCCTGCCTCTTTAATGAAACAAATCAGATATTTAGAACTGCCATAAGCAAGCGAATATTCTTTTCGCGCAGGAACATTGGATATCTGAAAAGAACCTTCCATGTATCCATCCGGTCGTATAAATGTCCCAGCTAAATAATAAGCACCCGCGCTTTTAATTGCAAAAACAAGAAAATACTTATTGAGCGCTGAATTAAAATGAAGAGTTGAAACACCGCTTAAATAACATCGCAAAGTTGAATCTGAATATAAATTGCTTAACTGGAAAGTTTTAGCATCAATAAAGCGATATTTAATTCCACCATATTCTCCATCTGTCCACACAACAAGAAAGCGACTGCCGTCAAAAGCAACCTGTGGGATACCAACTTCTAAAGCAGTATCTGGTATATTGGTTATCCCAAATAAAATTGGAGATCCTATTAAAGAGTTATCAACTTTTGATAAAAACTGCCCAATTATTTGAGCTCCACCTGTTGGTAATTCCTTCCGCATAATAACAAGATATTTTTCGCTGTCAAATGCACCCGCAAGTGCAAAAACGGAATCACTTCCAATTTCAACTAAAAATTCTGTTCCAATTTTTGGAACTTGGGAATTTAAAAGGTTCAGCGCGAATAAAAAAGTTAGAAAAATAAAAATTGAGGTTCTCATAGTTATTTCTCCTTAAAAGCTAAATTTTTAAAGTTATTTTAATCAAAAGAACAGATGGGGCAGATTTATAATTTTCCCACCCCCTAAAATAGCCTCGCACGATAGCACCTAACAAGATAAATAGAAAAACTATAAAAACAAATTAAAAAGGTGTGCGTAAATCGCACACCTTTATTTAACTTATCTTTTGCCCCCAAATTTAAATAAAATTGAAGTTATCCCTTTACTTCAGATATTCTTCTGACCATTGAAACTATAAATCCAGCAAGGATAACAAGAACACCAAACCAAACAAGATTTATAAAAGGTTTAACACTTGCTTCAATTACAAGAACTTCTACTGGCTCACTCTGAACCTGCAAGTTAGCATCATCGGAGCGAAAACTTACTGCAATCTGTCCCGATTCAACATTTAGATTTATAAATGTTAACTGTTTATCTCCGACCTTAACCGCTTCTGGCATCGGCATGTTGTTCCGATAATAAATCTTCGGAATGATTTGCTGTTTTTTGCCTTTGTATGTAACTTCAATTACCGCACCTATTGCGAAATCCTGTCCGGCCATCATTTTTGCCATATCATCCGAGGTCATATCAAAGCGAATAAATTTCAATGTGTAATCCCCAACGGTTCGCTCTTGATCTTTGCTTAGTATAATGATATCTCCAGTTGCATGCGGGTTAAATCCAGAGCTCTTTTCCAAACTCATTGGAGAAAGATAAAGATCGTTCATAAGCATATTTTTGACAAGGAAAGCTGGAAGTTTGGGATTGCTGAATATATCATAATTCAGTAAACTAAAGATATAAGGATGTCTCATCACACCCTGATTATATTCACTGAAATACATCTGCAACGGTGCAATGAATGAATCACCATCCTTCTCAACTTTTACATTGTAAGCAACTCTTTCTTTATCAATTTTTTGATTCCCAATATAGGTCAATTTATATCCAAAAGCGCTTATCGTTTGATTCTTTGGAAGTGAGACAACTTGAGTTTTATCATATTTTGTTGATGCGATAACTCCCAGAAGGAAAAGCCCAACCCCCACATGAGTTAAAGAAGCTCCTATATACTTTGGATTACCACGAGCAATTTTATAAGCAATTCTCAAATTAACAAAGAAAGCAAAAGAAGATGTTAAGACAAATAGAGCTATTAAAATTTCTCTGACACCAATAATTATTAAAATTGAGGTAAAAATCGTTGATGCTGCTGTGGGAAATACAAGTGTTTTCATTAATGCTTCTGGCTTCGTTTTTCTCCACCACATAACTTGAGCAAGCCCAATCAATAGAGCCATTACTATCCCAAGTGGAAGCGTTGTTTTATTGTAATAAGAAACATCAACAGCGCTTGCTTTCCCCTGGAGAATTTTTGTTATTATCGGGGAAGATGTCCCTACTATCACAAAGCCAGCAATTATAACAAGTATAACAGAAGCAAGGAACAAATTATACTCCCTTGACAAGAGATCTGATTCAACTTTAACCTTTGGAATCTCCTTCCTTCTGGCAAACAATAATCCGAAACCTATTCCTGTGAAGATCACCATCAATGAAATTAAAAGTGAATAAACCCACATTCCAGGATCAACGAATGAATGAACAGATGTATCTCCAAGAACTCCACTTCTTGTTAAAAATGTGCTATACAAAACCAGGACAAAAGCCAAGATTGACATTCCCAAATTCCATCGTGTGAAAGCTCCTGTTCTTCTTTGAACATACATTGTGTGGATTGTTCCAACTGCGATAAGCCATGGAACTAAAGATGAATTTTCAACAGGGTCCCATCCCCAGAATCCACCCCATCCGAGTGTCTCATAAGCCCAAAAACCACCTATTGCAAGACCAGCGCCAAGCGTTAAGGCAGCAAAAATCGTCCACGGCATCGCTGGTTTAACCCATGTCAAATACTCTCGTCTTAAAAGCGCTGTTATGGCATGAGAATATGGTATCGCCATTGAAGCAAAGCCAATAAAAATTATCGGTGGATGGATCACCATCCAAAAATTTTGAAGCAAGGGATTAAGACCTCGTCCTTCCGGCGGGATAAAACCTTCATGAACTTGACCAGGCCATGTTTCCCACACATACTCAAATGGACTCTTAACAATTAAAATCAGCAATAGAAAAACCTTAACAAGTGAGTAAATGCTCATAACTTCCGGTTCATATCCATTACGCCTTGCATAGCTCATTAAAAATAACCCAAGTATTGCAGTATAAAAAGTCCATAACATAAAACTTCCTTCCTGACCAGCATAAAAAGTTGAAATTAGAAGTGGCGTTGATAAATCAGTTGAGCTATAACTCCAGACATACGTATATTGAAATTGATGCGTTAAAATCAAATATAGCAGAAAGGCAGAGGCAAGTATTACTGTAATTGCTGATATGTGATAGCTTAACCTCGCCTTTTCAATCAAATGTTTTCGCCCTCTATATGAAAGATAATAGGCAATTGTCGCAAAGAGAGCAGTCATAAAAGCAATATATATTAAAATTCTGCCTAACATTTTTCACACCAAAATTTAATTTTTATTTATATTGTTTCAATGCATCTGCAGATTGATATTTTGATGGACACTTCGTCAGAATCTCTTTAGATTCAAAAACCCCATTCACATAATGACCTTTTACAACGACATGGGATGCGATCTCAAAATTATTTGGTTTTGCACCATGATGAACAACTTTAACAATATCTCCATTATCATCCTTGAGATAAAAAACGAACTGATTTGTGCTCGCATCATAATAACTTTCCTTCTCCCTAACCCATTCACCAACGATTTGAACTTTTTTTGCCGTCTTTTTCGCTTCTTCTATAGTCACATACTTAACATTGCTTTCCATGAATGAGTAAGCCCCAAAAATTATAAAACCGGCAATTAAAACGGAACCAACAACAATTTTAAGCTTCATCTTTCAACCTCCTCTTTGTTTTCAAGCTTTGAAAATTCATCCTCAAGCTTTTTCAACTTAACATCAACCCTTATAAGATAAGCAAAGACAAATAGCCAAACAATTAAAGCGATAATTAAAACAAGATAGATTGAGTTCTTCTCAAGAAATTCATAAATGCTCAACTTTGAACCTCCCGATATATTTTGTTTTCAATTTTAATTTTCAAAATCTCCGTTCTTGAACGAAGACTGAAAATCCATAAATATACAAGCGTAAACCCGATTAAAGAAGCAAAGAAAAGAATCCTCATATTTGGGTCCATCTTGAAACTCACAACTGGTCCAGCTCCTTCAGGGTCACCCTTTGAACCCGGATGAAGACCTGGCATAATTCTCGGCATAATGAAAATAAAGAATGGAACCGTAACAAAAGCAATTATTGAATAAACTGCTGAAAGCGTTGCTTTCCTTTCTTCAATCTCAATTGCAGACCTTAAAACAAAATAAGCCCCATAAATCAAAAGAAGGACAAAAATTGATGTCTCACGTGGATCCCAATTCCAAAAAGAACCCCAGTTAAATTTCGCCCAGATTGAACCAGTTATAGTGGTGATGAAGCAAAACAAAAATCCAATTTCTGCAGAAGCAACAGATTTAATGTCATTGTATATATCTTTTGACTTAAGATAACGAATTCCATAAAGCATAGACACAAAAAAAGCAATTACACTTAACCACGCAGAAGGCACATGAAGGAAAATTATTCTTGCCCTTTCCCCAAGCCCGGGGATAAATCCAATTGGAATTATAAATGCAAGGACTGTGATCACTCCAATATATAAGCTAAGCAAAATTTTCCAAATCATTAAGTTTTTCTCTTTTGGTTTATTTTCATTTAAATTTCAAATATCAATTCGTATGCCAGAGATAAAAAGATTGATTTTTATTCAACTATACACAATTCAGGACACCTTGTGTCCAAATTCTCAACACTCACTCAATAAGTAAAACAAAACTGACACATAACTTATTCCTTCCAAATGTAATCAAATAAAAGGTACGATGCGATTATAACAACAAAAAAATAAGAGATTAAAATCCTTAAATGCCCTGCGGTTTCAGTAAGAGTGGTTCCTTGAGTTGAAAGTTGGGTTATATTTATCGCTGTTATCAAAAGAGGTAAAAGCACTGGAAAAGAAAGCACCGGATAAAGTGTCCCTTTTGTGTTCGCCTTCGCAATTATCGCTGCAATTATCGTTGACGCCGAAGCAAGCCCCACGCCTCCAAGAATCAACCCAACAAGGAAGACATCAAAGCTTTTAATTTTAAAATTTTCCATGGTTAAAAGATAAGCTATGACGACAAAAAAATTGATCCCAAAAATTAGAACAAGATTGAAAAGCAACTTACCAAAATATACAACGCTTGGTCGTGTCGCAAGCTGGAGAAAGATAACAGTTCCCCTATCTTCTTCACTTACAAATGTTCTTGAAAGCCCTGACATGGCAGAGAAAAATATCACAACCCAAAGCAATCCCGAAAGCAACTCAGCACTTATGATCTCACCAGCAGTTGCAAATAAGATCATTGAAATAGTAACAACAACAAACATGATCAAAGCATTTAAAGCATACCTTGTCCTCAGCTCCGACTTTAAATCCTTCAAAAAAATTGCCCAGATGCTACTTAACAATTTGATTTCTTACCCTTTGTTTTAATTCATCAAGATTTATAACATCATCACACATTTGAAGCTCTTCTGGTTCATTAGTTGCAACGATCAAAATTCCTTTTTTCTTTTGTTCCTCAGCTATAGCCCAAACCATCTCAACCCCTTCTATGTCAAGGTTTGATGTTGGTTCATCAAGTATTAAGAGAATAGGCTCATGAAGAAGCGCACAAGCATATTTCAAGCGCTGTTTCATCCCGGAAGAATAGCCACGGACAAGATCATAACGGCGAGAGTAAAGGTTTACACGCTTTAAAACATCTTCAATTTTTTCTTTATAATTTTTCAAACCCCTTATCCTTGCAAGTATTTCAAGATTTTCATATCCCGTGAATTCATCATAAATCTGCAGGTAAGGAGCAACAAATCCAACATATTTAAACCAGTCAATTTTATCTATCTTTTTACCATCAATTTGATAAATTACTTCACCAGAGCTTGGGCTCAAAAGACCTGCGATTATCTTGACAAGTGTTGATTTCCCAGAACCATTCTTTCCAGCAATAGCAAGGGATGAGCCAACACCAAGCTCAAAATTTACCGAATCAAAAACAAGCAAACGCCCAAAACTTTTCCTTATGTTCTTTCCTATCAATTTGAATTCCACTTGAAAATCAAATTTGATTCATTTTCTTATCAAAACGAACTTACCGGTCTTTTCACTTCCACCTGAATTAACGAAATAAATATAAACCCCGCTTTTCACAAGTTGACCGAGATTATTTCTCCCATTCCAGCTCACAAAATAATTTCCGAAATTAAATTCGGGTTTCAACTTTTCCGAATACACAAGGTCAAGTCCAACAGTGAAAATTTTTAATTCAACTTCATCAGCTCCAGAATCAACAGGGATCAAAATTTTTTCAATCCCATCCGCATAAAAAGGATTTGGGAAAACATTTCTATCTTTGACAAATGCAACTTGCAAATTTAAGATATTTAAATTCCCCCAATTATCAAAATCTGGAACAATTAACTTTACCCTTAAACCATTTCCAAGTGATGTATAACCTTCGCTATAGGTTCCAGTGGTTATGTGATACTGGAAAATGAATTCATCTTCAGAGCGAGCAAACCCAGAATTTAAATTCACATTTGAAATCACAGCAACCACTGTGTCATTTCGCCAGATGAACATATAATACTGCGTGGAAAATGCTCCTGCGGAATTTTTTACGCTCGCTTCGTTTGATGTCATAATAACTGGTTGTGTTTCAAATCTAACCTCCGGGTAATTCGCTCCTTCTTTATAATACCCCGCTCTCGCCCTTCTTCCTGTGTAATAATTCCAAAGCGAAAACTCAACAAATTCACGCTTTAAACTGCTGTTAAAGGAATTTAAACTGAGCTCAAGCGAAGCAAGAGCTGAGTGATTTCTTATATTTTCCCATGCTTTAACAATCACCTCATGCGTGAACCTTTCCTGCAAGAATATCCCCAAAACCACAAGGTCATAGCCATCATGGAAATAAATTGGGGTGCTCGTTGCTCTGAAAAATCTTGGTATATATGCATAATAATCATTTACATCATCAAAAACAGCTTCCTCAAGCCAAGTTGAGGTCATCTCGTAAAACCATATATCTTCCTCCCAAAGTCCATAGGATAAAAGTTGAACTGCATGACCAAATTCATGCGCAAGCGTTACCTTAAGAGCGTTTATTCCACGAGTATAGTAGGAAGCTTCATAATAAGAGTTGTCAATTCGCATAAAGCTTATATATCTTTTTGCAACCCCGTTTCTTGGGAGCGGATTTAAATAATCAAAGACTGTTTCTCCGTAAAGCCCCTCCTGAAGATTTTGAATGTAAATATCATACTCAACCCCACCCCCGATGCCACCATCGTTGAAATCAAACTCAAAGCCGAAAAAATTCACCACGACATTAAAAACTGAATCAATATACTTTGAAACTGAATCAACATACATCTTCCACGAGTTTGGAATTTTCCTCCCATACTCATCAAAAAGAAATGGTTCATTTACGCCCGTTGTATCAAAATGAATTCTAAATTTCCCGCTTTGAGATAAAACGCTTGTTTGAAGTTGCGGTCTTTCAAGTGACTTTTTTATATTGCTCTTTTGAATCTCGTTAAACTTATCCCAGTTTTTACCAGCTTCAACATAAAGTCTGAAACCACATTTACCCGTATCAAAAGGCTTAAAGTCAAAGGGTTTATCAACTTCAATTCCAGATCTATCGCAAATCGTGTAATAAATTTGCTCAATTTTCTTATCCTGCGAAAGCAAAAAACCAGCAAGTAAGAAAAGGAAAACAAATTTTCTCATTTGAATTCGCCATTTTTGTTTATCAAAAATCCAAGCCCTCCATTTGTTCCATTAAGCAAAATTAAATCTGGATAACCATCATAATTCACATCAGCAACACCGATTGAGTTAATTTTATCTCCAGAGCTGTAAATCTGCGTTTTTTCAAATTTTTCATCTTTGTTTATGTAAAGGTAAAATTTATTCCTTAATTTATCAAAAACAACAAAGTCCTTTTTAAAATCCCCGGTGAAATCCGCAACTTTTAGAAGTTTATGAGCGGAAAGGTGGATATGAGTATCTATTCTTTTCCTTAGTTTAAATTTCCCCAACCCATCATTAAAGAAGAGATTTATCTCTCCATCTGAAATTTTCACTGTTGAATAATCGTAATAGACAAGTATATCTTGATAACCATCACCGTTGAAATCATCAATATAAAGAAAAGCACGCCTTATTAACCTATTCAAATTCACCGAATAATCCCTCACATATTCTCCCTCCTTTTTTCTGATAAAAATGTTAAATTTAACACTGCCCCCATCCCGATTGATAAGCGCAATATCAAAGAAACCATCTCTGTTAAAATCACCAACTGCAAAGGCGATGACCTTTGTGCTGTCAATTTCTTTTATGGTGATCTCATTAAATTCGGACTGACCCTCTGGCTTTATCAAAATTAGATTTGAATCAGATATGGAAAGAAAAATGGCAGGTGTTTTATCACTGGACAAACCCATAAAAACTGGCTTCGGCTTATCAAAATTGTATTTAAAAATTTCCGTTACTTTCCCCTTTCCCTCAAACTTAAAAATAGAAACATTTCCAGTCTCGTAATTTGAGCATAAAAGATAATTAAGATTTGAAAAAGAGAATAACTTAACATCTGTAAATGCTCCATCCCCTCTATTCAAAACAATTGAAAAACCATCATTCATAGAGTAAATGAGTGGGAAACCTAAACTATCCCCAACAGTTATAAAATCAATGCATCCATCCCTATCAAAGTCTGCAACCGCAAGGTCAGATGAATTTGATCCCACAGCAAGCCATGAATTTTCAAATGTTTTAAATCTATCGCTAGAGTAAAAAATTCTAAGTCTATTTCTAACGGAATCAAGAGAGATGATATCATCCCTTCCGTTTCCGTCAAGGTCTGCACATTCAATATGAGCGGTTCCTTCGCTCAAAAATTCATATCTTTCAAAATCAATTCCAGAGTTTATAAAAATAAACAGTTTCTCCCCATTGCTTACCGCAACATCTTTAAAACCATCACCATTAAAATCACCAATTGAAATCATTAATGGCTTTGGGATTTTAAATTTAAATTTTAAATTTATCCCCGCTTGTGTAGTGTAATAAAATTGAACCTCGCCAAGATAATAAAAAGAGATAACATAATCAAAAAAGCCATCGTTGTTTAAATCTGCGACCACAAAATCATTTGGTTCTTCTGGAAGTTTATAATTATATGTGAGCCCGAACTTTCCATCCCCCCTTCCGTATGAGATAACGAGCAAATTATTTAGCCAATCAATTCCAGCAAGATCTGGGACATCGTCATAGTTTAAATCTTGAATTTGAATTTTTTTGAAAGGCGTCTTCGGGAGAAGATTAACGGGATTTGAGAATTGATTTAACTTTGTTTGATAATTTACCGTTATACCAAGCATTATCTTTCCGACCGTTATCACATCTTTAAGCCCATTTAAATCAACATCTGAGCAAATAAGCATATCTGGATAAACCCCCGTTTCAAAAAAAGCAAATTTTCTAAAACCAAGCGTATCTCTTTTAAAAATTTCAACTGTTGATCTTGCTCTGTAAACCGCAAGGATTTCAGATACACCGTCATTATCAATATCATTTAACTTAACATCTGCTGGCATTTCTCTTACCGGGATGCTGAAGTAAAAGTTAAATTCTCCTTTTCCATTATTTTCAAGACAAGTTATCGCACGACGTGAGGAAACAACTATATCGTAAAAATTATCTCCATTTAAATTTCCGATTGAAAAAGTGGATGAACCTTCGGGAAGAGGAAATTCACTTATAAAAAAAATTGGGGAAAATCTATTTTGAGAAGTTAAAACCTCAATGTAAAACGTGAACAAAAAAAGGAAAAGTCTATGGATTTTCAGCTCTTTGTTTTCTGGCATTTTTGAGCTCTTCTTTATGCTTCAATCTTTGTTGCCGTCTTATCAGTGCCTCCTCATATCTTCTTTTTTCATCTTCAGTTTCGGGGACTATCGGGGGCACAGGGATAGGTTTACCGTTTTCATCAATCGCAACGAAGGTAAGATAAGCAGAATTCGCATGCCTTAATTCACCAGTGAGCGGGTTCATTGCAAAAACCTTTACACCAACTTCCATTGAAGTTCTAAAAACACGATTCACAGACGCCTTTAAAATCACAACTTCACCAATTTTTATCGGGCATAGGAAATTTAACTCGTCAACACTTGCAGTTACAACAACCTTACCAGCATGCTTCATTGCGGACATCGCTGCACATATATCAATCCAATGCATTAATCTCCCACCAAGCAAGAAACCAAACGGATTTGCATCGCTTGGAAGTATAAGTTCCGTCATTTCAACCTGCGAATCCTTTACATATTTAGCCCCCTCTATTCTATCTCCCCGTTCGCAACTCTTTTCCAACATAAAATTTAGCTTCTTCTTTTATTTTCCTCACCTTACCAATAAGATCACTTGATGGGAATTTCCTCTCAAACTCTTCCGCAATTTTTATTACTTCACTGTAGTTTTCCCTCTTCAATAGACATTCAATCTTCCCCGCATAAGCCCTTTCAAGGTAATCTGAATCTGGATAACGCTCAATGATTGAATCAAAATAAATCATAGCTGCCCTGTAAAATTCCATCTTCATATAAAATATACCTGTCTCATAATCTCTTTTCGCAAGCTTGTTGATAAGTTCATGGATCTTCCTTTCCGCATCTTGAACAAACTCACTTGTCGGATGATACTCAATGAATCCTTGAAGAGCATCAATAGCTTTATAAGTGTATGTCTGATCAAGCTGTGATTTTGGAGAGAGATTATAATAGCAAAGACCAAGTTTATATCTTGCCATTGGAACATATTCACTTGACGGATAACCTCTTATGAGATTTTCATATTCAGATGAAGCAAGCAAATACTCACCACGATTGTAATAACATTCCGCAAGATAAAACTGGGCATCATCTGCAACCGCACTTCCTGGATATTGAATTAGGATATACTTAAAGTCCTCAATTGCATCAAGATATTTTCTCTTGTCAAATTTATCTTTGCCGATTTCAAATCTGTCCTCTGCAGAAAGATTAGCAATCTCTTTTGAGGAGGAGCAACCTATGAGAAAAAACATCACAGGTAAAATTAGAAACGCAACATATTTTGTTTTCAGCATTTTTTAACTTTGAAAATTTATTTTCTCACGGCAAAAAGAAGATAGATTGCAATTCCAATTGACGAAGCAATTATCAATCCTTCAATTATTTTGTCAAAAATTGAATTTTCCCTGACAAATTTACCATGCGTAAATTTAAAATTCTCATCTTCAAGGTCTTGAATTTCATCTGGCTTTATATAATCAAAATATTCCCTCTTAAAATCACGGCTGAACAAAACCTTGCCATTCTCAACTGCTGAACAATACAAATTCACCTCTATATTTCTTCTAATCATAAGACCTTTGAACAATCCTTTTGATTGAGGTATATAGTTAATTTTGCTACTAAAGGCATCAAGTCGCACAACGCTTGCATCATCAGGGATATCGTCAAAAAAAAGGGAAAAATTTTTCAAGAGTGAACTTAAAATTCTATTTTCAACGAGCTTATCTTGTAGATTGGATTCAATTTTAATTTTCTCCGACTTTATATATGTTGAGATTTCATCAGCGATTGAATTTATCAAACTATCAATTATTTCAAAATTCGTTTGGCTTTGTGCAAATGAAAAATTCATACAAACAAAAAAAAGAAAAATTTTACGGAAAAAATCAGCCATAAATTCCACGGAGTTTCAAAGTTTTAGCAACTTTATCAACCGCAAGTATATAAGCTCCAAGTCGCAATGATACATTATAACTTTTTGCGCAATTATAAACATTTTCAAAAGCAGTAAGCATCATCCTTTCAAGGCGTTCATTTACTGTTTCAATTGTCCAATAAAATCCCATTCTATCTTGCACCCACTCAAAATATGAGACAGTAACTCCACCTGCATTTGCGACTATATCAGGAACGACAAGTATTCCTTTATCTTCAAGGATTGGGTCAGCGCTTGCGGTTGTTGGACCATTTGCACCTTCAACTATTAATTTCGCTTTTATCCTTGGAGCATTATACTTTGTTATCTGATCTTCACGAGCAGCTGGAATCAAAACATCGCATTCAAGTTCAAGTAACTCCTCATTTGTAATTTTCTCACCGCCATTAAAACCTTCAAGCGTTCTGTCTGGATTTTTCTGAACATACTGGATAGCTTTTTCAACATCAATTCCCTTCTTATTGTAATATCCTCCTGTTATATCGCTTATAGCGATGATTTTAAGACCGCGTTCTGCTAAAAGCTTTGCTGAGATGGAACCAACATTTCCAAAGCCTTGAACAACAGCTGTTGATTTTTTGGGGTTAAGTTTTAATTTTTCCATCGCAGCAAGGGTAACTATCATAACGCCCCGCCCCGTTGCTTCCCGTCTGCCAGGGGAACCACCAAGTATAAGTGGCTTCCCGGTAACAACTGCTCTTTCAGTTCTTCTGACATGCATACTGTAAGTATCCATTATCCAAGCCATTATCTGCTCGTCTGTGTTAAGGTCAGGTGCGGGTATATCCTTGTCAGGTCCGATTATGTCAAGAAGGTTTGCGGTATATCTTCGCGTTATTTTTTCAAGTTCAACTTTGGTTAATTTTTTGGGATCGCACTTCACAGCCCCCTTTGCCCCGCCAAAAGGTATATCCATCACAGCACACTTCCATGTCATCCATGCAGCAAGAGCTTTGACCTCATCAAGAGTAACATCTGGAGCATACCTTATTCCACCCTTAGCAGGACCAAGAGCATAGTTATGGATCACACGATAACCTTCAAAAACTTGGATTCTTCCATCATCCATTTGAATTGGTATTGAGACAATAACCTGTAAAGCTGGCGTTTTTAAAAATTCATAAACACCTTTTTCAAGTTGAAGTATCTCAGCAGCTTTATCAAATCTCTTCATCATTGATTCAAACGGATTTTCCTTATCCGGAATTGGGGCAGGTTCTTTGTATGACATTTTCTTTTAAAATTTAATTTTTAATCAAGTTCAAAGGACCAAAAATATTTTATGCCTTTATCTTGGAGATACTCCTCAACTTTTGGATGAAAATCGGATGCAACAAAAATAAGTAATACAGGGGGCTCTCCCTCTCTTTTTTGTATTTCACGCGCCAATTTTAAAAACTTATCTATCTCTTTCTTTGAAGCTCTCATTTTAACCTCGCCGAGAATCAAAATTTTACTTCCATTTTTCCTACCCCAGCCAAAAATGTTAATCTGATTGTAATCATCCTTGATCCAGTAGTATTTTCGCACGAGCCTACCTTCAACTTCAATGCCATCCTTTTTTAAAAGTTCAGGTAAAACTCTTAACGATTTATCCTCAATTGCAAATCCAATTGAATGGAAAACCCAATCAACCCGCTCCTCCAGAGTTTTCATTCTTCCAAGCAATATAGCGACAGCCTCTTCAAGCCTTGTTTGAGCCTCTGCAAGTTTATCCAACTTCTCTTCTGTCTTTCTCTGCGCCTCCGCAAGCTGATCCACTCTAATTGCAAGTTGATTTAATCTCTCTTCTGTCCTTCTCTGCGCCTCCGCAAGCTGATCTAACTTCTCCTCCGTCCTTCTCTGTGCCTCCGCAAGTTGATCCATCCTAACCGCAAGCTGATCTAACCTCTCCTCCGTCTTCCTCTGCGCCTCCGCAAGCTGATCTAATCTCTCCTCCGTTTTCCTCTGTGCCTCAGCAAGCTGATCCACTCTAATTGTAAGCTGATTCAGTCTCTCCTCCGTCCTCCTTTGTGCCTCTGTAAGCTGATTTATGCTCTCCCATACTCTCTTAAAGTTTTCCTCCGTCGCCTTCTCAAACGCATCTAACCTCTCCTCAGTCCTCCTCTGCGCCTCCGCAAGTTGGTTTATGCTCTCCCAAACCCTCCTAAAATTCTCCTCCGTTGCTATCTTAAACGCAATTAAGCTTTCCTCTGTTCTCCTCTGAGCATCGGCAAGATCTTTTATCGCCAACCTCACTTCATCCATATCAACCATCTTCATCATCTGCTCATAAACCATAGCTATTATCTCAATTAAAGCACTTACCTGTTGCTCGTTAAATGCTTGCAGAAGCTTATTTTTTATCTCTGAAATCCCAAGCATTAGTTAAAAAATAAATTTAAATTTTTAAACCAACACCGAAAATTGAAACATTGTCAAAAACTGTTTTATCAACCGTTAACACAAAAGTTTATCAATAACTTGAACCTTGAAATCAAAACATAATGCTTGATCAATAGTAAACTCCCATTTCACGTGCTATTTTTTCAAGTCGCTTCACTCTTTCGGTGATCGGGGGATGTGTTGAGAACAGCTTTAATATCCCCTCACCACGCAATGGATTTACTATAAACATATGCGCTGTTTCGGGCTTAGCATTTCCCATAGGGATAGATTCAACGCCACGAGCAAGCTTTTTCAAAGCACTTGCAAGAGCAAGGGGCTTTCCTGAAATTTTTGCACCACCCTCATCAGCCGCAAATTCTCTGGCCCTTGAAATAGCAAGTTGAATTAAAACAGCTGCTATCGGCGCAACAATGATTAAAACAAGCTCAGCTATCCAATTCATATTGTTTTCTCTATCCCTGCTTCCACCAAAAAAGAAAAGCGACCATTGAGCCATACGAGCAAGAAATACTATAGCCCCAACCATTGTTGCAACAATTGTTGCAGTTAAAATATCTCTATGTTTAATGTGGGCAAGTTCATGACCCAAAACTCCTTCAAGTTCATCCTCGTCCAAAAGCCTCAAAATTCCCTCGGTTACAGCAACGGCAGCGTTTTGTGGATTTCTTCCAGTTGCAAATGCATTCGGAGTTAAACTTGGTATAATATAAACTTTTGGCATCGGAAGACCAGCCTTCGTAGTTAAACGCCGAACCATTGAATATAACTTCGGAGCCTCTGCCTCGGAAACCTCCCTTGCACCATACATCGCAAGAACAATTTTATCAGAAAACCAATACGAAAAGAAATTCATCAGCAATGAAAAAACAAATGCTATCATAACTCCAGACTTCCCACCTATCACACTTCCAACCGCAAGTAAAAGAACTGTCATTAATGTCATCAAAAATACGGTTTTTAAGGTGTTGTTCATCTCTATTCACCCCTCATTTATTTTTATCAAACAAAATTATTAAAAGCACTTTAAATTTATCAAAAAGGGTAAATTTTTACAAATTTTAGCCCTGAACCACACCACGAGATACAACATCAATAAAAATTGAATGCAATGATGGTTCTTTCACCTCAAATTTCTTCAAGTTCATATATTTGATCAATTCCCTTAAAACATCAGTTGAACTCATACCATCTTCAAGTGTTATTTCGGCATAGTTCGGGTATATATTCACCTTTTTCACTCCAGTTAGATATTTCAAAACATCAGCATCACCTTCAAACTCAATATGAATTGTATTTTTCCCAAATTTACTTTTGACCTCTGTGAGTGAACCCGAAAGAACAGGTTTTCCCTTGTTTATAAGACAAATTGAATCACACAACTTCTCAACTTGATCCATCTGATGCGTTGAAAAAATGATTGCCTTACCCTTATCTCTCAACTCAAGCAAAACCTCTTTCAGCAGTTCTTGATTAACTGGGTCAAGTCCTGCAAACGGTTCATCAAGTATCACGAGCTCGGGATCGTGGAGAATTGAAATTATAATTTGAATCTTCTGCTGATTCCCCTTGGATAGTTCCTCAATTTTGCTGTTTACTCTATCAATCAAGCCAAACCTTTTGAGCCAATACCTTGCTCTTTCAAGCGCTGTTTTTTTCTCAATCCCTTTCAGCTGTGCAAAGTAAAGAATTGTTTCAAAGACTTTTGTTTTTCTGTAAAGACCTCTTTCTTCGGGCAAATATCCAATTTTACTTTTGATCTCATCGTTAATTTCTTTCCCGTCAAATTTTATCACTCCATAGTCTGGCTTAATTATGTCAAGTATCATTCTTATTGTGGTCGTCTTTCCAGCGCCGTTTGGACCAAGTAGTCCAAATATCTCACCACGGTTCACCTCAAACGATACACCATCAACAGCAACGACATCCGAGAAAGTTTTTCTTAGGTTTTCAACTTTAAGCATTTTAAATCTAATTTTCGTTAAGGTTTTATTCTATAAATCATCCTTGGAAATGGTATTGTTTCCCTCACATGGTCAAGTCCACATATCCAAGCAAGTGTCCTTTCAACACCAAGTCCAAATCCAGAATGTGGAACACTGCCATACTTTCTCAAGTCAAGATACCAATCAAAAGCCTCAACGGGAAGATTATGCTCTTTAATTCTTTTTAAAAGTGTGTCATAATCATCTTCTCTCTGACTTCCACCTATGATTTCACCATAACCTTCGGGTGCAAGCATATCAAAGGCAAGCGCGTAAGTTTCGTCATCGGGATCACGCTTCATATAAAACGCCTTAACAGCAGCTGGATAGTGATGAACTATAACGGGTTTATCAAACTGCTGAGAAATTATAGTTTCATCTGTGTTGCCAAAGTCATTGCCCCATTGAAAGTCAACGCCATTTTTCTTCAAAATTTCAACTGCTTCATTATAAGAAATCCTTGGGAAAGGTCGTTTTATTTTTTCAAGTGGCTCGGTGTTTCGTTCAAGAATTTCAAATTCTTTTTTACTTGTTTCAAGAACTCTTCCAACGATATATTCAACAAATTCCTCTGCAAGGTTCATTATATCTTCAAGTTCATAAAACGCAACCTCAGGCTCAACCATCCAAAATTCTGTTAAATGTCTTCTTGTTTTTGATTTTTCAGCTCTAAAAGTTGGACCAAAACAATAAACTTTTCCAAAAGCCATCGCAGCTGCCTCAACATATAATTGTCCAGATTGGGAAAGGTAGGCTTTCCCGAGGTCAAAGTAATCCGTCTCAAAAAGGGTTGTCGTTCCTTCACACGCTGCTGGAGTCAGAATTGGTGCATCAATTAAAATAAATCCTTTAGAATCAAAGAATTCCCTTATTGCTTTAACAAGGCGATGTCTTATCCTTAAAATTGCATGTGGTCTCCTTGATCTAAGCCAAAGGTGCCTGTGATCCATTAGAAAATCAACCCCATGCTCTTTCGGGGTTATAGGATAATCCTGTGCTATATGAATTACCTGAATATCTTTTATGTGAAGTTCGTAGCCACCAGGGGCTCTTTTATCTTCATTTACAATCCCACTTACAATAAGAGATGTTTCCTGGGTCAAAATATCGTATTTATCAAAGACTTCATCCGGTGTTTCTCCTTTTGCCATCACACATTGTAAAATCCCCGTCCCATCACGAACAAGAACAAAACGAATTTTTCCGCTTGATCTTTTATTATAAACCCAGCCGTAAATTTTTACCTCCTTACCAACATAATTGGATAAGTTCTCAATATAAACCTCGGGAGCCATCCGTTTGAAAGAATTTTGTTTTGAATTTTAAAAAAGTTAAAAAAAGCAAAATGAAAAAACAATTTATCCCTCATCTTTATCCTTTGAATTCGTAATTATACTTTCAAGACTTATGAAAACCCTGAAAATCGCGGTGCTTATTGAATCAATCATAGCCAAAAATGGTTTTGACTCCGCCTCTGGAATCTTCATCAACTTTATTGCGCCCAATATCCTCAAAATGAACGAGATAAAAAACAAAATGTGAAGATTTATAAATTTTAAACCAAATATCTCAAACGAGAATTCCTTAAGCAAAGTTGCAATATATCCAGCAAGCATAGAAGCAAATAAATAACCGAAGCCAGATGAAATTGAAAGCACCGCCACATAAGTTGAACGATTTTCTTTAGGGGCTTTTGATAAAGGTATGTTAAACGCAGCAAGATTAAATCCGCTCCACGCAATCCCAACCATTATAGCATCAATATAAAGTGGCAAAAGAAAATCAGGTGTGGCAAGAAGCCAAAGAATGGGTATATATGCGATGTTTGAGGCATTGAACATAAGCACATTTTTAGCGCCAAACTTATCAATTAGCTTTCCCCACCACTGGGATAAAAAAATGTTAAGCACCATCGTCAACATATTGAAAATTGCGATAGTTGAAAAACTAACATTTAAATTCTTCAGCATATGAAAAGTCATAAATGGCGCAGAAATCCCAACCGCAAAATTCCACTGAGCGAAAAACAAAATAAAACTGCGAAAATTCTTATCTCTTAACGGCTTTAAAATCTCGTCCCTCAACGAACCCCCACCCTCCAACTCAAATTTTACATCAGGGTGATGTTTGAATAAAAATGTCGTAATGACACCACTTATAAAACAAATTGATGTTATGACAAGATATCCAATCTTTATGTCTATCTTCTTTAAATCATCAAGTATGAGGGCAGAGATGAAGAAAATTGCAACATTGACGATATTATTATAAGCAGTTCTCTTGCCAAAGTATTTACCCCAAACACTTTTGGGGACAATTTCCCCTATCCAGGTTGTCCAAATGTTTGCAAGAATGCTCCCAGACGAGAAAGAAATAAGAAGAGTTAAAAGAAAAATTAAAATTTTTATTTCAGATCCAAGATTTAAAAACGGCAAAAAAATCAAGACAACCCAGATCCAGCGATTAAATATGCTCGCAATGATGGAAAGCTTTTGAGGGCTTTTGTACCTTTTTAAAAGATAAGAACCCAAAATTTGCATCGTCTGCGATATAAACGGAATCGCACCAATTAACCCAATAATAAATTCATTGGCACCAAGCATTAAAGCATAACCTGTCAAAAATGCACCCGTTGAAAGAACTATAAAAACCGTTGCGAAACTTCCCTCAATGATTGAATATTTCATCCCACGACGAGACGAATCTATATCAAGCGACGACATAAAATGTGCTTTTTGTTTTCGCTAAATTTATAAACAAAAATTTGCAAAAAACAATTTAAAAAGCCCACAAAAATAACTTCCTTTGACAATTTTCAGTCAATTTTCTATATTTTTAATGTTAAAACTTTTTAGAAAAACATCCATGAAGATATTGATCGTTGACGATGTAAGCGAAAGCCTTGAACTTTTAAAGGAAGTTTTTGAAACTATGGGTCACGCTGTTTTAACCGCAAGCAACGGGATTGAAGCTCTTAAAATTCTTGAGCAAGAAAAGGTTGATGCCATAATTTCGGATGTTCTAATGCCAAAGATGGATGGATTTCAACTATGTAGAGAGGTGAAAAAAATTGAATTCTTTAAAAACGTCCCATTCATATTTTACACTGCAAATTACACCGACCCTGAAGATGAAAAATTCGGGCTTAGCCTTGGGGCGGATGCTTATTTAGTTAAACCGGTTGACATTCAAATTCTTATAAACACAGTTGAAAAACTGCTTCAAAAAGAGAAATACCAAGTTTCAAAAATTGAATCAATAGGTGACGATGTTCAATATCTGAGGGAATACAACACTATTTTAATTCGCAAGCTTGAGGATAAAATGTATGAGCTTGAGCGAGCAAACGAGATGTTAAGAAAAATGAACGAAGAGCTTCAAATTTCACACGAGCAGTATAAAAGCCTGTTTGAAAACGCAGGAAAGCCAATTTTTATCGTTCAACCAGAAACATGGATGGTCCTTGACGCAAACGATCAGGCGGAAGCCCTTTTGAAATGCACAAGGGATGAGATTTTAAATTTAAATTTTGCAAAGTATAAAAAATTTTTCCAGCCACTTTTTAAGGGCGTAAGGGTTGTTAATTTTGAAACGACCATGATTGATTTTGAAGGAACAGAAAAATTCGTTGAGATGACGGCTAATTTAATTGGCTACGCACATACAAGCACAATTCAAGTTATAGTTTCAGACCTAACGGAGAAAAGAAAAATTCAGGAAGAACTGATACAAACGGAAAAGCTTGCTTCGCTTGGGAGATTATCCGCATCAATTGCCCACGAGATAAGAAATCCGCTCTCTGCGATAAATGTTAATCTTCAATTTCTACTTAAAAAATTTCCAGAGGGAGCTCAAGAAAGAAAATATCTTGATCTTGCACTTGAAGGCGTTCGTAGAATTGAAAAAATAGTTGAGGCAACACTAAACTTTGCTAAGCCGAGTAAGCCAATCGTCAAAGAAGAAAACATAAACGATGTTATAAATGCAACTCTCCCACTTGTTGAAATATCAACGCTTAAGAAAAAAATTGAAATAATAACAAAACTTGAACCGAACCTTCCAAAAGTTAAAATTGACTTTAAGCAAATCCAGCAGGTCATACTAAACATATTGACAAATGCGGTTGATGCGATTGATAATGCTGGTCAAATAAAGATAAAGTCATATCGTGAAATGGAAAACGATATGGATTATGTTGTCGTTTCAATTTCTGATACTGGTTGTGGAATTCCAAAAGATGAGCTTACAAAAATTTTTGAACCATTCTACACAAAAAAAAGCGATGGCACAGGGCTTGGTCTCGCAATAAGCAAACAAGTTATGAACCAGCATGATGGAAAAATTGAAGTTGAAAGCGAAGTAAATCGTGGAACAACCTTTTATTTAAAATTTAAGGTAAAACAAGAGAGGTAGCAAAATGAAGTTCAAAGTTATGGTGATTGATGATGACGAGCTTTTTAATCAATCCATAACACAGGTTTTGAATGATTCAGGATATAATGTTGCTTCGTATCTATCTGGGGAGGAAGCATTGAAAAATCTGCAGAATGAGCGACCTGATATAATTTTGCTTGATATTTTTTTGAAAGGTGAAAATGGACTTGACATTTTGAAAAAAATCAAGCAGGAAGAACCCACTCTTCCAGTTCTTATGATAACAGCTTATTCCGATGTAAACCTTGCGGTTCAGGCGATAAAACTTGGAGCGGATGATTTCATACTCAAACCCCTTGATTTTGAACAGCTTGAAATTGCC
Source organism: Candidatus Kryptobacter tengchongensis (assembly GCA_001485605.1). Taxonomy (GTDB): domain Bacteria; phylum Bacteroidota; class Ignavibacteria; order Kryptoniales; family Kryptoniaceae; genus Kryptonium; species Kryptonium tengchongense. The sequence continues at coordinate 89,883 of FAON01000012.1, forward strand.
ATGCAAAAAGCAGTTAAAAATCTCAAACTTCAGCGTGAGGTCCAACAGTTAAAGGAGACACTTGCAGAACATGCAGGGGAATATCGCCTAATCGGGCAAAGCAAGGGATTTCTTGAGGCTTTGCAGCTTGCAGAAAAATACTCAATTAGCGAAGATACAACCGTTTTAATAACGGGGGAAACAGGAACAGGTAAGGAGCTTATTGCAAGATATATTCACGAAAAAAGCCCGAGGAAAGATGGACCGTTTATTGCCATAAATTGTGGAGCGATACCAAAAGATTTGGTTGAAAGCGAACTTTTTGGATATGAACGCGGGGCATTTACAGGTGCAACTGAAAAAATGAAACAGGGAAAATTTGAACTCGCACATGGCGGAACGCTTCTACTTGACGAAATAGGTGAGCTAAACCCCGAAGCACAGGTTAAATTATTACGAGTCCTCCAGGATAAAAAGTTCTATAGGCTTGGCGGAACAAAAGAAATATCAGTTAATGTCAGGGTTATCGCTTCAACAAATAAAAACCTCAAAGAAGAAGTAGAAGCAGGCAGATTCAGAAGTGATCTTTATTACCGTTTGAACGTAGCAACGATACATCTTCCACCACTTCGCGAAAGAAAAGAGGATATACCGCTTCTTGTGATGAGCTTTATTGATGAATTTAATAGAAAATTTAGAAAAAACTTTAGCGATATTGATGAAAAAGCACTTGAGATTTTAAAATCATATCCGTGGCCTGGGAATATCCGTGAACTTCGCAACACAATAGAGAGAGTAATACTTATTGAAAATGACACAAAGATAAAACCTGAACACCTAAAACATCTTCAGGTTCCAAAAGTTGATTTTGAATCCAACGACGAAAGCGATTTTGTTCTTAAAATTCCTCCCAACGGAATAACTATGGATAAAGTTTTGCGTGAGCTTATAATTCAAACATTGAGGATGACAAACGGAAATCAAGTTCAAGCAGCAAAAATCCTCGGGATCAGTCGTTCAAAATTAAGATATAGAATGGAACAATTAAAAATTGAACAAAGAAAAATCTTAAAATAATTTACAAGGGAGAGATGATACTTAGCGATAAAAGAATACTTGAGGAAATTGAAAAAGGCAACATTGTAATTGACCCATTTGATATAAACTGCCTGGGGACAAATAGTTATGACGTTCATCTTGGCGAATGGATGGCGGTTTATAAAAACGAGATACTTGATGCGAAAATTGAAAACGAACTTGAATATTTTAAAATCCCGCCGGAAGGGATAATACTTTATCCAAACAGACTTTATCTTGGGGTCACGCTTGAATATACCGAAACGCATGGCTTTGTTCCATTTCTTGAGGGTAAGTCAAGCGTTGGACGACTTGGGATAGATATTCATTCAACCGCCGGCAAAGGCGACGCTGGATATTGCAACCATTGGACACTTGAAATCTCAGTCAAGCAACCTGTTAGAATTTATGCGGGAATGCCGATCGGACAATTGATCTACTTTGAAATCTCTGGTGAAATTCTAACACCATATAACAAAAAGAAAAGTGCAAAATATAATCAGCGTTCAAATAAACCGATCGGCTCAATGATGTGGAAGAATTTTATATAATCAACTTACTCAATTTTGTCAATTTTCTCCGCTATCTTAAAATCCTTTTCGGTTACACCATTTTCACTATGAGTTCTTAAGGAAAGATTAACACGATTATATGAAATAAAAATGTCCGGGTGATGATCAAGCTCTTCCGCTTCAAATGCAACTCTTAACACAAAAGCCATCGCTTCACGAAAGTCTTTAAATTTAAATTCTTTAACGATCGCATCACTTGTCTCGCTATAAACCCAGCCGTTTAAGTTTTTCAATCTATTTTCTAATTCGGATTTAGTAAGTTTCATTGTTTAATCCATAACTTGTTTTAAAAATGTTGGATTATCATCTTCATCATCTTTTGCGTCTTTAGCATTATGAATATCGGATTTATTTATGTTAAGAATAACTCCTCTGCGGATATATGCAGGCACATTCAAATTTTCAGTGCGTGAGGTATCTTCCGATCTATCATAAACCGGGGTTATTTTTTTAGAAGGGTGAGGTGGTGTTTTTTTCGTCGGATAAGTTGGCACACCAAGACCAGTTGCGATAACGGTGACCATAATTTCATCGTTCATTGAATTATCAAGGACAACACCATAAATTAAATTCACATCTTCTCCTGTTTTATCAGTTATAACTTTAATTGCATCTTCAACTTCTTTAAGTGTAACTTTACTCCCAACGATGTTAATTAGAACACCCTTTGCACCAACTATTGAGAGACCTTCAACCAATGGATTAGATATTGCCTTTTGCGAAGCTTCGGTTGCTCTGTGTTCACCTCTCGCAGACCCCGTTCCAAGAAGCGCATCTCCCATATCTCGCATTATAGTTTTAACATCATTAAAATCAACATTAATTATTCCTGGCTTTATTATTATATCGGTTATACCACGAACAGCGTTATTAAGAACTTCATTTCCATACTCAATTGCTGAAAGTATATCCGAATTTCCGGCAAGTGCAAGCAATTTTTGATTGCTTATGACAATTAGAGTATCAACTGATTCCCTAAGATTTTTCAAACCATCTTCCGCTATTTTCATTCTTGCGCTACCTTCATAACTAAATGGAGTATAAACTATTCCAATTACGAGAGCTCCTAAGCTTTTGGCAATGTTGGCCACTATCGGGGCTCCTCCTGTCCCTGTCCCTTTACCCATTCCAGCCGTGACAAAGACAAGATCACTTCCTTGAAGATATTTTTCAATTTCATCCTGCACCTCTTCAACTGCTTTTCTTCCAGTTTCAGGTTTTGCGCCAGCACCAAGTCCCTTGGTTAAACTTTTACCCGCCTGAATTTTGATTGGTGCTTTACACTCGGTTAATGATTGTAAGTCGGTGTTAATCCCGATAAGCTCAACGCCCGTGATTCCCCTTTTAATTAAATTGTTAATTGCATTACACCCACATCCTCCAACTCCAACAACTTTTATCCTGGCTCCAGTATTTGACGATTGTTCTGAACCCTCAGCTAAAGTTATCACGGCAGCCTCCAAAGTTAGTTTTTTAACCAAAAATTGTTTTGAAAAAATCTTTTAACTTTTTCACCGTCTCATTAATAACACTTCCTTTGCTTTTCATTCCTTGTTTAATTTCCTCAGCTTTATATAAAACTAAACCTGCAGCGGTTGAATAAATTGGATTTTGAACTTCCTCTAAAAATCCTCCTGCAAATCCTTTCGTTGGGATCCCCAAGCGAGCGGGCATTTCAAACTTTTTACTTGCCAACTCAACTATCCCTTTCAAAAGAGCAGTTCCACCAGTCAAAACAATCCCAGCTGACAAACTTCTCGCAAAACCTTGCTTTCTCAAATGCTCTTCATAAAGAATCTCAAATATCTCCTCAACTCTTGGCTGAATCACTTGGCAAAGCATGCTTCTTGTAATTTCAAAAGGTTCTCTGCTACCAATCCCATGAACTATAATGCTTTTATCCTCTGTGATAGCATCTAAATAAGCATATCCTTCCTTTACTTTTAATTCCTCAGCGAGATATTTTTGAATTCTAAAAGCTTTTCTTATATCTCCTGTTATTCTCTCCCCAGCTATTGGCAAACTTCCAGTATATCTTAGTATCCCATCTTCAAAAACTGCGACATCAGTTGTCCCGGCACCAATATCAATTAAGGCTACGCCGATTTCTATTTCCTCGGGTTCAAGCACCGAATACGCAGAAGCGAGAGGTTGAAAAACAAACTCTTCAACTTCAAGACCTGCTCTGTTAACAGTTCTTCTGAAATTTTCAATTAAAGATACAGAAGCAGTCACAATATGAACCGTTGCTTCAACCCTTATCCCAATCATCCCGATAGGATCTTTTATGTGCTCAATGCCATCAACCTTGAACTCCTGAGGCAATGTATGTAAAATAATCTTATCGGATGGATACCGCACATTTTTCGCATCCTGGATTAAGCGTGCAACATCTTCTTTAGTGATCTCATGATTCGGAGCCCGAGTTGTGATCACGCTCGTACTTAAAATCCCTTTAATATCACTTCCAGCAACGCCAACGATAACCTTTTTTACAGCTTCGCCAGATTGATTTTCAACCATGCTTATAACATTCCGTATCGCTCTGGATATAGTATCAATGTTAAATATCCCGCCACGAATAAACCCATCACACGGGCTTTTCGCAAGCCCAAGAATGTTAACATCTCCATTTTCTTCAACTGATGCAACAAGTGCACAAACTTTACTTGTCCCTATGTCAAGCCCAACTATTATCTGCGCCATAACCGATTCCCAATTTTTTAATTGAATTTCGCATATAACTTTTCATCATATCTTAAATCAATGTAAATAGGATAACCACGCTCTGGAACAACCTGAGTCCAAAATTCCCTTAACAGGATGAGTTTCTCTCCAATTTTATCCCCACCGAGAAAAACCATAACCGCACCTTCTGATGTAAAAAGGATAAATTCACCATTTTCAAATCTAACCTCAGAGATCAAATCATAAACTTTTTCATCAATTGCATTTTTGATAAGTTCAAATTGCTTTTTTATCTGCCCAATTGTATCCGAATTGAGATTTACCGGTTTGTAATTTATCCCGCTTAATAAAGGAACCGCAAATATCCTTCCGACCTCGTCAAATGGGATAATCTTGCCATCTAAATCAATGTAATAAATTCTGCCTCCATATATTGTCATAGCAATAGGCTTTCTCTCAAGCACCTCTATGAAAAGTACATCTGGCAAATTCGTGTAAACTTCAGCATATTTTATAAAACTATGTCTCTCAACTTTTCTTCTTATCTGGGCTAAGTTAATCTCCGAAATTTTAACACCCAACTTAACATCAGCAAGCTCGGTTATTTTTTCATCAGGTATCACTTTGTTCCCCTTAACAATTATTTTATTTACCACTCTGTTTTCACGCCAGTTCATTGCTCCAAAAACCAGGACAAGCATAAAGCCGATAAAAATTAAAAGCGTCCACATTTTTATTTCTCTTTCAACCAACCTCATACCAAATTTTGAATTTCTTCTTCCTTAAACCCAATTAATCTAACTTCAAGTTCAAGTTTTATCCCAAATTTTTCATAAACTTTATCCTGTATAAGTTTTATCAATTCAAGGACATCGCTTGCGGTTGCATTACCTTTATTGATGATGAAATTTGCATGTTTTTCGGAGATTTGAGCATCGCCAATTTGAACTCCTTTCAACCCTGCCTCCTCTATTAATTTGCCAGCATAATTTCCAGGTGGATTCTTGAAAATGCTTCCTGCATTTGGGAAATTAACAGGCTGCGTTTGATTTCGCTTGATCAAAATTTCACGCCTTACCCTTCTCATCTCATTAACATCACCATAAGGGAATTTAAATCTCGCCTGAACGATAACATCTTTAGTTAAACCTGAAGTTCTATATCCAAACCCACAATCCTCTTTGTTCAACCTAATGAGTTCCAAATTTCTTATAACATCTACATCAATAAGATAATCTGAAATTTCACCAGAATAAGCCCCTGCGTTCATAACTATAGCTCCTCCCAATGTCCCTGGAATTCCTGCAAGCATTTCAACTCCACGAAAGCCATTTTCAATACAGAAATCAACAAACTTTGCAAGTTTAACGCCAGCCCCTGCGATAACACATTCACCTTCAACTCTTATAAAATTCAAACCAGCCTCAAGGTTTATAACCGCACCCCTGAAACCCGCATCACTTATCAAAACATTACTTCCATTTCCGAGAATTACAAAATCAATATCCTTCTCTTTAAGATATCGTATCAATCTCAAAAGTTCATCAACATCTTTTGGCTCAATATATAAATCAGCCGGTCCGCCTATCTTGAATGTTGAATACTTCGCAAGCGGTTCGTTGATCAAAATTTTACCTTTAACTATTTTTCTTATCTCTTCAAGATTTATCATCTTTGAAGGAGTCACTAAGTTTTTTAATAAAATCGCCGCATATTCTCGTTATATCACCAGCTCCCATAAATACGACCATATCTCCAGGCTTAACAAGTTTTAAAACATAATTTGGGATTTCTTCCTTATTTTGAACATAATGAACTTCCTTATGACCGAAATTTCTCGCTGAATTTGCAATCAATTCACCGGTCACACCTTCAATTGGCTCTTCCCTCGCTGGATAAATATCGGTTATAACACAAACATCCGCGTTAAAAAAAGAACGTCCAAATTCCTGATAAAAATCTCTTGTCCTTGAATAAAGATGCGGTTGAAATACAGCTATAACCCTTCTTTTCCAACCGTCTTTCGCTGCTTGAAGAACCGCCTTTATTTCCGTCGGATGATGAGCGTAATCATCAACGACCATCACATTGTTAACCTCAGCTCTTATTTCAAAGCGTCTGTAAACACCTTTAAACTTTTCAACAGCGCTTTTTACTATTTCAAACTCAATCCCGAGTTCCATACCAACTGCAATCGCTGCAAGAGAATTTTTAACATTATGAATCCCTGGGACTTGCAGGTTTATCCTTCCATAATTTTTGCCCTTATAAATCAAATTGTAAGATGAGCTTCTTTCTTTAAACTCTGGCTCAACAGCTTGAATATCTGCTTGAGCATTCAATCCGTAGGTTATAACTCTCTTTTTTATTAGCGGCATTATGTCTTGAATCATTGGCTCATCAAGGCAAAGGACAACAAAACCATAAAACGGGACTTTATTGGCAAAATCAACAAAGGCAGATTTTAATTCCTCAATGTTCCCATAAGAATCAAGATGTTCAGCTTCAAGCGTTGTTATGACCGCAATCGTTGGGGTAAGTTGAAGAAAAGACCTATCAAATTCATCAGCTTCAACGACAATAAAATTTCCATGCCCGAGCCGTGCGTTTGTCCCACCAAGGTCACGAAGAACTCCACCTACAATAACCGTTGGATCAAAGCCACCTTCAATTAAAACAAGTCCAACCATTGATGTTGTCGTCGTCTTCCCATGTGTTCCAGCTATACCAATTCCATACTTCAATCTCATAAGCTCCGCAAGCATCTCAGCCCTTCTTATCACTGGGATTTTTCTTCTCATCGCTTCCTGAATTTCTGGATTATCCATCTTTACGGCGGAAGAATAAACAACAACATCAACATCATCTTCAACATGTTCTGGGGCATGACCTTGATAAATTTTCGCCCCAAGATTTTCAAGCCTTTGCGTAATCTCGGACAATTGTTTATCTGAACCTGTGACCTTAAAACCTTGGTCAATCAAAATCTCCGCAATACCACTCATTCCAATTCCACCAATTCCAACGAAGTGTATTTTCTTAACCGTGCTGAACATTTTTCTTCCTTGCCAATTTTAAAATTGATTTTGCAATTAATTCACTTGCATTTGGGTTAGAAAGCGCCTTCGCTTTTTCTCTCATCATTTGAAGCTTTTCATCATCATTGATCAATTTAAAAATTTTTTCCTTTAATTTTGACTTTAATTCTGCGTCAAGCAAAATTTCACCAGCTCCATTTTCAAATAAAACTCTCGCATTTTCATATTGATGATTTGCGGTCGCAAACGGATACGGAACAAGGATTGATGGAACACCAAAATATGTAATTTCAGATATCGTCGTTGCCCCAGCCCTACACAAAACAAGATCACAAGCAGAATAAGCATAATCAATTTCATCTATAAATTTAAAAACCCTCACCCCAATTTCACCTTCACACCTTTTTTTAATATCTTCAAAATCAAGAGCCCCTGTTTGCCATATTACCTGAATTCCCTCACTGATAAGTTCATCAATTACCTCAAGCACCGCTTGATTTATTGACCTTGCTCCAGCACTGCCACCAAAAATAAATAATGTTTTCTTCCCTATATCTAACCCAAAGAATCTCAATGCCTCATCCTTTGGATAAATTTTTAGATTACTTCTTACAGGATTCCCAGAGAGAAAAACATTATCTTTCCTTTTCAAATACTTACGAGTTATATCAAAACTTATATGAACCTCATCAACAAGCGACGAAAGAAGACGGGTTGTGATCCCTGGATAACTGTTCTGTTCTTGAATTAGCGTTGGGATGCCAGCTAAAGAAGCAACAAAAACTGGAGGACCACTTACATATCCACCAGTCCCAACAACAACATCAGGTTTGAACTTTTTCAGAATAAAAAAAGATTGAATTAAACTTACAACAAGCTTTAACGGGAAAAGCAAATTTCTTGGATCAAGTGAACGCCTGAAACCTGAAATCCAAATGGGCACAAACTTATACCCTGCTTTTGGAACAACTCTTGATTCAATCCTTCCTTTCGTGCCAACAAAAATTATCTCAGCGTTTTGTTCAATTTTTTTAATCGCATCTGCAAGCGCTATCCCTGGGAAAATATGTCCTCCAGTTCCACCACCTGCAAACATTATCCTTACCATCTCAATGTTTAATTTGCTTTGAAATGTTTAGCAATATACCCACTCCAATACAATTTGAAATCATCGCGCTACCACCATAACTTATAAACGGAAGAGGTATTCCCGTCGGGGGCAAAAGCCCCGAAACAACTCCAATATGAACAAGCGCCGTCAGAAAAATCAAAAATGTAATCCCAGCAGAAAGAAATTTCCCAAAATCATCAATAGCATATTTTGCAATTCTAATTCCACGATAAAAAAAGGCAAAAAAGATAAAAATCAAAAACAATGAACCAATAAAGCCATATTCCTCACCAAAAATTGAAAATATATAATCATCATACGCAAGCGGTAGATAAAACTCACGCTGCCTGCTATGCCCAGGACCAACCCCAAATAAACCGCCAGTCCCAAGCCCGATCAAAGCCTGCAACGCCTGATATCTAACCCTACCTAATGCACCTCCAGAATCAATATAGGCAAGCAATCTTTGTAATCTGTATGGCTCAATTATAGAAAAAAGAACAATCACAGGAAAACTTATTGATAACATAATTGCAAGATGCTTTACCTTAACACCAGCAAGAAAAATCAAAATGATACCTGAAACAAAAATCAAAAATGACATTGTAAAGCTTTTCTGCAATAAAACAAGTCCAGATACAAGCGCAACAACAAAAAACAAAGGGAAAAAACCAAATTTAAAATCGGTAATTCTCCCACGATTCTTTTCAATCAAATACGCAAGGTAAATCATCATTCCAATTTTTGCAAACTCTGAAACTTGAAAATTTATCGGACCAATTGAAAGCCACCTTGTCGCATTCCCCTTACCGAATATCAAAACAAGAATCAATAAAATTAACACAGTAATGAAAATGTAAAGTGCATACTCTCTAATTTTCCTGTAGTCAACAAACACAGCAAATAAAACCATAACTACAAATCCAAGCAATACCCTAAGAAAATGCTTTTCAAGAAAATAACTTACGGAATTATATCTTGAACTTGCGATATAAAGCGTTGAAGAAAAGACAACCAAAAGCCCGATAAACATCAAAGTGGTGACAAGCAAAAACAAAATCCTATCAATATGTTGTTGTTCCGATTTTTTCATCTCAACTCATTCACAAGTTTCTTAAAAACCTCTCCCCTATGCTCATAATCCCTGAACATATCAAAACTTGCACATGCAGGCGAAAGCAAAACAACATCCCCAGGATTAGCCTCCTCATAAGCTTTTTTCACAGCCTCATCCATTGAATCAACCTTGACGACTTTGGTTAAGTTCTTAAACTCGTTATAAATCTTTTCCCTTGACTCACCTATCGCAATTATCAGTTTAACTTTTCTTTTCACAAGATCATAAACTTTTGAGTAATCATTTCCCTTATCCCTTCCCCCAGCAATTAAAATTATCGGTTCATCAAAACTTTCAAGCGCATACCATAGAGAATTTACATTTGTAGCCTTTGAATCATTGATAAACTTAACACCATTTATCTCACGGACAAACTCAAGCCGATGTTCAACCCCCTCAAAACTTCGTAAGCTTTCCCTTATTATTTCATCTTTTACTTCCATTGCCCTCGCTGCAAGAGCAGCAGCAAGGGAATTGTAAACATTGTGAATTCCCCTTATTTTTAGCTCCCTCATCTCTAAAATTTTCTCTTTTTTATTTTTATAGCTTAAGACAATATGATCATCCTCAATAAATGCACCACACGGCAATTTTTCTACAACGCTAAAAGGTAACTTTACAACATCCAAACCTTCAACATACGGCTGAACTATTTCATCATCATAATTGTAAACTGCGAAATCATCCTCTTTTTGATTTTTAAAGATTCTAAACTTTGAAATGACATAATCGCCAAATGAATCATACCTATCAAGATGATCAGGGGTTATATTCAATAAAACTGCCACTTTGGGTTTAAAACTTTCAATATGATCAAGTTGAAAACTGCTCACTTCAAGAACTACAACGCTATCTTCAGTTGCATCAAGGGCGAAATCCGAAAATGGTGTCCCGATATTTCCAGCTACGATTGTTTTAAACCCAGCGGTTTTGAAAATATGTCCAATCAAACTTGTCGTCGTTGTTTTTCCATTTGTCCCGGTCACAGCAACAATTGGCGCCCTACAAAACCAAGACGCAACCTCAATCTCGCTCCATACTTTAACCCCAAGTTCTGTCGCTCTTTTAACAACAGGCGCGTTTGATGGAACACCAGGGCTTATCACCATGAAATCACAATCATAAACCTTCTCACTATGTCCACCAAATTCATATCTTATCCCAAGCGAACTAAGCTCATCTGTTGTAAACTTAACATACTTTATTTCCTCAATATTTTTCATATCACTTATCAAAACATCCGCACCAAGTTTTTTAAGAAGCTTTGCCACCGCAAGACCACTTCTTGCTCCTCCAATCACGCTGATTCTTTTGCCACTGATACTTTGAGCTGTCAAACTCATAAAATTTTTCATCTAATTTTAAATGTGACCAAGCTTAAAATTGAAAAAATTATTGCGATGATATAAAACCTTATCACAATCTTTGGTTCATCCCACCCAAGAAGTTCAAAATGGTGATGAATTGGCGCCATTTTGAAAACTCTTCTCCCTTCACCATATTTTCTCTTTGTATACTTAAAATAAAGACGCTGAATTATCACGCTCAATGTCTCTATAACGAAAATGCCACCGAAGACCGGAAGCAAAAGTTCTTTCTTTATCATCACTGAAACCGCACCAATTATTCCACCAAGTGCGAGCGAGCCAGTATCCCCCATAAAAACCTGTGCCGGATAAGCATTAAACCATAAAAATCCCAGTGATGCACCAACAAGTGCAGAAAGAAAAACGGCAAGCTCTCCAGAACCACGAAGATAAACTATACTTAAATATCTACTGAACTCAATATGTCCCGAAACATAAGCCATAACCGTAAGCGTTAAAGCAGCAATCCCAACAGTTCCAATTGCAAGCCCATCAAGCCCGTCTGTTAAATTCACAGCGTTTGATGTCGCAGTTATTATAAAAACGATAACGGGAATATAAATCCACCAATAAACATAATCCCAATTCAAATTCTTTATAAACGGTAATGTCGTTATAGTTTCTATCCCATCAAATTCGGGCGAATTATAAAGTATAACTCCAACAATTAAACCAATGCTTATTTGTCCTATCAACTTATACCTTGCAATCAAACCTTTCGGATATTTCTTAACAACCTTGAGATAATCATCAATAAAACCAACGATTCCAAGCCAAATCGTGACAAGAATTATCAGCCAAACATACATATTTTTCAAATCCCCCCATAACAAAATCGGCACAAGAATCCCAAGGTGAATTATTAAACCACCCATCGTTGGGGTTCCCGCCTTAGCCTTATGTCTTTCGGGTCCATCCTCACGAACCATCTCACCAATTTGTTTCTCCTTCAATTTATTAATTATCTTCGGTCCAAACCAGAAACAAATAATCAAAGAAGTTAACACAGCAAGACCACTTCTAAATGTTATGAACTTGAAAGCGTCAAATCCAGGAGGTGCATACAACCTATTTATCCAATCAAAAAGATAATATAACATTACCTCAAGCCCCTATAAGTTTTATAAATTTTTCAACCACTTCTTCCATTTGCATACCTCTTGAACCTTTTACAAGAATTACATCTCCTTTCCCCACCACCTCAAAAAGATGATAAACAAGCAGATCCTTATCGTCAAAATGCATCGCATGTTTTATCAAACTTGAAGCAACCTCATAAGCATAGTGCATAGCTGAACCATAAGTAAATAAATAATCAATTCCAAACTCAGCCACCTTCCGACCAACTTCCCTATGTGCCTCCTCGGAATATGACCCAAGTTCAAGCATATCACCAAGCACCGCGATTCTTTTACCCGAACATTTTATCTGCACGAGCGTTTTAAGTGACGCCACCATGGAATCAGGATTTGCATTGTATGTGTCATTTATCACCGTTATCCCTTTTATCTTCACGACTTCCATCCGCTTTGAAAATGGTTTATAAGATTGCAAAGCCTTCTTGATAAGCGAAAGCGGAACCCCAAACTTTAATCCAACCGCAAACGCACAAAGTGCATTCATCACAAGATGCTCGCCTGGAATTGCCAGTTTCAAAACTTGCTCCTTTCCATTGAATTTGACTTTAAATTTAAATCTTGCAAGCGAATCAAATTCAATTATTTCCCCTTTAACATCCGCATCTTCCGAAAAGCCAAATGTGATTTTGTCTTTAAATTTTTCACCCATCTTCTTTAAATACACATCATCAACATTAACAAAAACAAATCCCTTTCTCTCATAAAGATAATCAAATAGCGAACCTTCTTCCCTTGCAACCCCCTCAAGGTTTTCAAAAAATTCAATATGCTCCCGTCCTATGTTCGTTATCAAACCATAATTTGGCTCTGCAACTTCACACAAATATCTAACCTCGCCAAAATGATTCGTCCCAAACTCAACCACCGCAATTTGATGTCTTTTTCTAAGTTTGAAAAGCGTCAGCGGAACACCAATTTGATTATTAAGATTTCCCTCCGATTTTAAAACTCTATATCTTTGCCCGAGAACCGACGCTACCATCTCTTTCGTAGTTGTTTTACCATTACTCCCAGCAATGGCAATTATTGGAATGTCAAAATCTTTCCTATAAGCATTCGCAAGCCTGCCAAGCGCTTTTAAAGTATCATCAACAGCAATTAAAACCTTCCCTTTGAATTTTCCCACATTTTTTTCAAACCATTCAGAATTAACCACGCAAGCAACAGCACCCTTTCTAAAAGCAGATTTAACAAAATCATGACCATCAAATTTTTCTCCCTTTATCGCAAAAAATATCTCGCCTTTCTTTATCCTCCTTGAATCAGTTGAAACTCCGACAATCCTCTTCCCTTCAATCTTTCTCAAATTCATCGCGGAAACAAAACCCATGCCTTCTATGTGCTTAATACTTAAACTCAACTTTATACCTTTCTTTTAGTTTGAAAAAACTCCAAAACAACCTGACTATCGCTAAATGGAATTTTTACATCCCTTACTATTTGATACTCCTCATGCCCTTTCCCAGCAATCAAAACTATATCGCCTTTCTCTGCCATCTCAAGCGCCCTCCAAATTGCTTCCTTACGGTCAACAAAAATGTAATAAACCGAATTTATCTTTACCCCCTCAAGAATATCAGATATGATTTTTTCAGGATCTTCAAACCTTGGATTATCCGAAGTTATAACTGTGATATCACTTTTCTCGGTTGAAATTCTTCCCATTATTGGTCTTTTACCTTTATCCCTATCACCACCACATCCAAAAACAGTTATCAGTTTTCCTCCGCCAGTTTGTTCCTTCAATTTCAAAATCGTATCAATACATTTTTCAAGCGCATCGGGTGTATGTGCATAATCAATTATCACAGTATAACCATCTGGCGAAATCATCCTTTCAAATCTCCCCTTGACATTTTCAAGTTTTTCAATCCCCTTTTTTATATCTTCATATTCAACTCCAAGAGCATAACCGACCGCAACTGCAGAAAGAATGTTATAAACATTGAACTCACCAATTAATTTTGAATTTATCTCAAGTGCATTTTCCGTTGGGGTTTGAATAACAACATATGTCCCCTCAAAACCCAACCTCACATCCTTAACCTTGATATCTGCTCTTTCGCTCTTTCCATAAGATAATCTCATCGCTTTTGTATCAGCGACAATTCTTTCGCCGTTTGGATCATCAATATTGTAAATTGCATAAGCAGATTGCTTTAATGAATCAAACAAAATTTTCTTTGCTTGTAAATACGCCTCAAATGTCCGATGAAAATCAAGATGATCTTGTGTTAAGTTTGTAAAAACACCGACATCAAAATCAAGACCATAAACACGATCAAGTGCCAAAGCATGTGATGAAACTTCCATTGCACACGCCGAAATCCCTCTTTCAATCATCTTGCTCAAAAACATATTAATTTCAGCTGACTCTGGCGTTGTCTGTCCAGCTGGGATTATCTCATCTTCAATTACATAGTTTATCGTCCCAATTAAACCAGTTTTTAAACCAGATGATTCAAGAATTGATTTAATAAGATGGGTTGTCGTTGTTTTCCCATTCGTTCCAGTTACACCTATAAGCTTTAACTTTTGCGACGGGAAATCGTAAAACGCAGACGAAATGAGCGCAAGTGCTTTCCTTGAATCAGCAACGACAACCTTCGCAACTCCTCTTTCAACAAAATAACTATCTTCTATCACATCATCTTCAAGCACAACTGCAACCGCACCAGAAAGCACAGCCTCTGGAATAAATCTATGCCCATCAACATTTAAGCCTTTTATCGCAACGAAAAGATCCCCTTCATTAACCACACGGGAGTCATAAGCAATACCCTTTATCTCAAGATTTTCATCACCAACGAATCTCTTAACCTTAAGATATTTTAAAATTCTGGAAAGATTCATCTTTCGTTCCAACTTACTTTTAAATCATCCCGACAGTAAAGAACGCATTCCATCCCAGGTTTTATCTTTGTTCCTGGCTTTGGGTTTTGCTCAACAACTATACCAGACCCAACAATGCTAACTTTTAGATCAAAGGATGAAATTCTCTCAAGTGCGGAACGAATGCTTAAATTTTTTAAATTGGGCATCAAATTAACACTTTCAACATTTTCTGTCTCTGTTTTTTCTAAAAATGATATTTTCTCGCTTTTACCAGCAGTGAAATCTTTTCTACCTGGTTCAAACTCAATTGGAGATAAATTGCTTAACTGTTCCGCGATTCTTCTAAAAACAGGCGCTGCAACGATTCCACCAGCATAGTTTTTCTCGGGTGATTCAAGCATGACAAAGCATACATATTTTGGTTTATCAACAGGAAAAAACCCAACAAATGAAGCACGATAATGTGATTTTGAATAAAAACCGAACTCATACATCTGCGCTGTGCCAGTTTTCCCAGCAATTCTTAAACCTTCAACTTTTGCCTGAACCCCAGTGCCTTCATTTACAACTTCTTCAAGTATATCTGTTAAAACCTTCGCCGTTGACTCTGAAATAACCCTTCTGATTTTGACAACTGGAAAACTCTTGACAACTTCACCCCTTGAATTGATTATCTCCTTTACTATTCTTGGTTTAAACAGAATTCCCCCGTTTGCAATACTCGCATAAGCCATTGCAATCTGTAGTGCCGTTGCCCTCAATTCATACCCGAAAGACATGTAAATTTTTGTCGCAGGAGACCATTTATCAGGCACTTTTACCTCCCCTCGTGCTTCCGCAGGAAGCTCAATGCCAGTATAAGTCCCGAAACCAAAGTTTTTGATATGCCTATAAAATTCAATTTTATCAAGCTCAAGCCCAAGCTTCGCCATCCCTATATTACTTGAATACTTCAAAACCTCCCTAAAACTCAAAAAACTGTTGGGTTTAAAATCAATTACCCTAACCCCTCGTATGATGCTTTTACCTCCTTCAACATCCACTTTTAAATTTAACTTTGACGGATCCTTCTCAAGTAAAAGCGAAGCTGGAACAATTTTAAATGTTGAGCCTGGTTCAAAAGCGTCAATGATTGCTCTATTTTTGAATCTTTCCGAATCAAATAACCAATAATTATTTGGATTAAAATTTGGATAATTCGCAAGCCCAAGTATATCCCCAGTCCACGGATCAACAACTATTACAACCCCACTTTTTGCTTTAAATTCTTTTACCGCTTTCTCAAGCTCCGTTTCAATTATCGTTTGAACGCCAACATCTATCGTCAATTTTAAATTATACCCATCAATTGGCTCAACTTTTTCAATCTCAACCGACGCCTTCACATCACCAAGCGCATCTCTCGTCAATTTCATAAAACCATTTTCCCCTCTTAAAATTTTATCAAATTCAAGTTCAATCCCCATCAAAGCTTCACCATCGCTATTAACAACTCCAAGCACATGGCTTGCAAGATTATCATACGGATAATATCTCTTAAACTTCTCAATTTTAATTATCCCCCGATAAATCTCCTTTTCTCGGCGTGACCTCAAACCGTTCACAAATTCATCAAATTTAGCAATTGCTTCGGATGTTGCGTTCTTAACAAGCCAGATAAATCTTTTATCACTTTCTCGCAATTTTTCAAGATAATCTCTTTTCTCACCCCCAAAAATTCTCACAAGCTTATCCGCAACTTTATCCACATTTGCACCAATTTTCTTCAAATAAAATGGGTCCGCACCGATATCCGCTACAATATGATTTGTCACAAGAATCCGCCCTTCTCTATCAAATATCAAACCACGCTTTGCTGGTAAAGTTATCTTTGTGTAATACTGAACATTTGAAAGGGAAACATAATACCTGTGGTCAAAAATCTGAACCTTTAAAAGTCTCAACACAATAAATACAATAAACACGATGAAAAGATAAAACAAAAAGTTCAACCTACTTTTAAAAACAATCCCAAAATCTTTTCCAGCATTATTTTTAACTTCAAGACTCACTTCCTTATCACAATTTCTTTTGAGTTTACCTTCGGGAAAGTAAGCCCGAGATTTTGCCTTGCATACGGAACGATATAATTTACCGAAACGAGCTTTTCATACCTCGCCTCAAGAAGCAATTTCTCCATTTTCAACTGTTCAAGCCTTCTTTCAAGTTTAACAATCTCATCAGCTCTTCTATCAACAATGAAAGAATTCCATATATACACAACCGTTATCAAGCCAGCAAATAAAAGAAAAATAAAAATCTTCGCTCCAGTTATTTTATCTTTTTCCTTACTCATGGAAATTCAAAAATTTTTTCTCCAGCTCTCAACTTTGCACTCCTCGCCCTTGGATTTGAACTTATCTCTCTTTCACTTGGAACGACAGGTTTCTTCGTGAGAATTTTTATCACTTGAACTTTCCCACATCTACACTCTGAAACATCAGGCGGACAAATACATCTTCTTTCATTGCTTTTGAAAAATGCCTTCACAATTCTATCTTCAAGTGAATGATAAGAGATAACAACAATCCTTCCACCCCTCTCAATAATATCAATCACGGAGTCAAGCGCAATTTTTAAATTGTCAAGTTCTTTATTCACAGCTATTCTTAAACCTTGGAAGACCCTTGCAAGAACTTTTAATCTATATTTTTTGCTTGCAACTTTATCAATTATCTTCACAAGCTCGCCGGTCGTTTCTATCCTTTTTCTCTGCCTATATCTTACAATTTCCCTTGCTATCGCCCTTGCCCTTGGCTCTTCCCCAAACCTGAAAATTATATCAGATATTTCCCTTTCAGAATAATTGTTCAAGATATATTCAGCTGTCAACTCATAGCCTCTGTCCATTCTCATATCAAGTTTATCATCAAATCTGAAACTAAAACCGCCACCATGGTCAAGCTGAAAAGATGAAACCCCGAGATCAAGCAAAAAACCTGTTATTTTTTCCACACCAATTTCTTTCAAGCTTTCCTTCACACTTGCATAATTTTTGTTAAGGATCAAAATCCTTTCCCCAAAACTTTTCAACCTCTCACTTGCAAATTTCACCGCCTCTGGATCAATATCAAAACCTATAACTTTTGCATTCGTCCTCTTTAAAATTTCCTCGCTGTGACCTCCACCTCCAATGGTTCCATCAACATAAATCCCATCGTCCCTCGTTATCAAAAATTTCATCACCTCATCAACCATCACAGGTATGTGAAAAACTTTTTCCATCATTTCATTCCCAAAACTTTTTCTGCAATGCTTTCATAACTTTCAGGTTGAGTATTAACATATTCATTAAAGACCTCTGGATTCCATATCTCAATTCTATCAAGAGCACCAATTATAAGTGCCTCTTTATCAATTTTCGCAAACTCAAGAAGATTTTTTGGAATCATTATCCTTGATTGGTTGTCAAGCGTGACCTCAACAGCCCACATCAAAAGAATTCTAACTAACAACCGATGCTGTGGATTAAATGTGTTCAGCTCTTTTAATCTTTTCTCAAGCTTTTCCCATTCATCAAGCGGAAACAGAAAAAGGCAAGTCTCAGTGCCCCTTGTGATCACAAAAGTTTCATTTGCCTCTGGCGAAAGATACTTACGCATCCTCGCCGGGATGCTCACTCGCCCTTTCTCGTCCACTGCGTATATGTAACTTCCTTTAAATGATGACATAAAAACTTAATTTTTTTACCACAATTCACCACAATTTACCACTGCACTTTAAATATACATTTTTAAATTCTCCAGTCAAGCCTTCACCTCAATTTGCAAGCCCAAATGCGTTATTTCGCTTTTACAAAAAGAGGCTCTAATGGTAAAATTAACCAAGACTTGATTTTTGAACAAATGTTCAATATATTAAACCAAATCATAGAAGATCTGTTAAAACCTAAAAAAGGAGAAAAGTGAATGGAAAAAACATTAACAAAAAGGCAAAACCAGGTCCTTGAATTCATCAGAAAATACACAATTGAAAATCAAAAACCCCCAACAATACGAGAGATATGTAAAAAGTTTAACTTTAAATCAACAAATTCAGCTCATTCAATTTTGAAAGCGCTTGAAAAAAAAGGATACATACAGCGGACAAACTTCAAATCAAGAAACATAAACATCAACAATTTCAAACTAAATGAAACGCCGAACGAAATCAAAGAAATACCTCTTGTTTCAACATTTGACTCTCAAAATCCTTTCATGATGTTTGCAAACTTAAGTGGAACCATCAAGCTTGACCCCAAATTGTTCGCCCATTCACCTCTATTTGCCCTTGAAGTTCCAGACGATGGGATGCAGAAATACGGAATTTTCAAAGGAGATATCGCAATAGTAACACAAAATCCAGATATAAAGAATGGAAGCATTGTCTTCGCTGTGGTAGGCACCGAAGGATTAATTCGCTACTATAAAAACGAAAATGGAGAAATTTACCTAATTCCATCAAGCAGAGGTTATGAAACCCTCAAATTTAAAGAAGAGGATAAAACCTTATGGATTGGTGGAGAAGTTTCTCTCATAATCAGAAAATTGAACCGATAACTCCTCAAGCAAACCATAGAATTTAACAAGATTTTGCCTCACCGAAGTTGAATATTTAAACTTTAATACCAGTCTCGTTTCCTTGCCTCTTTTTTCAAACTTCAAATTTGAACCCCTTGAAAAAACATCAACTATTTCCCTGAAAACTTCCGAATTCAACACCTCCTCCCTCAAAATAACGACAACATATTCCCTCCCGACCTCAACCCGCTGAATGTAATTCTTTTCACATAAATGTTTTATCTTTGAAACAAAAATCAAATTTTCAACCTCTTCTGGTAACTTCCCAAACCTATCTTCAAGCTCATCTCTTATCACATCAATTTCATCTAAACTCCCCGCTTCATACAATTTTTGATAATAGCTGAATCGTTCAGAGTCAGAATCAACATAATAATCAGGAATGAAAGCGCTCACATCAACAGAAACGATGGCATCAAATTTTTTCTTCAACTTTTTTTCATCTTTGAAAATCTCTTTAAACTCCTGCGCTTTTAATTCTTCAAGCGCTTCCTCAAGAATCCTGCAATAAAGATCAAAACCGATGGAATTTATAAATCCCGTTTGCTCTTTCCCGAACAAATTTCCAATTCCACGAATTTCCATATCTTTTAAAGCAAGATTTAAACCCGAACCGAGTTCAGTAAATTCTTCAATTGCGGATAATCTACGAATTGCATTTGTCCCTATCGTTTCAACAGGTGGTATTATAAGGTAAGCATACGCTTGTCTGTTTGAACGCCCAACTCTCCCACGAAGTTGATAAATTTCAGCAAGCCCAAATGTGTGCGCATTGTAAATGAAAATAGTATTCACATTTGGAATATCTATCCCCGCCTCAATTATCTTCGTTGAAATTAAAATATCAAATTTCTGCTCAAGAAATCTCAACATCACTTTTTCAATCGCCGATGGCTTCATCTTACCATGAACCACATCAAATTTTAACTCTGGAACAATCCCACTTAAAAATTTAGCCACCTCCTCAATTTCTACAATTTTATCAACCACAAAATAAACTTGACCCCCTCGGCTTATCTCATAATAAATTGCATTTTTAACGATATCTTTAAACTTCGGAGAATCAACAGTTATTATCTTTGTGATTATCGGAAGACGATTTGGCGGTGGGGTGTTAATTATTGACATATCCCTTGCACCCATAAGCGAAAAATAAAGCGTCCTCGGGATCGGAGTAGCACTCAAAGTCAAGGTATCCACATTAACCTTCATTTTCCTCAACTTCTCCTTCGCTTCAACTCCAAATCTGTGCTCTTCATCTATGATCAACAAGCCAAGGTCTTTAAATCTTATGTCATTTGAAAGCAATCTATGTGTTCCAATGATAATATCAACATCCCCTTTCTCAATGTCTTCAATTATCTTCAATTGCTTTGATCTTGGAACCAATCTTGAAAGAACTTCAATTCTGACAGGATAATTTTTCAATCTCTCCCTAAATGTTTTATAATGTTGATGGGCAAGGATCGTTGTTGGGACAAGCACCGCAACCTGCTTTTTATCAAGAACTGCTTTGAAAGATGCTCTTATGGCAACCTCTGTTTTCCCGAAACCAACATCACCACATATTAATCTATCCATTGGTTTTTCGCTTTCCATATCTTGTTTAACTTCAATTGTTGCCCTCCGCTGGTCTGGTGTATCCTCGTAAATAAAAGAAGCTTCCATTTCCTTTTGCAGATAATTATCAGGCGAAAATTTAAATCCCTTTACATAACTTCGCTTTGCGTAAAGCCATATAAGGTCTCTTGCAACCCTTTTAATGCTATCTTTTGTTCGTTCTTTAAGTTTTTCCCATTCAGCCGAGCCAAGTTTATTTAACTTTGGAACAACCCCTTCTTCTCCGCGATACTTTTTTATCCTGTTGATATAATTCAAATTCACATAAAGAATTCCTCCATCAGCATATTCAAGCCGAACTGCTTCCTGTTCAATCCCGTTTATCTTTATCTTTTGAAGCCCCACAAATTTACCAACGCCATAATCAACATGAACGACAAAATCACCTGGTTTTAACATTTCAAGCTCGTGAAGTGTGATACCCTTAAATTTTCGGTATTTTAGAAAATTTCTCGCCTTGATCCTATTGAAAATCTCATGTTCAGTAAGAACAGCGATTTTATCCTTCATTAAGATGAAGCCTAAATTTAGAGATTTCCCTTTAAAATGAATCTTTGCCATTTGCTCAAACCCCATCGTCTCTTCAACAAGTTCCCTCATCCTTTCCATTTGCTCATTCCCATCACAGAGAAGATAAACCTCAAACCCGTTTTTGAGCATCCTTGAAACTTCATCGGAAAATAAAGTTATACTGCTATTAAAAAATGGTTGTCCCTTTGATGAAAAATCCATCAAATTTCCACTAAAATTCCCTGCTTCAAGTCGCAAGATATTGATTAATTTTTTAAACTCAACCCCCTCAAATATATCTTCATCAAGCGCTTGAATTACAAGGTTTATATCCTCAATGATACAAATAGAATCGTTAAGCAACTTTGAGATTTCAATCATTTCAACATTCACATCAACAAGTTTCGGAACGATCAGCGTCCGATTTAAGTTACGAAGCGACCTCTGTGTGAAAATATCAAATTCCCTTATTGAGGCAACCTCATCGTCAAAAAACTCTATTCTTACAGGATACTCACCCACAAAGCCAAAAACATCAACTATGCTTCCCCTTATGCTGTAATCCCCTCTTGATTCAACATACCTTTTTCTCTCAAATCCACTTCTTAAAAGATAAGAGACGAAATGGTCATAATTTATTTTCTCTCCAACCGAGATCGGGAAGGAATAAAAGTTAAGTTCTTTACTTAAAGGTATTCTTTCATCAATTTGCTTTACTGAAAGGATAATTATCTTTTCCCCTTGTGCATATTCATACGCAAATTTTACTTTCAAAACATCTATATCATCCGCAAGCATATCTTCGTCTGGGATAAATTCAAAAACTTTGTTCTCACCAATGATGAAATTTAGATCGTCCGCAACCTTATGCCCAAACTCTTCATCTTGAACTAAAACGATGATTTTCCCCCCTATGTTCTGATACACATATGCAACAATAAAACTAAAAAGTGAACCTGAAACATTTTTCAAATTTATTATCGTATCATTGCTCTTGAGAAATTCGCCTAATCTCTCAAACTTATCTATTTTAAAAATTCTTTCAACAAAGTCCATTTCCAAAACTTAAATTAAGGTTTTCCCTTCAATTGCTGCTCTCACAAATCCGTCTGCTTTTCTTAATCTTTCCCGTGCTTCTTCAGCTGAACACCCAGTTTTTATCATAACTATTGCGGTTTTTGCATGACCTCCAGCTTCTTTAAGATACCTCTCAGCGGTTTCATAATCAACACCTGTAACAATCATAACAACCCTTTTCGCTCTCTCTTTTAATTTCTCACTCGTCATCTGAAGGTCAACCATCAAATTTTCATAAACCTTCCCAAGCCTGATCATCGCAGTTGTTGAAATCATATTAAGAATTAACTTCTGAGCGGTTCCGGATTTCATTCGCGTTGAACCCATTATCACTTCTGGACCAACTTCTGGACATATCGCAACATCAACAAAGGGATAATTAAATTGATTTCTTGGATTTGTCGTTATGAAAATCGTCTTAGCCCCAAGCTCTTTCGCTCTCCTCACAGCCCCTACAACATATGGAGTTCTACGACTTGCGGCTATTCCACAGACGACATCCTTTTCATTTACATTTTTCGCCTCAATATCCCTTGCTCCATCTTCTTCTCTGTCCTCTGCACCTTCTTGAGCTCTGAAAACTGCTTTGGGACCTCCTGCGATTATTCCCTGAACCATCTCAGGGTCTGTCCCAAATGTTGGCGGACATTCAGCTGCATCCAGAATCCCAAGTCGTCCACTTGTTCCAGCGCCGACATAAATCAACCTTCCACCCTGCTTAAATGCTTGAACGACAAGTTCAACAGCCTGTGCAATGTAGGGTATTTCCTTCTCAACCGCATAAGGAACTTTTTTGTCTTCATCATTAATGATTTTTAAAATCTCAATCGTTGACTTTGAATCAATGTCCATACTTGCTGGATTTCTTTGTTCAGTTGTTAGGTTCAGAAGTTCATCAAATAATTCTTTTCCTGATTTCGCCATTTTATACCTTCTTTGTTGTTAATTTCATCAAAACAACCTTTTTATCTTCTAAGTTTATCCTTTCAAATCCAAGAAAATTGAGCTCAACAACATCAACTTCAGAAACAAGGGATGTTTTAAATGCATCGTTAATTTCTCTTTCAACATCTCCTCCCTTAAAAGCAATTAAAGAGCAAGAGTGAAGATAAAACTTAGACTCCGTTTTTTCCAAGAACTTTTTAGGGAAAATTTCAGGTTTCAAAAATTTAACACTCCATTTCACAACCTTCTTTAATTCCCCAACAGCCCTACAGATTACATAATCAAATCTATTTCTATACTCGTTCAGTTTTGAAATTTCCTCAGCTCTGCCCCACACCGCTTTTGCATTTTCAAGTCCAAGCTTTTTGATAATATCAGATACAGCTTCAACTTTTTTCAAAGTCCCGTCAAGAAGGATAAAATTTGAATCTTGTTTTAAAATTGCCCACGGTATCCCAGGTAGTCCACCACCTGTTCCAAGGTCAAGTATCAAAGAACTTGATTCAATCTCAATTTTAAATAAAGGTGAAATACTGTGAAGTATGTGCCTCCCCCAGATGTCAGATTCTTTCCTTGAGATTAAATTTATCTTCCTGTTCCAATCTATCAACAAGGAAACATAACTTTGCAAGAGCCTTGCTTTAGCTTCGTCAATTTCCAGACCATTTAACTTGCATATCTCCCTAAATTCCTCAAATTCCATCAAAATTACGACTTTTAACTTGAGGATAGTTTTAAAAGTGTTTCACGTGAAACACTTTTAACCCTTTAAATAGACCATCAGCACAGATATATCAGCAGGTGAGACCCCAGAGATTCTTGATGCTTGCCCTATTGACCTTGGTCTTACCTTCATTAGTTTTTCCCTTGCCTCCGTTGAAAGCGACTTAACCTTTGTATAGTCAAAATCTTCAGGGATTTCCATCGCCTCATATTTTTCAAATTTCTCAATCTCCTCAATCTGTCTCTGGATATAACCTTCGTATTTTATCTCAATTTCAACTTGCCTCAAAACATCCTTCCTCCGCAAAATCTTCTGTAAGATATTATCTGATTTAAATGATTCAAGTTCAAAAAGCTCAGATATATTGACCTCGGGTCTTTTTATTATCTGATCTAATTTCTCGCTTTGTTCAAGCGGTTTTGAACCTATTCTTTCAAGATATGAGTTAACCTCGGAAGGTTTAACGCTTCTGTTTTTGACAAAGTAAAGCGCTTCTTTTATCATTTCTTCTTTCTCAAGTAACCTTTGATAAACATCACTTGGTATTAAACCAAATTTATATCCATATTTCATCAAGCGTCTATCGGCATTGTCTTGTCTTAACATCAATCTATATTCAGCTCTTGATGTAAACATTCTATAGGGTTCATCTGTGCCTTTGTTTATTAAATCATCAATTAAAACACCTATATAAGCCTCGCTTCGTTTTAAAATGAACTCGCCCTCACCTTTAATTTTAAGCGCCGCGTTTATTCCTGCTATTATCCCTTGAGCTGCTGCCTCTTCATAACCTGAAGTTCCATTTATCTGTCCAGCAAAATAGAGCCCTTCAACCAATTTCGTCTCAAGCGTTAATTTCAACTGATGTGGTGGGAAAAAATCATATTCAACTGCATACCCCGGGCGAAGCATCTTAACATTTTCAAGCCCAGGGATAGTTTTCAACCCTTCAAGTTGTATTTCAACGGGTAAACTTGTTGAAAAACCGTTAACATACATAACATGCGTATTTCTGCCCTCAGGTTCAAGGAAAATCTGATGTCTTTCCTTATCACGGAAACGATAAACTTTATCTTCAATTGATGGACAATATCTTGGACCTCTTCCTTTGATTAAACCTGTAAAAAGCGGAGAACGATCAAAACCTTTCTCAAGAATTTTATGCGTTTTTTCGTTTGTATAAGTTAAGTAACACGGGATTTGATCTTTTATAATTTCCTTTGTCTGAAAAGAAAACGGTTCAGCATCAGGGTCACCTGGTTCAATTTGAACTTTTGAGTAATCAACAGTTCGAGCATCAATTCTCGGGGGCGTTCCCGTTTTCAACCTTCCACTTATAAAACCAATTTTTTCAAGTGATTCAGTAAGCCCCACCGCAGCAGGTTCGCCAAATCTTCCTCCAACTCTGCTTACAAGTCCGGTGTACATCTTGCCATTTAAAAATGTTCCCGCCGCGATAATGAGAGCTTTACATGCAATTTTTATATCAAGCCCAGTTCTGATCCCAACAACTTTGCCATTTTCAACAAAAATTTCCGTCACAACATCCTGCATTATATCAAGCCCTTCTTGAGCTTCCACACGTCTTCGTGCCTCTATAGAATATTGCTCACGATCATTTTGTGTTCTCAAGGACCATACCGCTGGACCCTTTGACTTATTTAAAATTCTATACTGGATCGCTGTTGCATCCGCGATTTTCCCTATTTCTCCACCAAGAGCGTCAATTTCCCTTACAAGATGTCCCTTTGCTGTTCCGCCAACTGCGGGGTTGCATGACATCCGCCCTATTGCGGTTATATCCATTGTCATAAGAAGTGTTTTCATTCCCATCCTTGCAGATGCAAGCGCAGCTTCAATTCCGGCGTGCCCACCGCCGACAACTATGACATCGTAGATTTCATCTATTGTTGGGTTTATTATCATCACTTCAAGAAAGATTTTGTTTTAAAAACGTTTCACGTGAAACACTTTTTATTTACCGATGCAAAACTTTGAGAATATGTTATTTAATATATCCTCTGTCGTCACCTCCCCGATTATCTCCCCAAGATAATTAAGCCCAGCTCTCAAATCTACAGCCACAAGGTCTCCACTCATTCCTTCCTCAAGCGATTTCAAAGCATAAAGCAAGCTTTGCTTTGCCTTAACAAGCGCATCACGATGTCTTACATTTGTAATAACAACGCTTGCTTCAGTTCTATTCATTCCAAGGAAAGATTGCTCAACCATTATCTTCTTAAGCTTATCAAGCCCAAGCCCCGTCAACGCAGATATATGAACAACTGGAAAATCCTCAAATACCTTTTCCATCTGCATTTGCTTTCCATCTAAAAGGTCAACCTTGTTGAAAACAATTACGCATCTTTTTGACTCATTTACCGCAAGATTCAAAACACGATGATAAAGCCTCATATCCCTTTCATCAACTTCATCCGTTGAATCTATCACAAGTAAAATCATATCCGCCTTCCTCAATTGTTCTTCCGCTCTCCTAACCCCCTCTTGCTCAATTATATCATATGTCTCCCGTAAACCAGCAGTATCAATAACCTTGAAAAGAACACCCTCTATATTTAAGCTTTCCTCAATTACATCCCTTGTTGTCCCAGGAATATCGCTAACTATAGCTCTATTCTCGTTTAACAACGCATTTAACAAACTTGATTTGCCAGCGTTTGGCTTGCCCGCGATGACAACCTTTATACCCTCACGATAAATTTTTCCATATTTAAATGTCTCTATCAACTCATCAATTTCTGCAATTGCATCTCTTATTTTGTTTGCCAGTTCTGGCTTATCAACAAATTCAAGGTCTTCATCTGCAAAATCAAGTTCAAGTTCAACAAGCGAACACAAATTTATCAAATCATCACGCATCTTTTTAATTTTCCTTGAAATGGAACCCTCAAGCTGAGAAAGCGAACTTTGATATGCAAGATCAGTTGCAGAGCGAATCAAATCAGCTATCGCTTCCGCTTGTGAAAGATCAATTTTACCGTTCAAAAAAGCCCTTTTAGTAAATTCACCAGGTTGTGCAAGTCGTGCACCAGCCTCAAGAATCGCCTCAAGAACTTTTCTTGTAACAAAAATCCCACCGTGACAGCTTATCTCAACTACATCTTCACCAGTATAAGAGTGCGGAGATCTGAAGACAGTTGCAACGACATAATCAACAACCTTGCCTGAAGAATCAACTATTTTTCCGTAATGCGCCGTGTGCGTTTTCACTTCCTCAAGCTTTCTCTTGCCTCTGAAAACTTTATCTGCAATCTTTATCGCATCTTTTCCACTTATTCTAATCACAGAGATGCCAGCTTCCCCAATCGCCGTTGAAATAGCGGCAATTGTATCGTCAAGATATTTCATCACCGAAGATAAAAAATTTGATTGACTTGTTTTCAATTTAAAAAATCGCCACCTCAAAATCAAATCAATATATTTTGAACTCATCGGTCAAAATTTGACTTTTTGGTCAAAATGTATTATATTTGGTCAACCTAAAATTTAAAAACAGTTTGATATGTCAAAATCAAGAAGGCGTGAAATAATCAAAGAGAGACATAAACAAGAAATCATTGAATCTGCACTGTATCTATTTGGCAAGAAAGGTTACAAGGATACAACCATTGAGGAAATTGCAGAATATGCCCAATTTAGCAAAGGCTCTATTTATTCTTATTTCTCAAGTAAAAAACAACTTTTTGACGAAATTTTAAAAGCACTTTTTGATAAAATTCAACTGTTTGCGGACGAAGCCAAAAGCCTAAAAGGTGAGGCAAGAGAAAAATTAAGGGCTTACGCCTTAAATCTTGTCAATTTCTTTTTAAACGAAAACAGATACTCTTTTCATGTGATGATGCAGGCGATTATGCAAATGGAAGCAGATGAAAAAGAATCAACAACAAATTATGTTAGAGAAAGACTTCACCAAATCTCAAAGATATTGCTTGAGATCATCAAAGCAGATATAAAAAATAGACGTTTGAAAAACATCAACCCAAATCTCGTCGTTATGGCTTTTAATGGCATGCTCAGAGACATCATCTACGGATGTTTGACGGAAGATCAAATTGGGATGAAACCTGAAGAGATGGTTGATATGGTTATTGAGATAATTTTTGATGGAATTTCAAAAAACAAATAAAAGAAGCAACATGAGAACACTAATCTTGTTTCTACTACCTGCGATATTACTATCGCAGTCAAAAATATTGACCCTTGAAAATGCAATCAAAATAGCACTTGAGAATAACAACCAAGTTAAACTTGCAAGACTTGAGATAATCAAATCCGACGAAAAACTTATTGAGGCAAGGTCTGGTTTAATCCCGCAAATTACCGTTTCAGGCAGTTATTCAAGATATCTCAAAAAACCAGTTTTATTCCTTCCACCTGATTCGCCATTTGGAAGATTAACAGGGGGGGTGATTGAGATAGGCTTTGATAATTCGTATATTGGTTTGATTAATCTTCAAATGCCACTTTTCTCTTGGTCTGTCTACGCTGGGATAAAAACCGCAAACAAAGGAAGGTTAATCGCCGAACAAGCATATAAAAGTGCGGTGTTGAAAACGATAAGCGATGTGAAAAAATCTTTTTATGGACTTCTCCTTGCCAAAGAAGCCTATAAAATAACACAAATGAGGATTGAACTTGCTGAAGACAACTTGAAAAATGTAGAAAAGTTATATCGTCAGGGTGTCGCCTCCGAGTATGATTACATCAATGCACAGGTTCAATATCAAAACTTACAACCATTGTTAATTCAAGCCGAAAACAACCTTGAAATTGCAAAGAATGCTCTTAAACTTGTCCTCGGTATTGATGTAAAACAAGATATAGATGTGGAAGGGGAAATGAATGTTGATAATTTAACAGAGATTGATTATTCAACCGCGCTTAAAGAATTATACGAAAACAATCCAGACCTGAAACAGGTTGAGTATCAGGTTGATCTTTCAAAGGATCTTGTTTCGCTTGAGCTTGCTGGGCATCTTCCTTCGCTTTTCCTTACTGGAAACTTTCAATATCAAGCACAAGCAAATGATTTCAACTTCAATCAATATAGGTGGATAAGGACAACATTTGTCGGCTTGCAAATACAAATTCCAATTTTTAAAGGATTCGGAACTCAGGCAAGGGTTGACCAAGCTAAGATGTCGCTTCAGCAAACAATGGAAAGAATGACTTTCACGAAACAGTTACTTGAAAACGAATTAAAAAATACGATTTATAAAATTGAGCAATCAAAAAAGAGAATAGAGGCACAGAAAAAAGCGGTTGAGCTTGCTGAACTTGGTTATAAAATTGCAAGGAAAAGATTTGAAAGTGGTGTTGGGACACAACTTGAAGTGAGCAATTCCGAATTAAACCTTGCACAGGCAAAGTTAAATTATCAACAGGCAATTTATGATTATTTGACAGCTCTAAGCGAACTTGAGAAATTAACAGGCAAAACAAATTATATGGAGGAAAGATGAACAAAATCTTTTTAAGCATATTTTTAATAACCTTAATAATTTTCGCACTTGGTTGCGCTTCAAGGACTGAAAATTCAAAAGCGAATAATCCTGACGAAGAAATTATTCCTGTTAAAGCCTTAAAAGCGGTAAAAAAGAATTATGATATAATACTTGAATACGCTGGAACCGTTGAACCTTATCAAAAAGCCAGGATTGGAGCACAGATGTCTGGAACAATTGAAAAAATTTATGTTAAAGAGGGTGATTTTGTAAAAGAGGGACAACTCCTCGTTCAGATGAATACACAACAATTAACGCAGGCGAAAATACAGTTTGAACTTGCTGAATCTGACTATAAAAGGATGAAATCTCTTTTTGAAACCGGCTCAATCCCAGAACAACAATTTGAAAGGTCAAAAGCAAATTATGAAGCAGCGAAAGCTTCGTATGAACTCATGCTATCAAATACTCAAATTCGCGCTCCATTTGATGGTATTGTTACCGAAAGACTTATGAATGAAGGCGAGGTCTTCACACTTGTCCCCTCAGGTGGTGGAAGCCCTGGGATAATTACCCTTATGCGAATGGATGTCGTAAAAATTAAATTGAGCATCGCTGAGAAAGATTTTCCTTTGATTAAATTAAATCAACCAGCTGAAGTAATTGTAGATGCTTATCCCGATAAAGTTTTTATGGGGAGGGTGATTCAAAAAAACCCAGCCGTAAGCGCGCTTACAAGAACATTTACTGCCGATGTTGAGGTCCCAAATCCACAACTCTTGTTAAGACCTGGCATGTTTGCAAAGGTTCGGATAAAAGTTGGTCAGGGTCAGGGAGTAATCATCCCAGAATCAGCAGTTGTCCCACTCCCGGGCTCAAATGTGAATTATGTCTTCGTTGTACGCGAAGATATTGTTAAAAGAAAGAATATAACTATTGGGAGGAAATTTGATGGTGAGGTTGAAGTGTTAAACGGCGTTGAGGAAAATGAACTTGTCGTTGTAACAGGTCAAGCGAAACTTTACGACGGAACAAAAGTAAAAATAGTTGAATAAAAATCAGGAGGTGTAAAAATGAACTTATCTAAATTATCTGTAAATAGACCTGTCACAGTAATAATGTTTTACATGGCACTTGCTGTTTTGGGAGCTTTTGCATTCATTCGCCTTGCGATAGATCTACTTCCAAAACTTGAACCCCCAGCGATAAGCGTTGTGACAATTTACCCAGGGGCATCAGCGGAAGAAGTTGAACAGAAAGTTACAAAACCCATTGAAGAAGAAGTCAGCACAATTAATAATGTGTCAAAAGTTACATCAAATTCAAAAGACAATATTTCAATTATAACTGTATCATTTAGCTGGGGGACTGATATTGCAGAGGCGACAAATGATATAAGAGATGCAATAGATAGAGTAAAGAGAAACCTACCTGATGATGCGCAAGAACCTTCAATTTTTAAATTCAGCACATCAACTTTGCCAGTTATGATAATAGGTATAAATTCAAGTGAAAGCTTCCCCGGGATTAACAAAATCATAGAGGACAAAATAGCTCAACCACTGAGACAGGTCCCAGGGGTTGGCGCCGTCTTTGCGATCGGTGGACCCCAACGCGAAATTCTTATAAAAGTTGACCCCAAAAAACTTGAAGCTTACAACTTAACAATCCCACAACTCGCTCAAATACTTAAGACCGAAAATTTTTCTCTTCCAGCTGGCATAATTAAAGTTGGGATGAAAGAGTACAATGTTCGCGTTCCAGGTGAGTTTAAATCAATTGACGAAATTAAATCAACTGTCATTGGGAATTATCAAGGTGCTCTTGTTTATCTAAAAGATGTTGCCGATGTAATTGATACAATCAAAGAACAAACGCTTTATGTCAAAATAAACAATACCCCTGGGGTTTTACTTTTCATCCAGAAACAGGCAACGGCAAACACAATTGAAGTAGTTGAAGCCGTTAAAAAAATTCTGCCGAAAATTGAGAAGACTTTACCAAGAGATGTGAAACTCAACATCGCATTTGATTCCTCTGAATTTATCAGAAATTCAATTCGCAATTTAAATAACGCGATAATTTACGGTGCGATTTTCGTTATACTTGTTGTTCTTTTCTTCCTTCGCAAAGTGAGAGCAAGCTTGATAATAATTCTAACTATTCCATTTTCACTTATCGTCGCATTCATCACGCTTTATTTAATTGGCGGGACAATAAATCTTATCTCGCTTTCTTCACTTGCCATTGCCGTTGGGATTGTTGTAGATAATGCCATAGTTGTCCTTGAAAACATAACCCGACACATTGAACGGGGTGAAAATCCAAAAACAGCTTCGGTTATTGGGGCCAGCGAGGTTGGTCTTGCAATTTTGGCATCATCATTGACGAATATTGCTGTGTTCTTCCCCCTTGCGTTTTTAACTGGAATTGCCGGCTTCCTTTTTAAAGAACTTGGAATTCTTGTAACCGTGATGGTTTTAACATCACTATTTGCTTCATTGACTCTAACCCCGACCTTATCTTCCAAATGGCTGAGGAAACAGGAAAAATTAAAAAACAAATTCCTCTCAAAATTTTTTGAAACGAGCGAAAAATGGTTCCGTTCAATTGAAGGAGTCTATGGAAACATCATATCTTGGGCTTTGAAACACAAAGCTATGGTTATACTTATTGCACTTATTTTATTTGTTGGCTCATTTATATTGTTTAGATTTGTTGGATTTGAATTCTTCCCCGCAAGCGATACAGGACAAATCCAGATAATCGCACAACTTCCCGTTGGAA
Organism: Candidatus Kryptobacter tengchongensis; assembly: GCA_001485605.1. Classification (GTDB taxonomy): domain Bacteria; phylum Bacteroidota; class Ignavibacteria; order Kryptoniales; family Kryptoniaceae; genus Kryptonium; species Kryptonium tengchongense. The sequence goes on from FAON01000012.1 coordinate 122,532, forward strand.
CAAGAATTGATGAAACAATAAAGGTTGGCGAGCAATTACAGAAAATTTTAATTGAGGAAATCCCCGAAAAATGGAGAAAATATATCTTTATGAGAGCTGGAACAACTGAGCAAGGCTTTGCAACAATAACAGGTCAAGTTGAAGGGAGTAATGTTGTAACCGTTGGCGCAAGACTTGTCCCATTGAAAGAAAGAAGGGTTACAGTCCAGGAACTTGGGGCAAGAATCAGAGAAAAAGCTAAATTGATCCCGGGGATTGATAAAATTGAAATTTCCCGTGGATCAGATTTCCAGGCACTGCTATTTGGTGGTGGGAAACCATTGACAGTTGAAATCGTCGGCTATGATTTAAACCTTACATCGCAAGTTGCCGAAAAAATCAAAGATGAGCTTGAGAAAATCCCTGGTGCAAAAGATGTTCAGATAGGAAGAAGTGGATTAACACCAGAGATAAGAATTGAAATTGATAAACAAAAAGCGTCCGCTCTTGGACTTAACACAACAGTTATTGCAAGCACAATAAGATCAAGTATTTACGGACTTAAAGCAACAACCTATAAAGAACTCGGCGATGAATATGACATATTAATTCAACCTGGCGCTGATCTGCGAAACAGCATTTCATACATCAGTGAAATTCCTGTTCGCACTGTGTCTGGAAACACCGTTAAAATAAAAGATGTTGCAAAAATTTATGAGACTTTCTCTCCAATTGAAATTCAGCGCAGGGATAGACAACGAATTATACCCGTAGGCGCAAATGTTGAAGGAAGAGCTCTTGGCGATGTTGTCAAAGACTTACAAGAAAGGATATCAAAAATTGATATACCACCAGGGATTGAAATAAGATTCGCTGGTCAGGTTGAGGAGCAGGCGAAATCATTCCGTGACCTTTTCCAAGTTTTAATCCTTGGCGTTATATTGACCTATATGATTATGGCTTCACAATTTGAGTCACTGCTTCATCCATTCGTTATAATGTTTTCAGTTCCATTTGCGTTCACTGGCGTTGTTTTAGGTCTGCTTGTTTTTGGAGTACCGTTTGGGCTTACAGCTTTTATGGGCTTGATAATGCTTGTCGGTATAGTTGTTAATAATGCGATTGTTCTCGTAGATTACACAAATCTTTTAAGAGCTCGTGGTTACGAATTTTACACATCAATAATTACAGCTGGAAAAACACGCTTGAGACCCGTTTTGATGACAACTTTTACCACGATCTTAGGAACCTTGCCACTTGCCGTTTTCAAAGGTGAAGGTTCTGAACTATGGCGTCCGCTTGGGATAACGATGCTTGGAGGGTTAACTTTTTCAACTTTAATAACACTTGTGCTTGTTCCAACAATCTATTCAATCTTTGAACATAAAAAAGTGGAGGTTAAATGAAACTTGTGATGCTTATATTCAATCAAGCTCTTGAAGATGAGGTTATGAAAATTTTTGACAAGTTAAATATACGTGGATTTACACAAATTAACGATGTTTATGGTCAGGGCTCAGATAAAGGAGAGCCACACTTTGGTACACATATATGGCCAGATGTCAACACAATGATTTTAACCGTTATTCCTGATGAAAAAGTTGAAGATTTTTTGAGCGAGGTGAAATTTCTGAACAATAGATTTGAAGAGGAAGGAATCCATGCATTTACTCTTAATGTTGAGCGGATGGTATAAAAATAAGGCGGGCTTCTACGCCCGCCTTCACTTTTTACCCTGCGATAAACTCCCCCCCATCAACCCCTATGATATTACCAGTAACCCATTGCATATCATCATGGCTTAAATGAACGATTGCTTTTGCAACATCTTCAGGTGTTGTTAGTCTGCCAGATGGGTTTCTCCTAAGCGAATATTCAATCATTTGCTCATTTCCTGGTATTTTTCTCAACGCTGGAGTATCTGTAACACCAGCTCTTATACCATTAACAGTTATTCCATATTTTGCAAGTTCGTATGCAAGCTGTCTTATATGAGATTCAAGTGCAGCTTTTGCTGCTGAAACGGGTCCATAATATGCCCAAACTCTCGTTGACCCCTCACTTGTCATAGCGAAGATCCTTGTCCCTTTCCCTATCAACTTACGATGAAATAAATCCTGAACCCAGTAAACCAAACTATGTGCCATTACATCAAGTGTCATATCCATTTGCTTCGGCGTCACCTGTTCCTCGGGATTTTCGGCTATATACGGTCTTAAAGTTCCAAAAGCAAGTGAGTGAAGAACAACTTTTATAATTGATGGTTCGCTTGAAAATCTTTTTTCAATAGCGTCCAAAACCTCTTTTCTTTTTTCATGATCTGCTGCATTTACATTAAAAAATTCAACCTCAACTCCATTTTCCTTTATCTGATTTATAACCTTCTCAACATTTGGCATTGTAGCAGCTCTATCAAGATGGACTCCGAAGATATTATAACCATTTTTTGAAAGTTCAATTGCAGTGGCAGCACCAAAGCCACTTGATGAACCAAGAATTAATGCCCATTTTTTCATCTCTTTCTCCATTTTATTTCACTTTGATTTAAATTCCCCTTTCCTTTAATCTCATCCTTATAATTTTTATCGCCTCTTCCTCCGGTATATTCAATCTTGCCCTTGCCATCTTAACAGCTATCTCAAGCGAATCAATTTTGCCCGTAAGATAAAGCCAAATATGATATCCAAGACGATTTAAATCATTTGGTTCTTCTGCTGGGATACCCTCAACGCTTGAATAAGCGATTTTCTCAAGACTATCAGATGGAAATTCTTTAACCGAAGATGGGGCTTTTGTCGTCATTTAAATTTTTAACTTTTTTTACAATTTTACGATTTTACGATGAAAATTTCAAGTTTATATAACTCAAAAGTCACCGAATAGCTCAATTTGATTTTTTACGGACTATAACTTATATTTAAAACTCAAAAGCACACTTTATTTTCCTAATGATCGCTGAAAACATCTCTGAAATAAAGAAAAGGATTTGGGAGGTCTGTAAAAAAGTAGGTAGAAATCCAGAGGAAATCACTATAGTAGCAGTTACAAAAACTGTTCCTGTTGATAAGATAAAAGAAGCCATAAACGCTGGGATTTACGACATAGGTGAAAACAAGGTTCAGGAGCTCCTTGAAAAAAGGAATTCAATTGAAAATGTAAGATGGCATTTCGTTGGACACCTCCAGACTAATAAAGTTAAATACATAGTTGATTTCGTTTACCTGATACATTCTGTTGATAGCTTGAAACTCGCACTTGAGATTGAAAAGCGAGCTAAAAAAATAAATCGCATAATTGATATTTTGATTGAGGTTAATACATCTGGAGAGAAAACAAAATATGGAGTAAAGCCAGAAGAGGCAATTGAACTTGTCAGACAGATTTCTGAAAGATGCGAGTTTGTCAGAATAAAAGGATTGATGACGGTTGCAGCATATTTGCCAAATCCAGAGGATGTTCGCCCGATGTTTAGATTATTAAAGCAACTGAAAGAGGAGATAGAAAAATTTAACTTTAAAAATGTTGAGATGAAGCATCTTTCAATGGGAATGAGCAATGACTACCTAATAGCAATTGAAGAGGGTGCAACTATTGTAAGGATTGGAACTGCCATATTTGGACCAAGAAATTAAAAGGTTAAATAAAAATGAAATTCACGCCACTTGCCATTAAAAAACAGCAATTCAAAAAATCGTTAAGAGGTTACAATATTGAAGAGGTAAGGGTTTATCTTGAAATGCTTGCAGGTGAATATGAAAATCTTTTGCAGGAGAACAAGGAGTTAAAAGAAAAAATAGCAATGCTTGAAACTGAAATTTCAACTTATAAACAGATTGAAAAAAATTTGCACCTTGCGGTAACCCAGGCGCAGGAAACAGCAACGAAAACACTTGAAAATGCCAAAAAGCAGGCTGAGCTCCTGATAAAAGAAGCTGAGCTTAAAGCAAAAGAAAGCATCAATAAGGCAAAACTTGAAATAGCAAAAATTGAAAATGAAATTCAAATCCTCAAAAATGAAAAGGAACGAATTTTAAGTGAATTGAAGAATTTCCTTCTATCTGAACTTGAAAAGTTAAATCTACTTGAACCTTCTGCAAAAATTGAAACACAAGAAAAAATTGAGGAAAAAATTAAACTTGACGATATAATTAAAAACCTTGAACAATAAAACAAAGAGCAAAAAAGTATGAGCGAATTGAAACAGCAGATAATGGAAGCGTTAAACTTTATAAGGACAAAGACAAATCTTGAACCCAAAATTGGTATAATTCTTGGAACCGGTCTTGGCGGACTTGCAAAGGAAATTGAGGCTGAAACAGTGATTGACTATGCAGAAATCCCACATTTCCCAATCTCCACCGTTGAATCGCATCATGGCAAGCTAATTTTTGGAAAGCTAAGTGGGAAAGATGTTGTGGCAATGCAAGGAAGATTTCATTATTACGAAGGCTATACAATGAAACAAATTACATTCCCAGTCCGTGTGATGAAATTTTTAGGTGTTAAGTATCTTTTAATTTCAAATGCAGCGGGGGGATTAAACCCACTTTTTAGAAAAGGTGACCTGATGATAATAACAGACCATATTAATCTACTTGGAGACAATCCCTTAATAGGTCCAAATGACGATGAACTTGGTCCAAGATTTCCTGATATGTCAGAACCATACAGTAAAGAACTTATTGAACTCGCAGAGCAGGTGGCACTTGAAGAAAGGATAAAAGTTCAAAAAGGTGTTTATGTTGCAATGACAGGTCCAAGCCTTGAAACAAGAGCTGAATACCGTTTCCTGAGATTAATTGGCGCTGACGCCGTTGGTATGTCAACAGTTCCAGAAAACATCGTCGCAAATCATATGGGGATGAAGGTATTCGGAATTTCGGTTATAACTGATGAATGCTTCCCCGATGCACTTCAACCTTTAAGCGTTGAGGAAGTTATTAGAGTTGCATCTGAGACAGAACCTAAATTAACTTTATTAATGAAACGCTTGGTTGAAAAAATTAACGTTTGAAATCGTTATGTTTCAGTCGTTTGGAAAAATTCTTATGCTTTTAGGCGTTTTAATTTTTGTTTTTGGTCTCATACTTTTAATCGCCGATAAAATAGGAAGCAAAATCCCATTTTTGGGTAAATTGCCAGGCGACATCTTGATACAGAAGCGAAATTTTACTTTTTATTTCCCGCTCACGACGAGCATCTTGTTAAGCTTGATCCTAACTTTGGTATTATGGATTTTATCTTTCATATTTAGAAAGCACTAAGTCTTCAAACGCAAAGAGAAATTCTAAAAATAAATTGAAAGCAAAGATGTATAAAGAATTAACCGACAAAATAAAATATTCCGAGCTTGAACGTGAAATTTTAAAATTCTGGAAAGAGAATAAAATTTTTGAAAAAAGCATAAAAACACGAGAAGGGAAACCAAATTTTACATTCTATGAAGGACCACCCACGGCAAATGGTCGCCCTGGAATTCATCATGTCATGAGCAGAACCATCAAAGACCTCGTCTGTAGATATAAGACGATGCGGGGTTTCAAAGTTTACCGCAAAGCTGGTTGGGACACCCATGGACTTCCAGTTGAGATTGAAATTGAGAAAAAACTCGGGATAAAACATAAAGATGAAATAATTGAATACGGGATTGAAAAGTTTAACGCCGAATGCAAAAAATCCGTCTTTGAATATCTTGATGATTGGGAAGAAATGACGGAAAGAATTGGATATTGGATTGACCTTGAAAATGCTTACATAACCTTTACAAATGAGTATATTGAATCAATCTGGTGGGCTTTGAAGCAATTTTTTGATAAGGGATACATTTACAAGGGTTATAAAATTCAACCTTATTGTCCAAGGTGTGAAACACCGCTTTCATCGCATGAAGTTGCACAGGGTTATGAAGATGTCAAAGACCCCTCAATTTATGTTAAAGTAAAAGCAAAGGATGAAGAAAAAACCTATTTCCTTGTCTGGACAACCACTCCATGGACATTGATCTCAAATGTTGCACTTGCGGTTCACCCAGAAGTAACTTATGTTAAAATTTTTCACAAAGGTGAAAACTTAATCCTTGCAAAAGATAGATTAAATGTAATTGACGGGGATTATGAAATTCTTGCCGAATATAAAGGGCATCAATTAAAAGGAAGGGAATATGAGAGACTTTTTAGCTACATACCCGTTGATAAAAAAGCTTTTTATGTTGTTACCGCCGAATTCGTCAGCACAGAAGATGGAACTGGCATAGTTCACATCGCTCCTGCATTTGGTGAGGAAGATTATCAAGTTGGGTGCGAATATGATTTGCCAACGCTTCAACCAGTTGATAAAAGCGGTGAATTCACAGATGAAATCATTGATTTCAAAAGAAAGTTTGTTAAAGATGCGGATCCAGAAATAATTCAAAATCTAAAGTCCCGAGGATTGCTCTACAAAAAGGAGACGATTGTTCATAGTTATCCACATTGTTGGCGTTGCAAAACTCCGTTGCTTTATTATGCCCGTGAATCGTGGTATATAAGCACAACCAGATATGTTGATAGGATGATTGAACTTAACAGGCAAATTTCCTGGCATCCGCCAGAAGTTGGCACAGGAAGATTCGGGAATTGGCTTGAAGAGAACAAGGATTGGGCACTTTCAAGAGATAGATTCTGGGGAACTCCACTTAACATATGGATATGTGAAAGTTGTGGTGAAATGAGAGCAATTGGCAGTATTGAAGAGATAAAGAAAGAAGGGAAAAATGTGCCCGAACCGCTTGATCTTCATAAGCCATTTGTTGACCAAATAATCTTTGATTGCAAAAAATGCGGTGGGATAATGAAGAGAACCCCCGAGGTGATTGATGTATGGTTTGACTCTGGAGCGATGCCCTTTGCACAGTTTCACTATCCATTTGAAAATCAAGAACTTTTCAAAGAAAATTTCCCAGCGGATTTCATCGCTGAAGGGATTGACCAAACGAGAGGTTGGTTTTACTCACTTCATGCGATCTCAAGCTTTCTGTTTGATTCCCCAGCATATAAACATGTGCTCGTAAATGAGCTTATACTTGATAAGGAAGGTCAAAAAATGTCAAAATCACGCGGGAATGTGGTTGATCCATTTGAGGTCGTTGAGAAATACGGTGCTGATTCTGTAAGATGGTATCTTATGTCAGTGAGCCCACCTTGGAAACCAAAACTATTCAACGAAGAAGACATAGTTGAAATTCAGCGCAAATTTTTCAGCACACTACTTAATACTTACTCGTTCTTTACACTCTATGCAAACATTGATAGATTTACATACTCTGAAGAGAGAATCCCTGTGAAAGATAGAGCTGAAATTGACAGATGGATAATTTCTGCCTTAAATTCTCTCATCAAAAATTACATTGAAGCAATGGATAACTATGATTTGACGAAAGCAGCTCGTTTAATCTCCGACTTCACGATTGATCAGCTTTCAAATTGGTATGTAAGAAGAAGTAGAAGGAGGTTTTGGAAAAGTGGCGTTGAAAAGGACAAAATTTGTGCCTTTCAAACCCTCTATGAATGTCTCATCACAATATCAAAACTTATGGCTCCATTTGCCCCATTCCTCGCCGATGAAATTTACAGAAACTTAAATGATGTCACGAATAAAGAGCCATATGAATCTGTTCATCTTGCATACATACCTGAACCAAACGAAGATGAAATAGACCTTGAACTTGAGAAAAGAATGGAACTTGCACAAAGGATTGTTTACATTGTCAGGTCTTTGCGTGCAAAGACAAACTTAAAAGTTCGCCAACCACTTAGAAAAATCATAATACCTGTTTCAGATGAAAGTGAAAAAGAAAAAATTGAAATGATGAGAGATGTCATTCTTGACGAGATAAATGTCAAAACAATTGAATATGTTGACGATGATTCAGATATAGTTGAAAAGAAAGCAAGACCCAACTTCAAATCAATAGGTCCGAAATTCGGGAAGAAAGCCCAAAAAATTGCCCAAGTAATTAGAGAATTCAAAAAAGATCAGATAAGAGAGATTGAAAACAAAGGTAAAACCGAAATTGTTGTTGATGGAGAAAAACTTGAAATCACAAAAGACGATCTTGAAATTTATAGTGAAAACATAAAAGGTTGGGTCGTTGAATCAGATGGAGTTATAACCGTAGCACTGGATACGGAACTTACAGAAGAATTGATAAACGAAGGTTTTGCTCGTGAATTCGTTAATAGAGTCCAAAACATGAGAAAGGAAGCTAATTTTGAGGTAACAGATAGAATTCGTATCTTCTTTAGAACTGAATCCGAAAAGTTGAAAAAAGCTGTGTTTGCCATGAGCGATTATATCAAAAATGAAACACTTGCTATTGAACTTACTGATAACTTCAGGGAAGCTGAATATGTGAAGTCATGGGATGTGAACGACGAGCCTTGTGATATTGCAATTGAAAGAGCAAAGTTAAACTAATTTCAAAATTTATTGAGGTGCGATATGGCGAAAAGAAAAACCAAATCAGCTAAAAAGAAAACTGCTGTAAAGAGAACGCTTAAAAAATCAACCCCGAGATCAAAAAGTAAAAAAACAGCCAAAACTACCGCGAAGAAAACGGTAAAAAGAAAGATAAAGGAAATTGAAACCAAAACCACACAGAATGTTATCGCCGCGGGCTCAGATAGTTTAATAAAAAATGAACAACAGAATATAAAGAAAACAGAAAATCAGCCAGGAAAAACATCCTACTCAAAAGAGGAGCTTGAATACTTTAAACAAATCCTCCTCAAAAAGCGAGAAGAGATTCTTGAAATGCTTGAATTTCATAGACAATCTCTCATTGAATCAACCACGCAAAATGATAAACCAGTTGGAACTCCCTACTCAATCCATATGGAGTATGGAACTGAAACGGAGGAACGGGAGAAAACGATGTTTTTTATAGCAAGGGAAGAAAAAATGTTAAATTATATTGATGCTGCTCTCGTGAGGATAGAGCGTGGAACATACGGTGTTTGTGTAAGCTGTGGGAAATTGATTGATAAAAGACGTCTTGAAGCGGTCCCGCATACCCAACTATGTATTGAATGCAAACTTGCACAAAAGAAAAGATTCTGAAGAACCCGTGCGAATACTATTTGTATCACTTTTTATAATTCTATGCGACCAATTAACAAAACTCTTCGTAAGGGGATTTGAAATCCCAGCCCTTGGAATTAAAGTTGAAGGGATGAGACTTGGTGAATCAAAACAAGTGATTGGCGACTTTGTAAGGTTAACATACACCGAAAACCCTGGAATAGCTTTTGGGATAAATTTAGGGAACAAATTTTATTTAACACTTCTTGCCACCGTAGCTGTAGTTATTGTTTTTCTCTACCTTTATAAAGTAAGAAATGGAAATTTTATCATTCGCCTTTCACTTGGAATGATACTTGGTGGAGCAATTGGAAATTTGATTGATAGAATTTTCCATGGTATCATATTTAACTATGCAAAACTATTTCACGGTAGGGTAATTGATTTCATTGATATTGACTTTTTTGACATAAATCTCTTCGGATATCACATTGACAGATGGCCAATTTTTAACATTGCAGATGCATCGGTTACGATTGGGGTTTTGCTACTTCTTTTTGCTCCCCATGAAAAACAAGCGACAGAACAAGCTGAAGAAATAAATCCCGACGCTATGAACAATGTCACCAGCGAAAAATGAAGTAATTGAGATCTCGGGGAAGTTGAAAATCTTAAAAGAGATTGAAATTATTGTCCCAAATGTTGAAAAAAGAGAAAGAATAGACAAATTTCTTGCAAATCAAATTGAAAATGCAAGCAGAAGCAAAATTGAAAAATTGATTGAATCCGGGCTTGTCCTTGTAAATGGTCAAACCGTGAAACCAAGCCATAAAATCTCCCCCGGGGAGAAAATAACTGTAAAAATTCCAAAAGAACCAAGACCTGAACTCGAACCAGAACCGATCCCTCTTGATATAGTTTATGAAGATGATTATCTCCTCGTCGTCAATAAACCAGCAGGTATGGTCACTCACCCGGGACATGGCAATTATACTGGAACGCTTGTAAACGCTCTCCTTTATCACTGCTCAAAACTTTCTAAAGTAAATGTCTCAGGTGATGAAGTTCGCCCCGGCATAGTTCATCGCCTTGATAAAGACACAAGTGGATTACTTGTTGTGGCAAAAGATGATGAAACTCACAGGCACCTTGCGAGGCAGTTCTTTCACAAAACAGTTGAGCGCGAATATTGGGCAATCGTATGGGGACATTTTAATTCCACTCGTGGTGTAATTGAAGCGGAGCTTGGAAGAAGCAAAAGCGACAGAACAAAATTTACAGTTGTCAAAGGAGGAAAACTTGCAATAACCGAATACGAAGTTCTTGAAAAATTTGAATTCCTTTCGCTTGTTAAGCTAAGGTTGAAAACTGGGAGAACACATCAAATAAGAGTCCACCTTGCACATATAGGACATCCTGTTTTTGGAGACCCAACTTATGGGGGAAGAAGAATTGCGTGGGGAGGAGTTGAGAGGAAGAAAAAATTATTCGTGGATGAACTTTTAAAAATCATGCAACGACAAGCGCTTCACGCAAAAACTCTCGGGTTTATTCACCCTGCAAGGAACGAATTCATGAAGTTTGATTCAGAGCTCCCAGAGGATATGAAAAATCTTTTGGAAATTCTAAGAAGGACTTCTTGATCTGTCCTATTCTTAAAACGATGCAACTTCCCACAGTTTGATTTTTTATATAGCCTTTTTTAACTTTTTAAAAACTAATTTAAAACTTCGCTCCTTTAATAATTTCCCCCATTGATGGCGTTAACTGATAACATCAAGAAAAATATAAACGACAAGAGATGTTTAAAAGTGGAACTGAGATTGAAGTAAAAATTGAAAAAACTGTTTTTGAAGGGAAAAGCATTGCGAGAGTAAATGGATTCGTCCTATTTGTTAGGAATGTCGTCCCAGGGGATGTGGTCAGGGTGAAAATTACAAAAGTTAAAAAATCATACGCTGAAGCAGAACCAGTTGAGATAATTCAAGGTTCTAATTTAAGAGTTAAACCGAGATGTAAATTTTTCGGTGTATGTGGGGGTTGCAAATGGCAAAATCTTGACTACAACGCACAGATTGAATTCAAAAGAGATCATGTAATTGAAAGTTTTGAAAGAATAGGGGGATTTAAAGGCATTGACAAAATAGTTTTGCGCACTCTTCCCTCTGATGAAATTTTCTTCTACAGAAACAAAATTGAATTTTCTTTCTCGGAACAGCGATGGCTTTTGGATGAAGAATTAAACAAACAAGATAAGCTCGGTGAAAATTTCGCACTTGGTTTCCACTTGCCCGATAGATATGATAAAGTTATTGATATTGATGAATGCCTACTTCAGTCGGAATTAAGCAACGGAATTTTGAACTTCACAAGGGATTATTTCAAATCAAAACGAATTCCAATTTATTCATCTGAAAGAAACGAGGGTTATCTCCGCTTTCTCGTGATAAGGGAGGGAAAAAACACGGGCGATGTCATGGTTAATCTTGTGACATTTGAGGACAACCCAGAAATAATGTCTGAATTTTCAAACGTCCTTCTCTCTAAATTTCCTAAAATTACAACGATAGTTAATAACATCAATACAAGGAAAGCACAGATCGCAGTTGGAGAATACGAGAAAATCTATCACGGCGATGGAACAATATATGAGAGACTCGGTGATTTCATTTTTCAAATTTCGTCAAACTCATTCTTTCAAACGAACACAAAACAAGCAGAAAAACTCTATAAGAAAATAGTTGAGTTTGCAAATTTCAAACCCGATGATATCGTTTATGATTTTTATTCAGGAACTGGAACGATATCAATTTTCATTTCGTCTTATGTAAAAAGCGTCATTGGGCTTGAGATAGTTGAAAGTGCAGTTGAAGATGCATGGAGAAACGCACAGATAAATAATGTTAAAAATTGCAGATTTATTGCTGGGGATTTAAGAGAAAAACTTTACAAAGATAAAACTTGGATGAAAGAAACTCCGAAACCAGATGTAATCATAATTGATCCACCAAGGTCTGGGATGCACCCAGATGTTGTAAAAGCGGTGGCGAAAATTCAACCAAGAAAAGTTATTTATGTAAGTTGTAACCCGACAACACAAGCAAGAGATGTAAAGATGCTAATAGAATATAACCCGAACTATGAGATTGAAATCGTTCAGCCAATTGACATGTTCCCGCATACATATCATATTGAAAATATAGTTGTATTAAAATTGCTTCCCTCGCAACGGAAATCCATTTAAAAATAAATTATCCTCAAACACCATGAAGAGAATCTTAATTCTAACCCTGACGCTTATTCTTACTGTCTCCATCTCACTTTCGCAAAAATTGAACTATCCCCAAACTAAAACCGTTGATGTCGTTGAAGATTACCACGGCGTTAAAGTTGCTGACCCATACCGCTGGCTTGAAAACTTTAACTCGGAGGAAGTTAAACAATGGGTTGAGGCACAGAACAAAATTACATTTGAATTTGTCCGCTCCATTCCTTCATATGATAAGATAAAAGCAAGATTAACAGAGTTGATGAATTACCCAAAATTTTCAGTCCCATCAAAAGCAGGCAATAGATACTTCTTTTTTAAAAATGATGGACTTCAGAACCAGTCTGTCCTATACATGCGTGAAGGTTTGAAAGGAAAAGATAAACTTGTGATAGACCCGAACAAATTTAGCGAAGATGGGACAGTTGCTTTGATGAATCTTTCATATAGCAAAGACGGGAAATTCATTGCTTACGGGGTTTCCACAAGTGGTAGCGATTGGCAGGAAATAAAAATAAAAAATGTCATAACCGGAAAAGATTTTGACGAGGTTTTAAAATGGTGCAAATTTTCAAGTGTTGCATGGCTTCCAGATAATTCTGGTTTTTATTACAATCGTTTTCCTGAACCGGGAACAGTGCCAAAAGAAGATGAAAACAATTATAACAAGGTTTATTTTCACAAACTTGGAACGCCTCAATCCGAGGATAAACTTGTTTATGAAAGACCAGACGCGAAAGAACTTAATTTTTACCCGAGCATAACTGAAGATGGGAGATATCTGATTTTAACCGTAACTCATGGAACAAGCCCCAAAAATAGAATCTACTACCGTGAGTTGAAAAGCAATGGCGACTTTATAAGATTACTTGACGAGGCTGACGCAAGTTATGATTTTATCGGAAATAAGGGAAATATCTTTTACTTTGTCACGGATTTAAATGCCCCAAGGTATAAAATCATAGCAATTGACATAAAAAATCCGGAAAGAAAAAATTGGAAAGACATAGTCCCAGAACATAAAAAAGCAGTTATATCAGATGCGAGAATAATTAACGACCATTTTGTCATCGTTTACAACGAAGATGTAAAGCATAGAATTGAAATTTATTCACTTGATGGAAAATTTGTCCGGGAAATTAAACTTCCGGGGATTGGAACTGTCTCAGGACTTTCAGGTAAGCAAAAAGATAAAGAGATGTTCTTTGGTTTCACATCATTTTTACACCCATTAAATGTTTATAGATACGATTTCACCACAGGAAAACTTGAATTATTCTTTGAGACGAGATTAACTGGCTTTGACCCCAATGATTATGAAGTGAAACAAGTTTTTTACGAGTCAAAAGACGGTGTTCGCATCCCGATGTATATAATCCATAAACGAGGTTTGAAACTTGATGGGAATAATCCTGCTTTACTTTATGGTTATGGTGGTTTTAATATAAGCATTATGCCTTCATTTTCCGCTGTTAGGTTGCTTTGGCTTGAGATCGGAGGAGTTTACGCCGTTGCAAATTTGAGAGGCGGGAGTGAATATGGTGAGGAATGGCATCAGGCAGGAATGCTTGATAAAAAACAAAATGTTTTCAACGATTTCATTTCCGCCGGTGAATGGTTGATAAAAAACGGATACACAAATTCTAAAAAACTTGTGATAAATGGAAGAAGCAACGGCGGGTTACTTGTAGCTGCGTGCATGGTTCAACGTCCCGATCTTTACGGAGCTGTTGTGTGTGAAGTTCCAGTTATTGATATGCTAAGATACCATAAATTTACTGTTGGAAGATATTGGGTTCCTGAATATGGGAATGCTGAGGCAAATCCAGAACATTTCAAGTTTCTGTATGCATATTCCCCACTTCACAACGTTAAAAAAGGAACTTCCTACCCGCCTATTTTGATAACGACAGCTGATCACGATGATAGAGTTGTTCCGTTACATGCTTATAAATTCACCGCAACGCTTCAATCCGCAAATGCTGGGGATACACCGGTTCTTTTAAGAGTTGAAACGAAAGCAGGGCACGGGGCTGGGAAACCAACTTCAAAAATCATAGAAGAACAAACAGATATCTACGCTTTTCTATTCAAAGTCATCGGGATTAACTATTGAATTTTTCTTTCATCACCCGAAGAGAGCCTAACCTGGTTTCTCTTCGGGCTTGTATAAATTGAAGATTTCTATCACTTTATCTGCAAGTTCATTTAAATCTGTATTTTCATCAACATCAACCCAAATAATTCTTTTATCTTGTCTGAACCATATAAGTTGTCGCTTTGCATATCGCCTTGAATTTCGCTTTATCAAATAAACCATTTCATCATAGGTTATTAACCCATCAAGATAATTGAACACCTCTTTATATCCGACGGTTTGAAGTGAGTTTAAATTTTTATCATATCCAAGTGTTCTTAAATTTTTTACTTCGTCAATCAAACCCTTGTTTAGCATCTCATTAACCCTTTCCTCAATTCGTTTATATAATTTTTTTCTGTCCCACTTGAGCCCAATTTGAACTGCGTTAAAATTTATCTCCGGCTTCACTTCTTTCTGAAGTTGAGAAATCGGTTTACCTGTTAAATAATAAACTTCAAGAGCCCTTATGATTCTCTTCAAATTGTTCGGATGAATTTTTTGGGCTGATTCTGGATCAATCTTTTTAAGCTCTTCATAGAGAGATTCTTTTCCAAATTCCTTTGCCCTGTTGTAAAGTATTTCCCGAAGTTCCCAATCGGCACCAGGTCCCTCAAAGAAGCCATCAATTAAAGCTTTGATATAAAGCCCTGAACCACCAACGATGATAGGAACTTTTCCCCTTGAAAATATATCTTCAATGATTTCACGTCCTCTTTCACCAAAAATTCCTGCGTTGAATTCTTCATCGGGATTTAACTCATCAATAAAGTAATGTTTTATTTTCTCTCTTTCTTCCCTTGATGGCTTAGCTGTGCCAATATCCATATACTTGTAAACCTGCCTTGAATCGGCTGATATTATCTCTCCATTTATCCTTTCAGCAACGATAAGAGATAGCTTTGTTTTCCCCGATGCTGTTGGACCCACAATTGCAAGAACTTTTCTCTCCATGTTTTAAGTTCATCTGCCATTATTTCTGAATCTTTCTTCACTCCATCCTTCCTTTCCAATCAGTGGAACAAATTTGAAACCAAATTTTTTCTTTATATCAAGTTTATGCTCCTCAATTTTCTTTATGATGTAAAGCTCTTGAACCTCAAGGTCACCAATTGGGATGACAAGTCGCCCGTTAATTTTAAGCTGATTGACGAGCGATTTTGGAATTTTTGGAGCCGCTGCTGTGACAATTATTCCATCATACGGGGCAAATTCACTCCATCCAATAGAGCCATCACCAACAGTTCCAACGACATTATATCCAAGCTTTGAAAGCGTCTCAAGCGCTTTTTTTAAAAGCTCCTCAAATCTCTCAATTGTGAAAACCTGCGCTCCCATCTCTGCGAGAATTGCTGCTTGATATCCAGACCCGGTTCCAACTTCTAAAATTTTATCACCAGGTTTAACTTCAAGAGCCTCGGTCATAACCGCAACTGTATAAGGCTGAGAGATCGTTTGCGAGCACCCTATCGGTAGTGCTGAATCCTCATAAGCATAATGTATAAATGCCTCTGGAACGAAAAGATGCCTTGGGACTTTTTCCATCGCCCGTAGAACATTTTCATCTTTTATTCCTCTTCTACGTAACAGCTCAACCATCGCTTTCCTTTCATCTTCAAATTTCCCCAAATTAAAATTTTTCACCTTTGTTTTTTAACTCAAGAAAGTCATTGGAATAAAAACTTCTGAGATAAATTGACACAAATTTTAATGTATCGCCAAAATGTTTTATGTAGCTTCTTTCACCATTGTAGATTGTCTTAATATCAACGAAGCCGACCTTGAATCCAGCAAGCAACGCCTTTATTAAAAATTCGCTTTCAAAACCAAAACCATCACTTTTAACCTTGATCTTCTCAATTACTTCCCTATTAATCAATCTGAATCCGCACTGGCTATCGGGAACCTTGTGTCCAGTTCTTAACGAGATCAAAAAAGATGTTGTTTTATTAGAAAAAATCCGTTCAATCGGCATCGGTTTCAAATTTCCCATTCTATTTCCTATAACAATGTCAAAACCTTCATTGAATTTATCAAAAAACTTAGGAATTTCATCTGGGTCATGCTGAAGGTCTGCATCAAGGGTTAAAACCGCACTGTAACCGCCCAACTTTGCAAATTCAAATCCAGTTTTCAGTGCTCTTCCCTTGCCATAATTCCTGTCAAGCTTTAAAACATTAACACCAAAACTCAGTGCAACTTCCGATGTCCTGTCAGATGAACCGTCGTCAATAATAGCTATGTTCCTCAAAGGAATATATTTTTTTATTCCATCAATTAAAACTCCGATTGTCCTTTCAGCGTTATATGCAGGTATTACTGCACAAACATTATTCACTTTGTGAAACCTCTTCAAAAATTTCTTTTGGAGACTTATCTTCAGCTTGAAGTTCCGCAAGTAGTTTTTTCCGCAGACCTTCAGGCGATAGTCCACGGATTAATTTCCCCGCCTCAGCAACTGAAATTGTTCCTGTTTCTTCGCTTACAACTATCACAATTGCATCGGAAATTTCACTCAAACCAAGCGCTGCTCTATGTCTTGTTCCAAGAAGGAAATTTCCAATTCTTGATTGCGCACTTAAAGGAAGAGTACATGCTGCAGCTTCAACTCTATCTCCCGATATAACCACAGCGCCATCGTGAAGAGGTGATTTCGGGAAAAAAATTGTCAAAAGAAGTTCTTTTGTGACCTTTGCTTGAATTGGAACGCCAGTTTCAATTATTGACCTTATGCCTGTTTGCCTCGGGATCACAATCAAAGCGCCAATTTGCTTTTGTGACATCTCTCCAACCGCCTCAATAACCTCATCAATAACAGCGGTCACGCTTGGCTTAAAAATCAAGCGAAACAACGGATTATTCCCAACAAGCATAAGAAGACGACGTAGCTCTGGCTGAAAAAGAATGATAAACGCAAGAACCCAAACATCGCTGATAAACTTCAATAACCAGTTAAGAAGTTTTAAATTTACAAGCTCTGAAACAAATGAAAGCAAAACAAGAAACATCAAACCCAAAAAGATCTGAGCAGCAATTGTCCCTTTCATCCAAATGTAAAGTTGGCGAATTATAAGACTCACTATTAAAATATCAATCAAGTCAACAAGAGTAAGATGCAAGAATCCTATTTTTAAAATTTCTGGCATTAAACTTGGCTTTGCTTAATTGTTATCTGTTTTATCGCATCAACAACTCTCACAACCCTCGTCATTTCCTTAACATCGTGAACCCTGACAATGTTTGCACCGTTCCAAACCGAAATAGCAACAGCTCCAGCAGTTCCCTCAACTCGTTCCTCAACAGGCAAATTTAAAACATTTCCAATGAAAGATTTCCTTGAAACTCCTATCAAAATCGGATACCCAAGCGATTTGAACTCACGGAGTCGCCTTATTATCTCAAGATTATCATTTAATCTTTTCCCAAAGCCGATCCCAGGATCAATGATTATTTGCTCAATTCCAGCGCTTTGTGCCTTTGCTATGCCATCACTCAAATAGCTATAAATCTCTGAAATAACATCATCATAATGCGGATTTTGCTGCATTGTTTTAGGAGTCCCTTTGATATGCATGATGACAACACTCGCATTATACCTTGCAATAATTTCAGCCATCTTTTCATCAAATCTCAAACCACTTATATCATTTACAATTACAGCCCCATTATCAAGTGCTTGCCTTGCCACTTCTGATTTATATGTATCAATTGAAACTGGGACATCCGTTCTTTTCACAATTTCCTTTATCACAGGTATAACACGCCTCAATTCTTCCTCAAGTGGAACAGGCTCTGAACCAGGACGAGTTGATTCCCCACCCACATCAATTATGTCTGCTCCCTCTTCAATCATTTTCATAGCATGCGCCACTGCTGAATCAACCGTGAAATACTTCCCCCCGTCTGAAAAAGAATCTGGCGTCACATTTAAAATTCCCATTATGTAAGTTCTCCTTGAAAAATCAAATTCCCTACCTCCAAATCTATAAACCATAAAATCATCGTAAAAACCTCTCACCGCTGTTGTTAACTTTTCAGCAAGCGCTTCCCCTTCGGCAGAGAAATTTTTTAACATGTTTATTAAATGCCAAAAATTTTCAACCTTTACTGAAATTATCAAATCCCTTCGCCCATTTCCATCCAACTTTGAAACGAGGACATCGCTCTCAAGATATCTGGCTATCTCCCGTGAGATAAAGGATGCAATTTCATCAGTTGCATTCTCAATTTTTAAATTCACACAGACAAATTTTTCTGGTTTAAATTCAGAAGAAAGAAAGGGTTCAACCTCGCCAAATCTTGAAAATTCTTCAATTGCCTCCTCAATAGTGTTAATTTTAAGAACCCTAACCCTCATAATTTAACCAAGGTTAGTTTTTATTTCAATTTTATATGAGTTTTTGAACTCACTGATCTTAAACTCAACATCAATAAATTTTTTGATCGTGTCCATATTAGTTTTCAGATGACTCGTAATTTTGGGCGTTGTAAATTGAGAAATCCCACTGGCTATAGAAAGCGGGAGTAAAATTTGATCTGCCATATATTCATCAACAGCTGATTCAGTTGATAAAAATTTTATAAACTTCTCACATGCCTCTTCAGCCACCAGTTCAGCTCTTTTGCCTTTCTCACCAAGATTAGTATAGCAACAAATTGAATTTTCAAAAATCCCAGTTATAGCAATTGTCGTGTTCTTTGAATAAGATTCGAGTTCGTCAATTATCGTTTCAATTTCGCCATATCCTTTTAAAATCCTCTCAGCGGTTCTCGCCTGTCTTTTTGCAACCTCATCTGTTAAGTTTGTATGTGCAGAATAAATTTGAATTTTTAGAAGTTTGCCTCTATCAATAAGATTTAATGGTTTTACCCCATCAGCAGGATTTATAAGAGCTTTTATCTCGCCACCTCCGTGAGGATAAAATCCAGCCCTTTTTAGCTCAACCTTGATCTTCAAACCAAGAATTTCCATAAAATAAATCCAGCAATTTTTAATGTAATCAAAAGTGGGACTCCACGAAACATGCGTTCCACCTGTTATCGTCAAATTAGATGTTCCACTTGCAAAAGAAAGTGGGAGGTAAAGCGTTTGTAAAACAAGCGATGTAGCTCCAGCAGTGCCAATGTCAAATCGGAAATTTCCATTTTTTATTCTCTTCGGGAAAAACTTTATCCAACTTGATTTAAGTTTGGCACCCTCAACGATTGCCTCCGATACAATAGAAGCTGCTTCAATTGCTTTAAGATGCTGGGCTTGAATTCCTGGATTTGGTCTATTGGCTCTGATATTTATCATTTCAAAAGGTTTGAAGAGAAGAATTGAAAGAGCAAGGGATGTTCTTAACATTTGCCCACCACCCTCACCATATGAGCCATCAATTTGGATAATTTCTTGATTTGCTTTGACTTTTGCATCCTCCATTTACAAGGTATGAGAAAATTTTTATTCCGTTTTCACTTAAAAATAAACAAAAAAATGCTCTTTTAAAATTTAAAACAAAAAAGGGCGGGATTTAACCCGCCCTTTTTGTGATCATTTCTTGGGATATGGTGGTACTGGAGGAAGTTTCTTTTCTTTTGTCTTCAATTCTTCAAGTATAAGTTCAATCGCCTTGTTTAGCTGTTCATCTATTCCCTCATATTCCTTAGCTGGATCATTGTCAACATATACATCAGGTTCAACACCATACCCTTCAATTATCCATCCTTCACCTTCAGCACCATAAACAGCAAATTCTGGCTTGTTAAGATATCCTCCGTCAAGCAGGGGAAGCGTTCCTCTTATTCCTATCACACCGCCCCAAGTCCTCTTTCCAACAAGCTTGCCAAGCCCATATTTTCTAAATCTGTATGGGAATATATCCCCATCTGAAGCAGAAAATTCATCAATTATACAAATTTTTGGTCCGTAGTGCATATCCCTTGGATTTGGTGTTGGGCTCATATATCTTGAGATACTTACCATTGCGATCTCCCTTCTTAATCTCTCAATTATCATCGGTGAAACATTTCCACCTCCATTCCCCCTTACATCAATTATCAAAGCTTTCTTACGAAGTTGTGGATAAAAATGCTTCACAAATTCATTCAACCCCATCACTCCCATATCAGGAATGTGGATATAACCAACTTTCCCATTTGTCGCTTTATCAACTTTTTCAATATTGTTCTGAACCCAATTATAATAGTAAAGCCGTGTTTCGTCTGCTATCGGAACAACTGTAACTTCCCAACTTCCCTCTTCTTTCGGTTGCGAATTAACACGAAGTTTAACCTGTTTTCCAACAGTGTTAACAAGCAACTCATAAATGTTTCTCACTTCCTTAACCGATTTACCATTCACAGCAAGAATGTAATAATTCTCTTTTACATTTACCCCAACCTCAGTCAAAGGCGAGCGAAGATTCTTATCCCAGTTCTGTCCCTTTAAAATTTTCTTTATTCTATAATAGCCTGATTTTTTATCTCTTTCAAGTTCTGCCCCAAGCAAACCAACTTGCGTTTTATCAATTTTTGGCAAATCGCCACCACCAACATAAGTATGCCCTGCGTTAAGCTCACCTATCATCTCACCAATTATATAAGTTAAATCAGCGCGATGATTAACATACGGAAGCAAAACTTCATATTTTTTCTTAACCCCTTCCCAATTAACGCCATGAAGATTCGGGTCATAGAAAAATTCTCTCATCTGTCTCCAACACTCATTGAAAATCTGCGTCCATTCAGCACGCCTGTCAAGATTTACCTCAAGCCCAGAAAGATCAAGTTTATCCTTTAATTCAACTTTCCCCTTCGGAAGATCTATAATAGAATAAGTTCTCTCCTTAACTACAAGCATTTTCTTTCCATCAAACGAGATCACAAAATTATCAAATTGCCCTATCTCCGTTTCCTTCTTCTCACTTAAATCATACACCAAAAGCAAAGGTTTCTCATCCTTCAACCCCCTTCTGATATAATAAATTTTGTCCGAAACATATCCAATTGTTGAATAACTTGATGGTGTGATCGGCAAACCAATTATTCTATCTTTTATGCCATCAAGATCAATGACAACATTAACGGGTTTCTTTTCCTGCGTTGTTTCTTTCTTTGGCTGTTCCATGCCAGATTGTTTCGCTTCATCGCTTACTTTAACCTCATCACTTGTTGGCTTAAATGGAGATTCAACGCTCTTTGAAAGAGTTATCAGGTAAATCCTCGCCATATCTTGATAAACATGGTTAAATTCCGTCCTTCCGTAGATCGGGTTAAAATCCCTGTCCGAAACAAAAATCAGATATTTCCCATCGGAACTAAAAACTGGATTATACGAGGAATGCCATCCATCCGTGACTTCGTATGACTCATCTTTTTCAACAGAGTAAAGGTAAATTTTTGAAAGACCTTCCTCTTCTGGTTTTACATATGCGATCCATTTCCCATCTGGAGACCATGAATACTGTCTTATTTCCCCTGCTGTTGCCTGTGCGACATCTTTTATTTTTTTCGTTTGCACATCAACATACCTTAATCTTAATTTTCTATCCGACCACATTATCCTTTTACCATCTGGTGACCACACAATACGATATTTGTATGTATCTTCACCAGAGGTTAGTTGAATTGGTTTGCCGCTTCCATCCTGTGGGATTATGTAAATTTCGTCTTCACCAGAAGCATCAGAGATATAAGCGATATATTTCCCGTCGGGCGACCACACGGCGTCACGCTCATGAACACCTGAAGTATTTGTCAGGTTTCTCGTCTGTCCTTCTTTCGCTGGAACTGTAAATATATCACCTCGCGCAACGAATAAAGCCCTTTTCCCATCAGGTGAAATATCATAATCAGTTATAAATTCGGCAACCTTGATTATCCCGCCACGACCATTTGCCATATCATCAGCAATTATAATGGGAACTTTTTCAACCTTCTCCGTTTTCAGGTCAAATTTGTAAATATATCCACCGTATTCAAATACAATCGCATTCTTCCCAATGGATGGGAATTTGATATCATAATCTTTGAAGTTTGTAAGCTTTCTGGTTTGTTTCGTCTTCAAATCATAAACATAAAGATTCATTCTTTGATTTTCATCTCTATCTGAGAGAAAATAAATTTTATCACCATACCACATTGGTATGATATCCGAAGCTGGGTTGTTGGTTATATTTTCTGTTTTCTTTGTTTCAAAATCATAAATCCATATATCATCCGCCATTCCACCTCTATATCTTTTCCATGTGCGGAACTCGCGGAACACCCGATTGTATGCAAGCTTTTTACCATCTGGCGAAAATGAGCAAAACCCTCCCCTTGGCAATGGCAATTCCTCAGGAATATCTCCATCAAGCGAAACTTTGTAAAGTTTTCCTTGAAAAGCATTCCAGCTTTTCATCCTTGAACGGAAAATTATATATTTCCCATCAGGTGTCCACCCCATAACGATATTATTCGGACCCATTCTATCTGAAACATCGTCACGCTCAAGTGTAGCTGTATAAGTTAATCTTCTCGGAACCCCACCTTCAGCAGGCATTACATAAACCTCAGTATTCCCATCATACTGCGCTGTAAAGGCGATATACTTTCCATCTGGAGAAAACCTCGGGAACATCTCATAACCTTTGTGGCTTGTGAGCTTCCTGGCTATACCTCCGCTTGAAGATACAATGTAAAGATCGCCAGCATAAGTGAAAACAATTTGGGAATCATAAATCGCTGGAAAACGGAAAAGCCGAGCTTCTTCCTGAGATAAAACTATTGTTGTAAATATCAAAATTAAGAAGACTGATAAAAGTGTGCGCTTGAGCATGGCTTTGCCATTTTTGTTTTTAATGTGAGGTTTGATTTTCAAAGTTTTGACGAGTCTTTCTTTGGATTAGTTTCTCGGTTTTTTTAAAATAATATGTTGCCTTTGAACCTGATTAAAATTTTAAAATAAACTCAATTAAAATCAAAAATTGCCTCAAATTTCAAAAGAAAAAATTAACAAAATTCTTGTTATAAAACTTCGTGCAATTGGAGATGTCCTGTTATCAACGGCTGTTCTGAAAAACTTGCGATATAATTTCCCAAACGCAAAAATTGACTTCTTAACTGAACCCCCAGCAAAAGAAATAGTAGATGGAAACCCATTCATTGACGAATTGATAATTTTTGAGCGAGAAAAAAATAACTTAATTAAATTTTGGGAATTGAGAAAAAGGAAATATGACCTTGTGATTGACCTTTTTTGCAATCCAAGATCCGCCTTGCTGACATTTATAACAGGAGCAAAATACCGTGTTGGTTATGCCTTTCGGGGTAGAAGCTACGCCTACAATGTCAAACTAAAACCAAGAAAAGAAGTTCATCACAATGTTGAATTTAACCTTGATGCCTTGAGAGCCATTGGACTTGAAATAATTGATAAAGAAATTTATATACAACTTAATGAGGAAGCTGAAAAATTCGCAGAAAAATTCTGGAAGGAGAACAATCTTAATGGGAAAATGGTCATCGCCTTAAACCCAAGCGGGACATGGGAAACAAAAAGATGGGGAATTGAAAAATTCGCAAAGCTTGGTGATATAATAGCCAAAAATTTTAACGCAAAAATTTTAATCCTATGGGGAAATCAAAAAGAACTTGAAGATGCACAAAAAATTTTCTCAATCATGGAAGAAAAACCCCTGATTCCCCCAAAGACAAACTTGAAACAACTTGCATCAATTTTAAAAAGATGTTCTTTCACGATAAGCAATGACTCAGGTCCTATGCATATCTCAACCGCCGTTGGAACACCAACACTTGGGATTTACGGTCCAACAAATCCCTACGCTCAAGGTCCATATGGAGAAAAACATCTATGGGTGAGAAAAGAAGATCTTGAATGTATAGCATGCAATCTAACAAAATGCCCAATTGGAAATATCTGCATGAAAGATTTAACAGTTGAAACAGTTTTTGAAGCTTTCCTTAAACTCGTTGAAAAAAACAAAGAAAGCAAAATATAAATTCAAACTTTTCCGTGTCCAGATGCGGTTTCAAACATATTCTGATTTTATTTCTTTATCTGCTCCCAACCTTTAAAACAGTTTCACAGCAAAAACTTGTCCAATTAATTCATGCAGATAGCTTAGTCGGAAAAAGATATGATTCAAAGACTGTGCGAGAGCTTATCGGAAATGTTCAACTCAAACATGAAAACATCTATGTCTGGTGCGATAGGGCAATCCAATATGTTGATGAAAACAGAATTGAAGCATATGGAAATTTAAAAGTCAAACAGGATACGCTCTTGCTTGAAGCAAATCAAGGAATTTACCTTGGAGATAAAAAAATTGCAATTTGCGAGGGAAATGTAAAATTAACAGACGGAAGGACAACACTTGAAGCATCATATGGAAATTACGATACACAAAAAAAACTCGCTGTCTTCAAATCAAATGTAAAACTTGTTGATTCAACCACAGTCATAACATCCGATGAACTTTTCTATTATCGCACGGATAAAAAATCAATCGCAGTTGGAAATGTTATTATCAAAAATCTTGAAAACAACATTACGATCTACGGCGGCTATTTTGAAAACTATGATAGTGCCAAATATAGCGTTATAAAAACTAATCCCAAACTCGTTCAAATAGATACATCCTCCGACGGGAAGATTGACACATTGATTGTTGTTGGAAAATTTATGGAGGCATTTAGAGACACAAATGTAAGCATGTTTTCGGCAACGGACAGCGTTATGATAGTTCGCGGAGATTTTTCAGCGATTTGCGGAGATGTTTTTTACTATGATAAAAAAGATTTGATAATCTTATGGCGAAACCCGATTGTATGGTATGAAAATAGTCAGATATCTGGCGACTCAATTGTTGTTAAGTTAAGGGATAGAAAAATTGAAGAGGTTTTTATTTATGGTTCCGCCTTTGCAATTGACCCAGCCGATTCTGCTTATCCCGAAAGGTTTAATCAATTAAAAGGAAAGACGATGTGGATTAAATTTAAAAAGAATAAAATTGATGAAGTCTATGTTGAAAAAAATGCGATGAGTTTGTATTATATCTTTGAGACAACCGAAACAAATGAAAGAAAACCAAACGGAGTTAACTTTGTAAGTGGAGACAGTGTATGGATTAAATTTAAAGACGGGAAAATGCACAGGATAAAAATTATCGGTGGAATTGAAGGGTTTTATTATCCCGAGGAACTTGTTGCGGGTAAGGAATCAAACTTTAATCTTGAGGGTTTTAACTATATAAAAAGAAAGCCAGAGAAAAATGCTAAACTTGAGATTGTTTGGTTTAAATAAAAAAAATGAACTTGAAAAAAACTCAAACAACAGCGTTTTACGGGCTGAATCTCTTTATAAACGATATAAAAAAAGATATGTCGTCCGAAATGTCAGCATAGAGGTAAAACAAGGGGAAGTGGTTGGACTCCTTGGACCAAACGGTGCTGGGAAAACAACAACATTTTATATGATTGTTGGGATGATCAAACCAAATGCTGGAAAAGTTTTTATTGACGATGTTGAAATCACAAAATTACCAATGTATAAAAGAGCAAGATTAGGGATAAGTTACCTGCCACAGGAAGCAAGCATATTCAGGAAATTAACGGTTGAAGAAAATATCATGGCAGTTTTACAAATTATGGATTTAACGCCCGAGCAGAGAAAAGAGAAACTTGAAGAACTTCTTGAAGATTTCGGCATCGCTCACATTAGAAAAAGCAAAGGATATATGTTAAGCGGTGGCGAAAGAAGAAGAACCGAAATCGCCCGTGCACTCGCAACAGAACCAAAATTTATACTTCTTGATGAACCATTCGCAGGAATTGATCCAATCGCCGTTGAAGATTTAATGAATATAGTTGCAAATCTAAAAAATAGAAATATCGGCGTTCTCATCACTGATCACAATGTCCACGAAACTCTTTCAATCACGGATAGAGCTTACCTTTTATTTGAAGGGCAAATTTTAAAAGAGGGAACAGCAGAATTTCTTGCCAATGACCCTGAAGCAAGGAGATTATACCTTGGCGAGAAATTCAAACTTGACAGATATTAAATATCAAGCGCCCTTTCAATTATACCACCGCCAACAACAATATCACCATCATAAAATACAACTGACTGCCCTGGAGTGATGGCACGCTTTGGCTTTTCAAATTTTACAAGAACTTTATCATCATTGTAGTTTTCAAGGATTGCGGGACTTCCTTCATCAGAATATCTTATCTTTGCGGTAACCCTCATCCCATTTTCAATTTTTTCAACAGAAATCAAATTAACATTTCCAGCTATTAACGCATTGTGATAAAGCTTTTCTTCCGTTCCAACCTCTATAATGTTTCTTTCAGGATCAATCCCAATAACATAAACTGGATAACCAAGCGCAACCCCAAGCCCTTTCCTTTGCCCGATTGTATAAAATGGATAACCTCTATGCTTCCCAATGACTTTCCCATCCATAATTATATCTCCACCTCTAACTTTCTCAGCAAGCCCCTGAACGCTATTTTCCAAAAACCTTGTATAATCATTATCTGGAACAAAGCAAATTTCAAAACTTTCAGGCTTATTTGCGATTCTCAATTCATACTTCTTCGCAAGCTCCCTCACCTCCTGCTTTGTAAGTTCACCAAGAGGAAATATTGTCCTACTTAGACTTTCCTGGGTTAAACCCCAAAGAGCGTATGACTGATCCTTTGATGAATCAATCCCACGCATCAAAATATATCTTCCTTTCACTTCATCAAATTTAATCCTTGCATAATGACCCGTAGCGATATAATCAGCCCCAAGCGAAATCGCTTTTCTTATCAAAGCTTCCCACTTTATCTTTCTATTGCAGATGACACAAGGGTTCGGGGTTCTCCCCTCAAGATAATCTTTAATGAAATAGTTAATCACCTCACGATGAAATTCCTTTGTAAAGTCAACAACATAATGAGGAAAACCAAACTTTGTAGCTACATTTCTCGCATCATTTATCCCCTCAAGCGAACAACAGCTGTGTTCATTTTTCACCCCCACATCTTCGTAATTATATGTCTTTATCGTTATCCCAATCAGATTGTAACCCTGCTCTTTTAAAATTGCAGCTGCAACCGATGAATCAACACCACCGCTCATTGCAACAACGACGGTTGTATTTCTTGGATTTCGCATCTATTTCAAAACCTTACTTTTTCTTTTTCTTAAATTAAAACTTATTTCCTTTGTAAAAAATTTCCAGACCGACTTTTAAATACGATATCAGATAGCTCTGAAATTAAAAGCCCTCCAAGCATCAAAGCGGAACCAAGCAAAGCAAAATTAGAAAATCTCTCATTTAAAAATATCCATGCGATAATTCCAGCAAAAACTGGCTCCATTGTAAAAATTACAGCAGCACGAGTTGGTGTTGTAAATTTTTGATATTCTGTTTGAATATAAGTTGCAAATATAGTAGCAAGAAGAGAAGTGTAAATGAGCGCAAACAGCAATTGAAATGAAAAATTCAATTTGATCTCCTCAAAGAAAGACGCAATTAAAAATGAAAAAATTGAAGTCGTCGCAAGCTGAACAAGAACGAGAGCTGAGGTTGGATGTAACCTTGAATATATATCAAGATAAACAATGTAAAGCGCAAACATTATAGCACAAAGGAGCGTTAAAAAATCACCAATTGTAAAATTTTTCCCAAGCGAATAAACAAAACTTCCAATTGAACTTTCACTTGAGGTAAGGAACAAAAGACCTAATGTCACAAGAAAAATTCCAATCAAATTTCCAATTTTAGGTGGTTTCCGCTCAATTACCAACTGCGCAACTGGTGTGAAAATTACAAGCATTCCAGTTATAAAACCAGACTTTGAAGCAGTTGTGTATTTCAATCCAAGCGTTTGAAATGCAAAACCGGCAAACAGAAAGAAAGCGATTACAAAACTATGTTTCAAAGCTAGAAGATTTAAATGCTTAAGCGATCCAGGGAAAAATACAAAATATAAAACTGTTGAAATCCCAAATCGTATCCCAAGAAAAATTAACGGAGAGACATTTTCAAGGGCTGTTTTAACAATGCTAAATGTTCCACCCCAGATAAAAGTGATAAGTAAAAGCAAAAGTTCTGCTTTATATCGTTGCCTCATCTATTTCTCAAGAAGTTATTTCGCTTTAAGCTGATTGTAAATTAAAATTATCGTTGCAACAGTTGAAGCGACCGCACCAACAGTTAAAATTACATCTTTGAAAACATTCCAGTAATAAATTGGCTCTCTTACTACTTTCTTCGGAACAAATATAAAATCACCGGGTTCAATTTTGGTGTCATCAGCATCATACCAAACATATGTTTTCCGCTTTATAACCTTTACCTCCCCTCTTCTTGCAAGTTGTGAAAATCCCCCAGCTTGAGAAATGTAATATCTATAATCTTTGCCCTCCTTATAAGCGACAAAACCAGGGTTACTTACCTGACCAAAAACATAAACCATCGGAATTTGTTTCCTCGGTATATAAATAAAATCCCCGTCTTGCAGTTCTAAGTCAGCTGTTCCGCTAATTATCTTAATAAAGTCAATAGCAACAAATTTAACAGAATCCAAAAGACTTAACTCCTGAGAGAAATTTAAAGAATCCTCCCTTGAAAATGCGAAGTTTTTAAGGAATAAATACCCCAAAATATGCTCCCTTTGCGGATCAAATGGTGCCAAACCTCTAACTATATAAGCATTCTCAACATCAGAAAAACTATTTATCCCAACCTTCCCCAATATTTCACTTAACATTGTTCCATTCCTTGAGATAGGATAAACCCCAGGATATTTAACCTCGCCCATGACTGTAATAGTATAATTTTGCTTCAGTGTCCTTTTTTCAGGGATAAAAATTCTATCATTATTTTCAAGCGTTACATCATCCCCTTTACCATTCAAGATATTACTTAAATTAACACTTAACCTCTCTTTCAATTCTCCGCTTTCATTAAGCCTTACGATTTCAACATTTTCAACATCAGCGCTTTCAATTATTCCCCCAGCTATTTTGATAATATCGGTAAGTTTATCACCTTGCACAAACTCATAAACCCCAGGTTTATTCACACCCCCATATATTGCGACAAAAGATGATGGATCACGACGCTGAACCACAATCCAATCCCCCTCAAGCAGGTAAGGATTATATTTATCTTCCCCTGTCGCAAGGTATTTGTGTAAATCAACTTTAAAAATTTTGTCCCCTCTTTTCAAGAGAATTTTTCTCAAAGAAACGCTATCAATCATAGTATTTCTTCGTGTTAATTGAAGCGAATCAGATGGTAAAAAAGCGAACAATATCGCATCTGAAACTCTATCAATTGAACGAACTTTATATTTCCCCTCGTTTAAAACATAGCCCGTTACAATCACATTGAACGATCGTGGCGCTATAAGCGTTGTTGTGATTTCGCTTGCGATATATTTTGACTTTATTTTTTGAATCATAACCTTTTTTGCTTCTGAAAGAGTAAGCCCCGAAACTTTAAATTCCCCAACAGTTGGAACTATAACCGTGCCCTCAACGGTGACCTGAACCATGAAATTTAAGGGAGGTGAACTCCATATATTTACACTTAGAACATCACCTGGTCCAATTATGTAAGTCTCTGGATCAATGGGTTTTTCAAGTGAAAAAAGAGATGGATCAAGTAAAGGATATTGAAGGTTCTGGCTCTGCTTAAAAAGTTCATCAAAAAATTTCATCCCCAATTCCTTTTTTGTCACCTCAGGCTTTATTTCTAGAAGTTGTGCGAAGAGGTTAAACTTTAAAATGAAAATAATCAACAGCAGAAGAAACTTTTTCATCAATGTTGTTAACCCTTTGTTTTAAATTTTTTAACCGCGCCAAGTTTAACTATTTTTGCATTATTGGCTTTAACATTTTTCGTAGCATTTCTTGTATCAATTACAATTTTTGAATTCTTGACGATAAAATCAAAATCATAACTGCTGTGGTCTGTTGTGACAACAACGATATCAAAACTTTGCAAATTTTCACGACTTAACTCAATAGATTTAAACCTTACTCCATTTACCAACACCTCAGGAACATATGGATCATTATAAGATATGTTTCGTGCTCCCTCGTTCATAAGTATTTCAATAATTTTCAACGCAGGTGAAAGCCGTGTATCATCAACATCTTTTTTAAACGCAACGCCAAGAAAAAGTATGTTTGCATCCTTTATAGTTTTCGGGATGCTACTCAACTCCTTCAAAATTAAATTTACAACATAAAAAGGCATTGACTCGTTTGTCTCAGCAGCTAACTCAATAAAATTTGTATGAAAATCATATGACCTTGCAAACCACGCAAGATAGTATGGATCAACCAAAATACAATGCCCACCAATTCCGGGTCCAGGATAAAATGGCATAAAACCAAATGGTTTGGTTGAAGCTGCTTCAATAACCTCCCAAATGTCAATTCCACCAATTCTATCACAAAGCTGAGCAAGTTCGTTGACAAGAGCGATGTTAACACTTCTAAATATATTCTCAAGAAGTTTTGCCATTTCCGCAACACTTGGAGATGAGACACGATGAACATTTTTTGAAATTTGCTTTATAACTGCTTCAGCTAAACTGGTACACTCTGGTGTAACACCACCAACAATTACAGGGGTATTTGAAAGATTCCATTTCTTATTACCAGGATCAATTCTCTCGGGTGAAAAAGCCAGGAAAAAATCTTGACCAACCTTTAAGCCCGTTTTTTCCAGTATCGGAAGGACATAACTTTCAGTGGTTGTGGGAAAAGTTGTGCTCTTTAGAATTATAATTTGCCCAGATCTTAACTTTTTAGCTATATTTTCAGTTGCATTTAAAATGTGCGAAATATCAGGATCTTTATTTTCTTTAAAAGGCGTTGGAACACAGATGAAAATTACATCAAGTGTGTCAACACAAGAGTAATCATCCACAGCTGAAAGTTTCCCAGATTTGACAAGTTTCCTTAATTTCTCAGAATCAACATCCAAGATGTAATTCTCACCCTTGTTTAACCTCTCAACTTTGCTTTTATCTATGTCAATCCCAATCGTTGTGAAACCCTTTGAAGCATACTCAACTGCAAGTGGAAGTCCAACATATCCAAGCCCAACAACACCAATTTTGGCTTCCTTTTTGAGAATTTTTCTTCTTAAATAGTCCAAGTTGAAAATTTACTTAATTTTTTAATCTTTCCCCATACCAAAGTTGATAGTAATTTTGATATTCGCCTGAAATTATTCTCTTCCACCAGCTTTCGTTCTGAATATACCAATTTATTGTTTCTGTGATCGCCTCTTCAAATGAATAAATCGGTTCCCAACCAAGTTCATTTTTAATTTTTGACCAATCCATAGCATACCTTCTATCATGCCCGGGTCTATCTTTGACAAATTTTATAAGCGATTCAGGTTTTCCGAGTTTTTTTAAAATCAACTTTACAATATCAATATTTTGCCATTCATTGCTCGCACCAATATTGTAAATCTCCCCAGGTTTGCCTTTTTGAATTACAAAATCAATCGCGCGACAATGATCAATAACATAAATCCAATCTCTCACATTCTTTCCATCTCCATAAACTGGCAACGGTTTATCATTTAGAGCATTTATTATCATCAATGGTATGAGTTTCTCCGGAAACTGATATGGTCCAAAATTATTTGAACATCTGGTTATTACAACGGGAACTCCAAATGTTTTAAAATAAGCTCTACACAGAAGGTCAGCACTTGCTTTGCTTGCTGCATAAGGTGAATTTGGCAAAAGTGGCATATCCTCTCTGAATTTCCCTTCTGGACCAAGCGAGCCATACACCTCATCAGTTGAAATTTGTATAAACCTTTCAATACCGAATTTCTTTGTCACCTCAAGCAGAACCTGAGTTCCAAGAATGTTTGTCCTTATAAAAATTTCCGGTCCAAGTATACTTC
The DNA here is from genome assembly GCA_001485605.1 of Candidatus Kryptobacter tengchongensis. GTDB lineage: Bacteria > Bacteroidota > Ignavibacteria > Kryptoniales > Kryptoniaceae > Kryptonium > Kryptonium tengchongense. The sequence continues at coordinate 154,897 of FAON01000012.1, forward strand.
TATCAACATGAGATTCAGCAGCAAAATTCACAATTACATCAACTTCAAATTTCTGAACAATATATTCCACAAGTTCCTGATTACAAATATCACCCCTCACGAAATGATAATTTGGGTTATCCTCAACATCTTTTAAATTCTCAAGGTTACCAGCGTAGGTAAGCTTATCAAGATTTACAACTCTGACATCCGGGTAATTTTGAAGCATATACCTTACAAAATTGCTCCCTATAAACCCCGCTCCTCCTGTTATCAGAATGCTTTGCATTTGAAAATTTCCCTTTTTAATTTGAAATTGATTCCAAATTGAAAATTCCCCTCACCAAAAACTCCTCCCCCTTTAAAGGGGGAGGATATGAGGTGGGGGTGTAAACTCACGAAAAATTCAATTAAATCTATAAAAACGCACCCAAAAAATCAATTAAACACAAAAGCACCTTTAAATAAAATTCAGCAATGATAAATTTCTTCATCAATTTTCTGTCATATGCCATGCGTTTTATAATTTATGCTTTGTCTCTGCTTACTGGTTTGTGCCTCGCTCAGATTCAAAATGTTGAAATTGCAATTTCAAAAAATGATTCCATAATCAACCTCCCGCATCGTTTCATCATCCCTCAAAGTGAGGTTATTAAAATTGACTCCCTTTCCCTTTTCCCCGAAATTCACTATAAAATTGACTATAACATTGGAAAAATTTACCTGTATAAATCCATCATTGAAAAGGTTAATTCATCAGAACCGAAACTCAAAGCAACTTATAGGACGATTCCCATTGATACAGTGTTTTTCAAATATAGCAAAATTGAATTTTTAGAGACAAGTAAAAAACAGGAGGAAAAAATTTTTAAAGTTGAAAAAATTTCTGATGAAGCATCGTCATTTTCAGGAAACATACAGAAAAATGGGAGCATAGTTCGTGGTTTCACATTTGGAAGCAATCGTGACCTTATGCTTCAATCTGGTTTCAACTTGCAATTATCAGGAAATTTAACCAAAGATATTGAGATTGTGGCTTCGTTGACAGATGAAAATATACCAATTCAACCAGAGGGAAATACGCAAACCTTGCAAGAAATTGATAAAATTTTTATTCAAGTGAAATCAAAAAACTTATTTGCAACATTTGGAGATTATGATATCGGTTATCAGTTAAGCGATGATCAAAATTTATATTTTTCTGAATCACCCGAATTTGCAGGAATTAGAAGAAGATTACAGGGCGGAAAATTTCAAGCTAATTACCAGCTTGATTTTTTAAAAACGAAAAATACAGTTGCCATTGCTTCGTCAAGAGGAAAGTTCGCAACAAATTACTTCAACGGGATTGATGGTATTCAAGGTCCGTATAGATTAACTGGACAAAATGGCGAAAAAGATATAATTGTAATCGCAGGGACAGAAAAAGTTTACATTGATGGAGAACTAATGACCCGTGGAGAAAGCAACGACTATGTAATTGACTATTCAACTGCCGAAATAACATTTACTCCAAATCGTTTAATAACTTCTGCTTCAAGGATAACCGTTGATTTTCAATACACGGATAGAAAATATGCAAGAAACTTCCTCGCCCTTGTCTCTGACAACCTGCTCTTTGACGATAAATTGAATCTATCTTTCTCCTATTTTTACGATTCTGACAATAAAAATGCCCCAATTGACCTCGCTCTTTCGCAATCTGACATTGAAGTTTTACGCATGAGCGGTGATGACATATTCAAAGCAATTAAAAGCGGGGTAAACTATGTTGGTTTTGACTCATCAAAAGGGATAGGAAAAGGACAATATGTTAAGAAAGATACAGTAATTGACCTTGAAAGATATGAAATTTTCATATATGCACCAGGCGACAAAAACGCCCTTTATTCGGTGACTTTCTCATATGTTGGTACTGGGAAAGGAGATTATATGCGTCGTGGAATTGGGAAATATGAGTTTGTCGGAAAAGGCAAGGGTGATTATCTTCCTGTGATTTTTCTTCCCATGCCACAATCATCGCAAATTTTTGATATTGGAGCAAGATATAAAACAGGAAATTTCAATTTTCTCACCGAGCTCGCTTTGAGCAACTCTGATAAAAATCAGTTTTCCACAATAGACGATGATAACAACAAAGGCTTTGCCTTAAAATATGGATTCAGCTATTCAAGTGGCAAAATTTTTGAAAAAGGATTAAGAAAAGTTGAATTTAACATCCATCAAAGACATAAAAACAAGAACTTTACTGGGCTTGATAGATTTGATGTCGTTGAATTTAATAGGAAATGGAACACCACTGATGAAGCATCTAAACTTGATGAATCAATACTTGAATCTGCTCTGCGATTTGAAATTTTTGGAAATAGCTTCTTTGGTCTTGGATACGGCTTTCTAAAAAATGAAAATAGATTTAAAACCAATAGAAGTGTGTTCAACTTAAAAATCAATGAAGATAAATTTCCTGAAATTGATAACCTCACCGAAATTTTGCTATCAAAACTTGATACATTAAAATCAAAATGGCTGAGAAACAAGGGTTTCATAAAATACAAAACTTGGTTCTTAACTCCATTTGTAAACTATGAAATGGAACTTAGGCAAAACTTTACAAGCAGTTCATCAGAAGCTGGGAATTTTAGGTTTCTGAGGTTGATCCCTGGATTTGAAATAGGGTTAAAAAAAGTTAAAGCATCTTTTTCGTATGAATTAAGATTTGACGACATCGTAAGAGATGGCAAATATATCCATTCAAGCAAGATGCAAAACCAAAACTACAGAATAAGCTTAGGAAATGAAAGATTTGAACTTAATAGCGATTTAACCTTGAATAGAAAAACTTACTTCATTGATTCCATCAAATCAATAAACAATATCCTGATAAGAACTTATAGTAGAGCGGAAATTTTAAAAAGAGCGATCAGAATAAACTTAATTTATCGTGCGATGACAAAAATGGTTTCACGACTTGAACCTGTCTTTATAAAGGTTCAAAAAGGGACAGGAAATTACAGATATCTTGGCGACCTAAACGGAAACGGAATACAGGATGCAAACGAATTTGAACAAACAAAATTTGACGGGGACTATATCATGCTAACACTACCTGGAGATTTACTTACCCCAACAGCAAATGTTGATGCAAGCTTTAACCTAAGATTTTATCCCGAAAGATTGACAAAATCTTCATTGCCATTTTCAAGCGATACATATTTTCAAGTTTCAGAAAGCAGTTTGGAATCCCAAGATAAAATTTATCTTTTGCGATTAAATTACTTTCAGCGCGAAAATAAAACGATAAATGGAACGATTACATTTAGACAGGATATTTACTTATTTGAAAATAGCAGAAAATTCTCGTTGCGATATAGATTCCTAAAAACCGGCTCAATGTTTAGCTATAACATTACAACAAGAAAAACATCAAGCATTGAAAACTCAATGCGAATAAGATGGTATCCAGAGCCTGATCTGGGATTTCAAGCAGAGGGATTAATTAAAAAGAAAACATCAGAGGGTGGGTTTAAAGAAAGTGATGTTTTTGACATACGGGGTCAAAGTTTAAACCTTGAAATTTTCTATAAGCCGTTCAATTATGTTGAGTTAAGTTTTAAAATAGGAACTGGTCAGAATAAAGACATAGCTGGAACAGTTAAAAACGCTTCCTTAAATCGGGAAGGGGTTAAGATAAGTTGGCTTTTGATGAGCAAGGGACGAATTGACCTTGAAATTGAGCGAAATGAAGTTTTGGTAAAAGGTTTAGCACAAAATCCAAGTTATGAACTTATTGAAGGAAACTATCTCGGGAAAAGCGTTTTTTTGAGGTTAAATTTTTATTACAGCATCGGGGATTACATTCAAGTCAGCGGGAATTATAATGGTCGTTTTCTTTCAACCGGAGCAATTCATATTGCACAAGCGGAAGTGAGAGTATATTTTTAGACAATCCCGAATCTGAAGTCAAAATATTCTACCTAATTTTACATAGCAATTTAGAATGCTTGATAGCTAATTTTTTAAGTATGAATTGTCATCTATCGGTAAGGATTTCTCTGTATCTTTACGAATTAATTAATTCATTGCTCCCCAAGTAATTCCGATAAAATTTTCTCTATTACTTTCCTTACCTTCTCAACACTATCTATATTATCTATTATAGGTTTGAGGTAATTCTCATGAAAAACAACAAAACCGTTTGAAAGTCTAATAAAATATTTATTAAATGCCTGTAACGATTTTTGATAGAGTGTTTTATTTCTTACCCTTGGGCTTTTAATTTTCCTTTCAAGTTCATCAATATCAAACACCGGATAAGGAATAATAACTAAATTTTTCCTTTTACTTGCACTACGACCCTCTTTTCTATAAGTAATTTTAGCTACCTGAAACTCAATCTCATTTACTTTTGCATCAATTCCTTTTACATCCAGCTCAGCGTTACATTCAAGTTTTAGATTTTTATTTTCTTTTGCACAAATATATTCAAATAAATAACAGAAATCCAGCTGGGTGAGCACAGAAACCCATGTCCGATACATTCTTGCTTTAAATCCTTTCTTAAACCAACCATTTTCATTCAATTTTTTATTGAAATAATATTTCTTAAATCCTTTAAGCGCTTTTTTGCTTTTAACGTCGGTGTTGATTTCTTCCCAAAAACTTTTAAACCATTTTTCAAAATTTAAAAAATTTCTTTCCTCCCAGTAATACCTGAATATTGAAGCCAGCGGCAATATCTCCTTGGGTAAATCTTGCTCTACCCATTTAACATCTGTTAACTCTTCACGATATTTATCCAGCGGGATAGAACCAAGAAATTCTCTAAACCTTTGTAAATCTTTAATTGGTTCCTTCATAGAGATAATTCCTTTTTTATTCTTTCCCATTCTCTTTTTTGGGGTAAAGGTAAATTTTTTAGCTGAGTGATGCTCAAATGGTAAGTAATTTCTCTATAAGTATCCTTTATATAACGCTTTACACAGTTTGAATTGAGATACTCAACAACCTCCTTCTCAGTCATATTAAAATTTAAGTTAAGCAAACTACTTTTTCTCAAAAGATGATAAACATCACCCATCCAGGGATAACATTTTTCATCGTAGGCAGCCGCAATCCTACCATTTTCTCTAAATCCTAAACCAACTACGATATGAGGTGAACCAAAGTATTTTCTAAGTTTTTTTATTTCCGATTTTTTAATCCAATAACCAGTGAGATTATCATAGACAATTTTCTTACATTTAAGATTTTTACCATTTAAGAGTGGCAAGTATTGATCACTATTGGGAACTTTATCTTTAACTATGTATGGGTTATTTTTAATTTCGGAAGTTCTTGGTGAAATTCTTATATCGTAAATATCGCCTAACTTATAGGATGAGTTAGATTCCAAAGCCTTACTAAAATTTGTCTCAAATGTAACTATCTCACCTTTCCAGTTAGATCTCACTTTTATTGTTTTTATTTTATCTCCCTTGTATTCAGAAAGTTCCATCATGTTTATTAAACTACTTGATTTGATGAAATTAAGAACAACTACTGAAACATCTGCTTCTGGTTTAAATACTTCCGACCCCAAATATATTATCTTAGTTTTGCCATTTTGAGATAAAAAAGATCTTAGTTTTTTAAATTCATCAAGAATCATAAATGTAGCTGGAACGATAAAAATCAATTGTCCTTCCGGCTTGAGTAATTTAATTGATTTCTCTATAAATGCACCATAAACGTTGTATTTTCCATACCATGTTTCATACATTTTTTTATATTTTTCTTTTACTAATGGTGGAACTTTTATTGTGTAGTGTTCCGAAAGACTTGGAATACCATAAGGTGGATTGCCAATTATTAAATCAAAATAGTCTTTGCTTTCCCAAAGAAGGTAATCTCCTTCAATTAATTCAAAACCATCAATGTTTAAGGTTTTCAAATAATTTATAACTTCTTGGTTTATTTCCACCCCAATAAGTTTTGCTTTTTTAAAAATAAAAGGATAGTTTTTCTTTATTCCTATTAAAAATTGTGCTAAGCCACAAGCAGGTTCTAGTATGGCTATATCATTTTTATTAATAAGTTCGTCAACATTAATTAATTTAACCATAAAATCAACCACCCATTCAGGGGTAAAAAATAGCCCATAATCTTTTCTTACGCTTTTTAATATGTTATTCACTGTAAATTACAACTTAATGTTTTCATATCTTTGTGGGTAAACTCTATGTAGTCGGGGCGCCCGGACTCGAACCGGGGACCTCTTGGTCCCGAACCAAGCGCGCTAACCATCTGCGCTACGCCCCGCTACCTCAATTTAAAAATAAATAAACTCTCACAAAGTTGCAAATCTTAAAATAAAACCCTTCCCCTAAATTGGGGAAGGGTTGAAATGCTCACACGGTCACCTTTTCTTCATGGATTATCTTTGTTCCAAGAAGTTCTAAAAACTTTGCAAGCCATTCAGGATGAGCTGGCCACGCTGGAGCAGTTACAATGTTACCATCAACGATCGCTTTATCCCAAGGAAGCTCCACATATTCACCACCAGCTGCGTTAACTTCTGGACCAACTGCAGGGTATGCGTTAATTTTTCTCCCCTTGACAACGCCTGCTGCTGTTAAAACCTGTGCACCATGACAAATTGCTGCAATTGGTTTATTCTTCTCTGCAAAATGACGCACAATCTCAAGGACTTTGCTGTTCATTCTGATATACTCTGGGGCTCTTCCACCAGGAATAACAAGCGCATCATATTCCTCGGGGTTAATATTATCAAATGTTGCATTGAGGGTGAAGTTATGCCCTGGTTTTTCGCTGTAAGTTTGATCCCCCTCAAAGTCATGAACTGCTGTTTTTACTTTTTCACCCGCTTTCTTCCCAGGGCAAACAGCATGAACAGTATGACCAACCATTTGAAGCGCCTGAAACGGCACCATGACCTCATAATCTTCCACGAAGTCACCAACAAGCATCAAAATTTTCTTCCCTGCCATAGTGTGCCCTCCTTTTTTATTTGGTTTTAATGCAAAATCAATTTAAAAAATTTCAAAACAAATGTCAATCCCCAACATAAAAACTGATTGATTACGAAAATTGATTTTTGTATATTAACACAAAACAAAAATTTAAAACCACATGAAACGGCGCCCAATTTACAGGTTGATTCTTATTTTTACCCTTATACTCGTTCAAATCCTATTCTCTCAAAATCTTGAAAAAATTCTTATCCTACACTGGAATGATTTTCACTCTCAAAATATACCGATGCGCTCAATCTGTGGTGATTCCACATGCTACATCGGTGGAACCGCTAACCTTCTTGGTTTAATAAATAAGTTTAGAAATGAAGAGAAAAACGTACTCGTTCTAAATGCTGGCGATGATTTTCAAGGAACGCCAATTTCTTCACTTACAAAAGGAAGATCACAAATTGAATTAATGAATTTGATAAATCCAGATGCGATGACACTTGGAAACCATGAATTTGATTATGGAAGAAATGCACTTGAAGAAAATCTAAAAATTGCAAAGTTTGAAGTCATCAGCGCTAATCTCTGGGACAAAAGAAAAGGAAAACTCTTCGTAAAACCATACATCGTTAAAAAACTTGGTAAAGCAAAAATCGGCGTGATAGGTTTGATAACTCCCGAACTGTTTAAACTTTCTCTTAAAGAAAACCTCAAAGACCTTGAACTTCTTAACACCGAAAGAGTTTTAAAGCAATATATAAACGAACTTAAAAATAAAGAAAAAGTTGATCTAATAATTGCACTAACACATATCGGCGTAAATGAAGACTCAATCCTTGCAACAAAATTTCCGGAAATAAAAATTATAATCGGAGGGCATAGCCATACAGTTTTACAAGAACCGAAAATCGTAAATAATGTAATTATCTGTCAAGCGGGTTCAAGAGGTGAATATCTCGGGTACCTTGAGGTATCTATTGATCTTGATGGAGATTCAGTCTATTCATATAAGGGGAAATTGATTCGTGTAATTAATGGAATTGTAAAACCAGATGAAACTGCGCTGAAAAAGGTTGAAGAACTTGAAAAAATGGTTGACAAAGAATTTGGTCAAGTCATCGGAAAACTTGAAGTTGATTGGAAAAGAAATTTTTATGGTGAAAGTAATCTTGGAAACTGGGAAGCTGATGTAATGCGTGAATTCGCAAAAACTGATATAGCATTCCAAAATTCAGGAGGATTAAGAAAAGATCTACCTAAAGGAGATATAAAAGTTAGAGATATATGGGAGATAAATCCATTTGGAAATACATTCGTTGTTTTTGAGGTTGACGGAAAAACATTAAAAAATATGATTGAATGGCAAGCATCTGGCAAAGCTGAACTTATGCAAGTTTCTGGGCTTAAAATAGTGATTGACTCAAGAAAAAACATTGGCGAAAGAGTTGTATCAATTGAAGTCGGCGGGAAACCACTTGATGAAAATAAAATATACTCAATCGTCACGAACAACTGGGTTGCAGATCATCTTTATGATTTATTCGGAATCCCACAAAATAGCGTTAAAGTGAAAAACCTTGGTGTAGTTGATAGAGATGTTTTTATTGAAGCGGTGAAAAAGCAGAAAATAATAAAATCCGAAGTTGAAGGAAGAATAATAGATATTTCAAAACAAAGAGGGGAACCAAATAATGAATATTGAAAGGGGTTTTAGATTTGTTTTCCAAGAAAGAAATTGGTTTGGGAAAATCATTGTCGGTGGTGTGATGATGCTTTTCTCCTTTTTGATAATTCCACTTTTAATTTACTACGGTTATCTCGTTGAAGTCGCAAAACGAACAATAAAAGAAGAGCAACAACTACTCCCCGAATGGGATGAAATTGGACGAAAGCTTGCAAATGGTTTCAAACTGGCTGTAATAATCATAGTTTATCTGATACCCTTTTTTATCCTGCTTGGGATCTCATTCCCATTCAGCACATTGGAATTTGAAAATTTTAAAAGCAGAGAAATAATCACATATATTATGCCTCTTCCACCAAATCTATTTCTCAAATGGGAACTAACAGGAATTTCATTTTTACTTTTTCTCTCCTCACTTGTTTATATCATCCTTTTCGCTTTGATTTTACCATTTATCATTGGGAAATTCGCTGAAAACGAATCAATAAATGATGCGTTTGCAATATCAGATATTTTTTCAATGTTTAGAGATAATATCGGTGATGCGATCATAGTTTTCCTGCTGACAATTTTCCTTCAACTTCTCGCTTCGCTTGGCTTTGTCCTTTGCTTCGTTGGGATACTTCTAACTGGATTTTGGGCGAGCATTGTTCAGTATTATCTTTATGGTGAACTTTACAAGAAAGCCAAAACAACTAAAGTATAAAAACAACTTCAACTATTTAAAAACAAAGACGAAGATAAGATGGAAAAAATTGAAAAGAAGAAGTTTGGTTTTATTGAATTCCGAGCTCAAAAATTAAATGAAAAATTTACACGCATTGAAATAGATTTCAAGGGTCGCCACATCTGGACAACATGCAAAAATGGTGAAGAAAAAGAAGCAATCGTTGAACTTTTAAAAGAACTTTTTGAAGATGAGATTGAATCACTTTTAAAGATATGTTCCGAATTCAAAATAGACATCAGAAAAATTATTAAATCCGAAAAAACATAAACCCCTGAAACGAATTAAACTTTTGAATCGTCAAAACTTTTGAACTTGATTTTCAAGATGAAAATTTAGAATAAAACTTTACCATGAAAATACGCACTTTCATTTCTTTCATGATTTTACCACTCCTTTCCATCCAAGCCACAGCTCAATCCCCGCAAGAAATAATAAAAAAATCAGAAAATCAAATAAAAGGAAAAACATCCTACGGCATCGTTGAGATGACAATAATCACCCCCGATTTTAAAAGGACTTTGAAGATGGAAGGATGGTGGATTGGAAATGAAAAAGCATTGATTGAGATAAAATATCCTAAAAAAGAAGAAGGGAACAAAACCCTAAAGATTGGCAAAGAGATTTGGCTTTACTTGCGGAATACAGAAAGTTTGATCAAAATTCCCCCATCTATGATGTTACAATCGTGGAATGGCTCCGACTTTACTTATGATGATCTTGTTCGGGAATCAAACCTTGAAAGAGATTACGAAATGAAAATCATTTCTTCCAGCGATACTGTAAATTCTGAAATCTGCTGGAAAATAGAACTCATCCCCAAACCGCAAGCCCCCGTCATTTGGGGAAAAATTATTTACTGGGTGAGAAAATCAGATTATTTGCCTGCAAGAATTGATTATTATGATGAAAAAGGAAAACTTGTAAGATATATGGAATTTTATGATGTGAAGGAATTCCATAGTAAAAAACTTCCTGCAAAATGGGTGATGTATAACAACATTGAAAAAGGGCGAAGAACCGAATTTACGCTAATAGATATTAAGTTTGATATAAAAATAGATGAAAAAATTTTCTCCTTCAAAGAACTTGAGAAAAGAAGATGAAATCATGTTCTTCTTAAAAATTGCATGGCGAAATATATGGAGAAACAAGCGAAGAACAATTATCACTATTACCGCCATTGCCTTCGCTACCACTATAACGGTTATAATGAGAGGGATACAACTCGGAACCTATGATTACCTCATACGAACAATAGCGGGCAATTATTCTGGTTATATTCAGATCCAAAGCAAAGGATACAGCGAAGATCCATCTCTTCGTAAAACATTTATATATTCCGATGAAATAAAAAAGATAATTAAATCAACCCCCGATATTATAGCCTATGCCCCAAGGTTATACGCTGATGTAATGATAAGTTCGGGTGAAAATTCTTACGGTGGGATAATTTACGGGATTGATCCAGAAATTGAGTTCAATTTTTCAAATTTCCACAAGAAAATAAAACATGGAAGATTTTTACGCAAAGATTCTTCTTACGAGGTTCTCCTCGGGGATAAGTTATTTGAAAACCTGAAAATCAAACTCGGTGACGAAATTATTATACTTAGTCAAGGCTTTGATGGAGCTTTATGGGATATGAAATTCAAAGTTGTTGGTGTTATAAAACTTGGCTATACAGAGCTTGACAATGCTGTTATATTTATGAATTTAAAAGACGCACAGGAATTTTTATCTGCGGAAAATAGAGTTAGCGTCATAGCAATTTTGATATCAGAACTTGAAAAAATAGAAAAAATCAAACGAAAACTTTCAGAAGAACTCAACTCTAAAAGTTTAGTTGCCTTATCCTGGGAAGATGTGATGGTTGAATTAAAACAATCAATTGAGTTTGACAATGCAAGTGGAGTTTTGTTTCTGGCATTTTTAATTATAATAGTTGCTTTTGGAATTCTCAATACGATATCAATGTCAGTCGTCGAAAGATTCAATGAATTTGGCATATCTCTTGCGATAGGTTTTAAAAACCAAAAGCTTGTCTTGATTGTTTTACTTGAAATCCTTTTCATCGTCCTCATAGGTATATTGCTTGGAAGTTTACTTGGTGGAATTTTTAATTATTACCTTATAAAAAATCCAATAGTTCTCACAGGCGATTTCGCTTCAGTATATGAGGAGTTTGGTATTGAGCCAAAATTTGTCTCTTCTTTGAAACCAAGGATATTTATAAATACCGGATTATCCATTTTGATTGTTTCACTCATTTCAAGCGTAATCCCACTTTATAGAGTTTACAAACTTGAGCCATTAAAGGGAATAAGGTTTACATGATTTTGAAACTTGCATGGCGAAATATATGGAGAAACAAGCGAAGAACGCTTATCGTGATGCTTTCAATTATTGTGAGTGTTTCAGTTCTTTTACTTGTAGACACTTTATCAGTCGGTATGGTAAAGCAAATGCTTGACAATCAGATCAACATCCACATTTCGCACATACAGGTGCATAAAAAGGGATTTAAAGATGATAAAACAGTTAAAAATTATATTCCAGATGATTTAAAAGTTGAAAAAGCGATAACTGAAACAAAAGAAATAAAATCTTACAGCAAACGCATAATAACTTATGGAATGATAAATAGCGCATATAACTCTTCATCTGCTATCATAGTTGGAGTTCAACCCGACAAAGAAAAATCCATAACGATAATATCAAATTCAATATCCAAGGGGAGATACCTTGAAAATGAGAACGAAATTTTATTGAGTAAAAAACTTGCGCAAAAATTAAATGTTGAAATTGGAGACAAAGTTGTTCTTATGGTTTCGGATGTTGATGGAAACATCTCCTCAGAACTTTTTAGAGTTGTTGGACTTTACGAATCGCCATATTCAGAATTTGACAAACTTCATGTATATATTGTGATTCAAGATGCGCAGAAAATTTTAAAACTTGATGATAAAGTTATTGAGTTTGCTATAATAGTTAAAGATTCAAAGTATGTAAACCATGTTAAAGAAAGACTTGTCCAAAAACTTGGTGATTTATATGAGGTTTTAACATATGCAGATGTCGCCCCGTTTATAAGCATTATGCTTGATATATATTATCAAATGATATGGATTTATTACCTTATTTTCGGAGTTGCTGTTTGTTTTGGAGTCATAAACATAATGCTTATGTCTGTTTTTGAAAGGGTAAGAGAGTTTGGTGTGCTTAAAGCAATAGGAATGAAAAATAAAGACATTTTTTTGTTAATAATGACTGAATCATTTATTATTGGTGTTCTTGGGACTATTATTGGGCTTGCACTTGGATTTGCGCTTTATATACCACTTTCAAAATCTGGAATTGACCTCGGAATTTTCGCAGAAAGCTTGGCGTGGTATGGAGTCGGAAGAGTTATCTACCCGGTTTTAACCAATTTCACACTTGCTCTTGTAGCATTCACTATGCCGTTCATGTCCTTGATTGGAGCAATCTATCCAGCTGTTAAATCAATTAAAATTGAACCAGTTGAAGCCATAAAATATATCTGAAAAAAAATTTATGACAATAATTAAGACGGAAAATTTAACAAAAATCTATTCTGACGGAAAAGTTGAAGTGGTAGCTTTAAAGGATGTCAGCCTTGAAATTTTGTCTGGTGAATTCATTGTAATTGCAGGACCATCTGGCTCTGGCAAAACAACACTTTTAAATCTAATCGGTGGGCTTGATAAACCAACCAAAGGAAAGGTCTATCTTGAAGGCAAAGATATAACAGTGATGAAAAGAGAGGAACTTTCGGATTTAAGATTAAGAAAAATTGGCTTTATTTTTCAAGCTTATAATTTAATTCCTGTTTTGACCGTTTTTGAAAATGTGGAATTGCCACTTGTTTTGCTTGGGATTTCAGAAAAAGAGAGATTTGAAAGAGTTATGGAAGTTTTGAAAGCCCTTGGTATAGCAGAACTTGTGAATAAAAAACCAAATGAAATAAGCGGGGGACAACAGCAAAGGGTCGCAATTGCAAGAGCAATTGTTACAGAACCAGCAATAGTTCTTGCAGATGAACCAACAGCACACCTTGATTCAAAAACGGGTGGAATGTTAATTGATATAATGCAGGAAATGAATCAGACACGAAGAATAACTTTTGTGATCTGCTCACACGACCCACAGGTAATTCAAAGAGCAAGAAGATTAATTAAATTAAGGGATGGGATGGTTGAAAGCGATGAAAAGTTATGGTAAAATTGTCCTATTGCTCATATATCTTGCCGAGATATGCTTCACACAGCAATTTGATTTTTCAGGCTATATTTTAAATTTTTCAATCTATCAAAACCTTAAAACCGAATTTGCAAGATCATTTAACATTGATAAAAATCTATTTCTGATACTTGGACGAATTCGCCTTCGCCCCGAATTCAAATTTCAGCATGAAAGCAGTATTTACCTTGAATATGAAATTTCAACATTTTTCCATTCCGCAAAACTGTTTTTCAATCCTAATGAAATTACTCTACGAAGACAACTTTACAAGTTAAAATGGAATTTAATTAATGAACAAAACATTAAAGCGTATCACTTCGTTGACAGATTTTATTTTAGAAAAGATTTTGATTTTGGAAATCTGATAATAGGAAGACAGAGAATTTCCTGGGGAACCGGAAGAATTTGGAATCCAACCGATCTTTTCAATCCCATAAACCCAGCGGATTTCAGCAAAATTGAAAAAGATGGGGCAGATGCGCTTACAATGAAAATTTACCTTGGGAATTTCACTGATCTTCATTTTGTTTTTAACCCGAGCGATAAATTTAAAAATAATAACTTTGGCTTTCGTTTGAGGTCAAACTTGAGAAAAATTGACTTTTCCTTTATGTCTGGGATCTTTGATAAACGAGCGATTGCAGGTTTTGACTTCGCTGGAAATTTTTTCAATGCGGGTATAAGAGGTGAAGCTATAATTTCGGCTGACTTAAAAAATTTAAATTCAAACTTTACAAAATTTGTTCTTGGCTTTGATAATCAATTTACAAAAGGTTTATATGCCTTGATTGAATACTATTTTAACGGTGAAGGCAAAACCAAGAAAGAAGAATATGAGATAGAGCGACTGATAAAAGGAGAAATTTTAAATTTGAGCAAAAACTATGTCTATTCATCTGTGATTTATAACTTTAACCCAATTTTATCTCTTTCTTTATCTGCGAATAAAAACCTAAATGATAAAAGCGGATTTATAAGCTCACTTATTCACTGCTCACTGTCTGATAACTCAGAACTTGGTTTAGGAGTGATTTTATTTTTTGGGGACAGTGGCGATGAATACTGGTATTATTCAACATCTGTATTTTTGAAAATCCAACTTTTCTTTTGACATTTTAACTTTAAAATCCGGGGCTAAATTGATTTTTTTTGCTTAACTTGATAAATTAAAGCAAAATTTAATAAAAGATCCCATTTCTAAATGATGATAGATAAACCACTTTCTCCAGAACCAATTGTAAAACTCGTTAAATATTTCCCTAACCCATTTAAAAATGTGATTGCAACAGCAAGAACCTGTTATTCATCAAAGGGGATAATAAAAGACGAAGATATTGACCTTAACAAATACATTGATCTTGCAAAAAGTATTTATGAAGCTGGACATCATACGACCTTTCAACATGCACATTTTCAATTCGCTATTGAAAATGTCTCAAGATATTTCATCTGGTCATTTCTTCACAGTCACCCGTTTTACAACTCAGAACAGGTTTCACAAAGATATGTAGAGGTTAAACCGGGCAATTACTTTATACCACCGCTTGATGCGAAGGCACTTGAAATTTATATATCAACCGTTGAATTCCAAAATGAGGCATATAAAAAATTAACAGATATTCTTCTTCCCATCGTTGAAAGCGAGTATTATAAAAGATTTCCGGCACGAAAATTCAATCAGGAGAAATATAAAAGAGATATAAAAAGAAAAGCACAGGAAATTGCCAGATATGTCCTCCCAATTGCTACATTTGCATATCTTTACCACACCGTAAGCGCAATTACAATTTTAAGATATTACAAACTCTGCAATCAATTTGATGTCCCGTTTGAACAGAAAATCGTTGTTGGGAAATTAATTGATGAGATTTTAAAAGTTGATCCAAACTACAGAATCGTCCTTGAAGAACCAATTGACGAAAAAGATCTTGTTGAATTTAATTTTGTCCAGAGTTTGGAAGGAAGCAACTTATCAAAAGAATTTGCAAAAGAATTTGACAAATCGCTCAACGGTAAAATTTCACTTTTAATTGACTACAAACCCAACGCTGAAAAAATCCTCGCTGACTCTGCAAGGGAGATATTTGGACTACCATCAACTGCTCTGAGCGATGACGAAGCGATAACACTTATTTTAAACCCATCAATAAATAAAATCCTTGCTGAATCTCTTGTCCTTACAACACACAGCAAGATTTCAAGGGCAATGTTTCATGTTTCATATACATTTAAAAAGAAATTGAGCCACACAGCGGACTCCCAAGATCAAAGGCATCGCATGACCCCAGCGTCAAGACCAATTTTAATGTGTCAAGTTTCGGATGAGCCGGATTTCATAACCCCTGCTTTAATTTTGCAAAATGATTTAGCCTTTAAATTTTACACAGAGGTAATGGAAAAAATTTGGGAAAACATTAACAAATTAAGAAGCCTGGGTGTTCCACCAGAATTTGCGCTTTATCTTTTGCCAAACGCTGTTAGCATAAGATTCACAGAATCAGGTGATCTTTTAAACCTACATCACAAATATGCGATGAGACTCTGCTATAACGCACAAGAGGAGATATGGCGTGCCTCGTTTGAGGAAGTTCAGCAAATTTCCGAGATTCATCCAAAGATCGGCAAATTCCTTCTCCCTCCGTGCTCAATCAGGGAAATCGCAAATGTAAAACCCATTTGCCCAGAAGGACCAAGGTTTTGCGGTGTGAAAGTATGGAAATTAAAACCAAATGAGTATTCAAGATCAATATGAAAATAAAAATTCCGGATGAATTTTCCTCGCTTAAAGATTACCTTGATTGGCTTTTTAAAAAGTATAACACGCCAGACTTCATAAATTCAGACCCCATAAAGTTTGTCCATCGCTTCTCAAAGCCAGAGGATATGGAAATAGCTGGATTTATTGCATCACTTCTCGCAATGGGAAACAGGAAGATAATTTTGTTAAGTAATGAACGACTATTTGACCTTATGGAAAACCGACCCTATGAGTTTATTTTGAACTTTGATCCATTTTGGTATGAGAAAAGTTTGAGCAATTTCGTTCATTTCGCTTATAGAAACATTGAGGGTAAGGATTTACTTGTGATATTTTACCTCTTGAAGCAAACAATTGAAAAATACGGAAGATTAAAAAACCTCTTTTTGAAATATTATGACGATAAGCATCCAACAGTGAAACAGGCGCTTTCTGGATTTGTGAGGGAAATTTTATCTTTTGATCCGCCACCAAAGTTTAACGGCATACCTGAAAGCATAAATGGACTCATCCCAGACCCAGAGAAAAACAGCCCTTGTAAGCGCCTTAACATGTTCTTGAGATGGATGGTGAGAAAAGATCAAGTTGATGTTGGAATTTGGAATGAAATTGATAAATCAAAATTAATAATACCACTTGATACACATGTTTCTAAAATTTCACGAGCACTTGGACTAACTCAAAGAAAAACAGATACATGGAAAACAGCTGAAGAAATTACAAACAATTTGAAAAAATTTGAGCCCGAAGATCCCGTTAAATATGATTTCGCCATCTTCGGGCTCGGTATAGAATTAAAACAAGTATATTAACTTGGTCTGCCTCGCCACTCGCGCGTCCTCTCCTGTCTCTCCTTCTTTATCTGCTCATACTTTTTCTTCTGTTCTTTCGTTAAAACCGCTTCAATTTCCTTATCAATCTTTTCCCACCTCTCACGCGTCGCCTTCATCATCGCTTCCCTATTCCCCTGATATTTTTCCCTGTCAATCTCCGCCTGCTTCTGCGCTGAATCAAGTATCTTTTGAATCTTCACCACCTGCTCAGGAGTTAAGTTAAGCTCCTGCTTCAATCTCTCAAGATACATTCCATATCCCCTGCCCGTTTGCTGAGAAAATATAAAATTAACAAAGATAAGCGAAAACAAAACTAACAAAGCGAATGTGAATGTTTTTCTAAACATTGGCAAAATCTTTTTTTCTTTTTTGATGCACACAAACAAAATAAGGTTGCATTATTTTATCCTAACAGAAACCCCAACTGATGTGAAACTAAGTTTTTCACCCGACGGATGAAATCCCACCCAAAAACCGCCATAGTTTATATTGTAATAGCTTACCCCTAAAGAATAACCACCCAGAAGCCCCCAACCAAATTTAACAGAAAGTTTATCGTTTTCTGAAATGTTAAATTGAGTGAAAAAATATTGAAAAGAAAGAGGGATAAATATTTTAAGGATAGAATTCTCAACTTCACCTTTCCAAATTGAAGCATAGTCTCCGAATTCACTAATAACGCCCCCGTATAAACCAACTCCAATGTTTAAAAAGTGAAGTGGTAAAAAGGCATTAACATCAATATCCCCTCCTATTCCAAAATATGACTTTTTCCCTTTTTTAGCATGCTGTGTTACATTATATTCGCCAAAATATGCAAGAGCGCCGCCACTAAACCTATACCAGCTACCACCAATTGCCTTGTTGAAATTTACCCTCAGGAATTTATTTGATTCACCTTTATGGAACCCATCAGTTTGGTTGTAATATCCGCCCACAAATGTGCTATTGCCTTTAACCTCAGTTGGAGTTGACATCGGCGGAGCTGAATCAAAAATTGCGGGAAGATAAGTAGGACCACAACCAGTTAAGAAAACGAAAATAAACAAAATTACTATTTTAAAAATCTTACCCGTCATTGTAGCACCTCCTTTTTATTTTTAAATAAAAATTCTGATTTTGGCGATGTTTTCTAATCATTCACAATTTCACCAATCGCGGTTAAATTTTCAACCCCAGTAATTTTAACAGGTGTAATCTTATTGACGAAAGAAGGCTCATATTTCATCTTAACCTTAACATAATTTTTCGTGAAACCAAACATCATTTCATCTTTAACTTCTGCTTCCCACAAAACATCAAAAGTTTTCCCCACCATCTCCCGATAAAAATTCATCTTCTTCTTTAAACCTAAATTTCTCAACATTTCGCTTCTCTTATGTCTTTCATTCACTGGAACTTTATCAGGCAAATTTACAGCGTCTGTATTCGGTCTTTCTGAATATGTGAAAACATGAAGATATGAAATTGGTAGTTCATTTATAAAATTATATGTTGCTTCAAAATGGGTTTCTGTCTCCCCTGGAAAACCAACGATTACATCGGCACCAATGCATGCGTTTGGGTCTTTTTCTTTTATATATTCAATTCTCTTCCTGTAAAGTGCTGTATTATATCTTCTCCTCATCTTTCGCAAAATTTCATCGCTACCACTTTGCAAGGGGATATGAAAATGATTGCAGATTTTTTCAGAGTTTATAAAGTAATCAATCATTTCTTCAGTCAAAAGATTTGGCTCAATTGAACTTATCCTTATTCTTTCTATCCCATTTATTTTTTCAAGTTCTTTGACAAGATCAAAAAGACTTGTTCCAATTTTTCTACCGTAATCGCCGACATTTACCCCGCTCAAGACAATTTCTTTGTAGCCAAGTTGGGCAAGTGTTTTTGCTCTTTCAGTTATAAGACTAATTTCAGGGCTTCTGCTTTCGCCACGAGCAAGCGGAATTGTGCAATATGAACAATTATAATCACAGCCATCTTGAACTTTTAAAAATGCCCTTGTCCTATCAGATGCCGGGGTTGAACTTGCAATGTGAAACTCATTAACCCCAGTTATAGGTGAAACAAAAATTTGTGCATGGTAATTTTTTTGAAAGTCGCTGATGTAATCAAAAATTTTAAACTTTTCATTTGATCCAAGAATGAGGTCAACCCCCTCAATCTGGGCTATCTCATGCGGGCGAAGTTGGGCATAGCAACCAGTGACAATTATAAAAGCGTTTGGGGATATTTTTAAAGCCTTCCTCACAGCACGACGACAATCTTTATCTGCATTCTCCGTAACAGAACATGTATTTATAACACAAACATCCGAAGGCTCACCAAATTCAACTATTTCAAAACCACGCTTTTTAAATTCCTCACCTATTGTTGATGTCTCCGCAAAATTTAACTTACACCCTACTGTGTAAAATGAAACCTTCTTCATCTATCAGAAGTGGTGGATTAGTTTTCAATTTTTTTATTTTAATCAAGATAAAAATTTAAAGAATTAAAATCAAGCAGTGTGTCAAAAAAATAGACATGAAATTCCATTTTCCTTTGATTTTTTAAAAAAATTTCCGAAATATATTGTGTAAAAACAAAACTTAAAGAGGATTGAAATGATGCCCGAACTTGAAAAATACTGGCATGCAGTTCAAAATACTGTCTGTAAGGTTTGTATAGACAGTGATCCTTACGGAAATGGCATATGTAGAGTTTCGGAGATGTCAATGTGTGGGGTAAAAGAATATTTTCCGAAAATTGTAAATATCATTCTTTCAATTAAAAGCGATAAAATGGATGATTATATTCTGGCTTTAAGAGAAAACATATGTAAAGAATGCAGGGAAACACCAGACGGGGTTTGTGAGCTAAGAAATTCAGTTGAGTGTGCACTTGATAGATACTTTCCACTGATTGTTCAAGCAATAGAATCTGTTAACAAGTAGTTTATTCTTTAAGAATATAAAGGATTGTTAATAAGCGGTGTGGATATGTTGATAACTTTTTTTGAAAAATAACTCATAAATGTAAAGATTTGAAAAGTCTTTGTCAATTAATTTGTTTTTTTAAATTTTTGGGGCAGTGTTTTAAAATTTACACAATAACAAGTGTTAATCTGATGTTGATAACTTTGGGTTTATCCACATTTTGAAGTTATCCACAATTTAAATGTTGATAACTATCTGATTTATCAACATACAACCCACACCAATTCACATTTTATCCACATTGTTATCAACATTGTTTGTTATTTTGAATTGAACTCAATTTTTCTTCGCAAAGATTCAATGAGGTTTCTAAATTTTTCGCTTTTTTTCATCTCTTCTTCAACGGATTGGCAGGCGTGAATTACTGTGCTGTGATCTCTTCCGCCAAAGTGTAATCCTATTGTTTTCAAAGATGAGTCAGTAAGTTCTTTACATAGATACATTGCGATTTGTCTTGCAGTTACAACTTCCTGTTTTCTCGTTTTTGCTTTTAACATATCTGGTGGAATTTCAAAGTGCTCGCAGACGATTCTTTGAATTTCTTCAATTGAAACCTTTACAGATGTATCTTTTACGATTGTTTTGACAACTTCTTTTGCAAGTTCAATATCAATTTTTCTGTTTTCAAGTGATGATTTTGCAAGCAAACTTATCAGACATCCTTCAAGTTCTCTTATATTTGATGTTATGTGAACTGCGATATATTCAATTACCTCCTGTGGGAGTTCAACTCCGCTATCTTCTGCTTTTTTCTTTAAAATTGCGATTCTTGTTTCCAAATCTGGCGGTTGAATGTCAGCAATTAATCCCCATTGAAATCTTGAAATTAATCTATCGTCAAGACCTTTTAGTTCTTTTGGCGGTCTATCACATGAGAGAACAATTTGTTTTCTTGCTTGATGAAGTGCGTTGAATGTGTGGAAAAAATTATCCTGCGTTTTTTCTTTCCCCGCAAAGAATTGGATATCATCAACGATTAAAACATCAATGCTTCTATAAAAATTTGAAAAATCACTCACTCTATCCTTTTGAATGGCTTCAACAAAATCAATTGTAAACTTTTCGCTTGATACATAATAAACTCTCGTTGCTTTTTTATTTGCAAGGACATAGTTTCCAATTGCCTGTATTAAATGAGTTTTACCAAGCCCAACTCCTCCATAAATTACAAGCGGATTGAACGATGTTCCACCAGGATTATTTGCAACTGCGAGTGCAGCTGCTCTCGCAAGTTGATTACAATCACCCTTGACAAAATTATCAAATGTATATCTTGGATTTAAATTGCTTTCAAAAGGTTGAGATTCGTAGGAGCTTTTTATCTGAACTTGATAAGATGGCTTAGGTATTGGCTTTGGAGATGAAGGTAAGTTTATCGTTGTTTTTGTTTCATCTGTTGAGGAATTTTCCATCACAACTGAATAAACAAGTTTTGCCCCTTCCCCAAGAACTTTAGTGAGAGTTTTTTTAATTAAACTGTAATAATGTTCTTCAAGCCATTCATAGAAAAACTGGCTTGGCACTTGAATTGTAATTTGCTTCCCTTCAATTTTAAGTGGAACAATTGGCTCAAACCATGTTTTGAAACTCAATGGATTTACATTATCACGGATTATTTCAAGACATTGATTCCATATGGCTTTTACATCTTGGTGATCAGATGTTGGGCTTTTTAAAGATTCAGAATCTAAATCGTTGAGGTTCAGGGTTTCTTTGTTTTCTAAAAACAATTCAGATTGATTTTGAGATGGGTCTTTTCTTGGAGATTTTAAGGATTTGTCCATAAGTTGAAGATAGTTTTTGTTTTTAAACTTATCCACATTTTTATAAAAATTGTGGATAACTTGTGGATAAATCATCAGGTTAATCTGGGACATTATCCACATTTATTCACATAGTTATCCACATGTCAATATCAAAAATTTTATTTGATTTTCAATGAGTTTTTAAAATGATAATGAAAAATTATCCACAGTTTCGTTATAGGGACAGTTAAGCGACCTTTTGGTAAAATTTTTATTGAACAAAAATTTTTAGTTATTCACAAGTTATCCACACACATAAAAGCCTATGCCTAATTATTTATAAGCAAAATTTTTGGCAAACGCAAGGGGGAGTTAGATGATAGGTCTGAAAAATTGGAAAAATGCTTTAAATGGTTATCCGCTTATTAACATCGTCTTGGTGAGAAATTAGTAAAAGGTTGCCTTGTGGCTTTGGGGCTCAGGTTTTCAATTATGATTTTAAAACTTTTGCGACTTCTTTGAGAAGTGTTATAGCGGTATACGGTTTTTGGATAAACCCTGAGATGTTTTGGAGCGATACCTCTAACAAATTTGATGGGCTTTCAAGACCACTCGTTGCTATGATCTTTACAAGGGGGTCTATTTTCTTGATAGTTTTTATCATTTCTGCGCCATCCATTATTGGCATTCCGAGATCAACTATTAAAAGTTTAATGTCGTTTTTGTTCTGAGCATATTTAATTAAACCTTCTGCACCGTTGTTTGCAACTATAACCCTGTAGTTGTTTTATTCCAGCAACTGTTTTTATCAAGAGCTCGCCATCTTCAAGTATCGCTATTGCTCCTCCGTCGGCTTTAATTACCTCAATTAATCGGGTCAGCAGGGTCTGGAGCAATTCCTCAAGTTCAAGTGTGCTGACCATGTTTTCTGTAATCCGGGTTAAAATATCAAAGTTTTGCTTTAACTTTTCATATTTTTCCCTTAAGGCTTCAAATTCTGATAGACTCATGGTTTTATTTATCTTTATTATTTATCCTTTTATCCCGATGCTTTCAAAAATTTTTTGGGCTATGGTGTTTATTTCCCCAATTCCATTTATTGATTTCAGAATTCCTTTTTTCGCGTAGTAATCAAGGACGATTTGCGTTGATTCCCTGTAGACCTTTAATCTATTTTTAATTACATCAGGGTTGTCGTCATTTCTTTGATATAGTTCTCCACCGCATCTGGGACATTTATTATCTTCGGGTATTTTGTCAATCAGGAGGTTATAAACTGCACCACAGTTTCTGCAAACGCGGCGATTTGTGAGGCGTTTTATTATTTCTTCGTCGTTAACTTCTAAACTTATTACATAGTCAAGCTTTATTTTGAGTTCTTCAAAAATTTCATCAAGTGCTTTGGCTTGTGGAAGTGTTCTCGGAAAACCATCAAGGATAAATCCATTTTTGCATTTTTCGGAGGATAGAACTTCCTTTATTATTCCGATCATAACATCATCTGGGACGAGCTCGCCTCTGTCCATATAGGATTTAGCTTTCAAGCCAAGTTCTGTTTGATTTTTTACCGCTTCCCTTAGCATATCTCCTGTGGAGATGTGAGGGATATTTAACTTTTGAGATAGAATTTGGGCTTGTGTTCCCTTACCAACTCCAGGTGGTCCAAAAAGTATCAGCCTCATGAAAAGTTCTCCTTTTTTATTGATTTAAAATTGCCAGTTGTCCGCATGCTGCTTTTATGTCTTCGCCTGCGTTGCTTCTAACGAAGACAGTAAGATTATTTTCGCGAAGTTTTTGTGCAAATTCTTCAAGCCTCCTTGATGGTTTTAAAATTTTTAAAATTGGGTCTTTTCTTATAAAGTCAACAGGATGAAATTTTAGCAAATTTATCTTACATGGGATCATTTTAGCAAGTTCTACAAGATTTTTGACATCTTCATCTCTATCGTTTAAGCCGTCAAACACGATGTATTCGTATGTGATTCTTAAGCCAACTTTTTTGTAGTAATATCTCAATGCCTCAAGCAAAGATGAAATTGGGTATCTGCTTGCGATTGGGATAAGTTTTGAGCGTAAATTTTCATCAAGTGTATGAAGAGATAGGGCGATTTTGACCTTCCTTCCGGCGTCGGCAAGTTCTTTTATTTTATCCGGGATTCCAACGGTTGAGACAGTTATTTTTCTTGCCCCAATTCTTATTCCATTATCGCTTGTTATTATATCAATTGCCTTGATGAGGTTTTTTAAGTTTAGCAGAGGTTCGCCCATTCCCATAAAAACGATATTTGTTATTCTTCGTTCGGAATATTTTTGTGCCTGTATTACTTGGTCAATTATTTCGCCAGCGGTTAAGTTTCTTTTAAAGCCCATTGCCCCGGTTGCGCAGAATTTGCAATCAATCGGGCATCCAACTTGAGTTGAAATACATAACGTGAGGCGTGATTCATCTGGGATTAAAACGCTTTCAATTTTCTCACCATCTTTTAGTTCAAATAGAAATTTTATTGTTCCATCACAATTTGATTTTTCAAAGGTTAAAAGTTTTAGTTCATTTATTTGCGCAATTTGGGATAATTCCTCTCTGTAGTGTTTTGGGATGTCCGTCATCTGGGCGAAATCATCAACTTGCTTGTTATAAATCCATTTAAAAATTTGCTTTGCACGGAACTTTTCCCATCCCATATCAAGCACAAAATTTTCAAGTTCAGGTAAGGTTAAGCCTTTGAGCGATATGGGTGTTTTATTTAGCATTTTCATTTTTCTGAGTTTGTCCTACCGAGAAAATTTATCAAATTTCAAAATTTTTAACAAAATTGTTGCCTAATATTGTTCAACATCTGCCCAATATTCTTCAATTGGGTCAGTTGTGGGGAGTTTAATTTTTGCAAAATATAAAGTTTTGGGAGTGGCATTTATTTTGCATTTAAATTTTTGTGAAGTAAAAAATTTCGGATGGAGCGATGAAAAAGTTGATTTTAATTTTTGGGATTATTGGGGTTTTGGTTTCAATTTTTGCGATTGTAAGGAAGGGTGGAGCAAATGTTGAGTGCGATTTTGAAGACGATGAAATTCACTTTGAACTTTATGCTCAATAAATTGAGGATGTGAAAATGTTAAAAATTTTTCTTTTCAACAGGACGAAAATTCCGCTTCTTGAAAAAGCTCTTGATGCGTATTCGTTAAGACAAAGGGCGATTGCATCAAATATAGCAAATATAACGACAATTGGATACCGGCGGGTTGATGTTAAATTTGAAGATGAGCTTCAAAGGAATTTGGGTGGGGAATTTATAAAGGGAATGAGGACAAATGAGAAACACATTGCAATTGGTGCAAAAGATATTAATGATGTTCAACCAGAAATTGCACGGCAAAGTTCAGATTATAACCCAGATCCACTTGCAAGTGGTGTGAATGATGTTGATATTGATCAAGAGATGGTTGAGCTTGCGAAGAATCAAATAAGATATAGGCTTGCTTCCAGATTAATTGCTGAGTCGTTCAGGGGAATTCAAAAAAGCATAAAAGGAGGGGGCGTATGAAGATTGAAAGGTTATTTGCATCTTTTAACATAAGTGCAATGGGGTTGAGTGCTCAAAGGAAAAGGATGACCGTTATCGCTGAAAATATTGCAAATGTTGAAACAACAAGAACTGAGAATGGAACTCCTTACAGGAGGAAGGTTGTGGTGATGAGGTCTTTCCCTGCGCAAAGTTTTACATCTGTTTTGAAAAATGAAACGATAGGTCTTAAGACGACGAATGAAAACCATTTTTCTTCTGATTTGTTTGAATTTACGCAAGATGAGAACACCATAAGAGGAGTGGTGACGGAAATAGTTGAGGATAATTCCCCTGAACGGCTCGTTTACAATCCAGAACATCCTGATGCCGATGAGAATGGTTATGTTCATATGCCTAATGTTAACATCATCGTTGAGATGGTTGATATGATTTCGGCAACACGTTCTTATGAAGCGAATGTGACTGCTTTCAATGCTTCAAAAAATATGGCAAAAGACGCAATGGAGATATGAGCATGAAAGTTGATGGTGTAAATAGTTATTTTCATCATTTTAATTTTCAGAAGTTGAAAATTTCCAGATCTGTTGAAGTTTTGAGTAAGGAAGAGATTGAATTTTTTGAGAAACTTTTCCCAGATGATGTTGAAAGGATAAGGGAATATTATCGTTATGATTTGCGTGACAGTTCTATTTTTGAAGCAGGTAAGATAATTAACAAAAAGGTGTGAATTATGTTGAAGCCCATTAATTTGATTGATTCGGTTGAAGCTTCAAATTCTGATATAAAATGGAGAGCAAAAGAGAGCGTTGAAAGTTTTCAAAATGTTTTAAAGGAGTTTATCAAAGATGTAAATCAACTTCAAAACGAAGCGGGTGAAGCGATAGAGAAAGCAATAACGGGAGAGATAAGTGATATTCACGATGTTATGATTGCTGTTGAAAAGGCGAAGACAAGTTTTGAACTTTTAATGGAAGTTAGGAATAAGATGCTTGAGGCATATAAAGAGCTGATGCGTTTACAGGTTTAAAAAAATTCATAGAGTTTAATGAGTACAATTTCTCAGTTGAAAGAGTTTTGGGACAAATTATCACTTGCGAGGAAAGTTTTACTCATCGGGGTTGCGATTGCTTCAATTGTTGTTTTTGCATTTTTGATCTCGTGGGTTCGTGAGCCTGAATATGGTGTTTTGTTTTCAAATCTTGAGGCGCGGGATGCAAGTAAAATAATTGAAAGGTTAAAGGAGAGAAAAATTGAGTATAAACTGGAGGATAACGGGCGGACGGTACTTGTCCCAAGGCAAAATGTTTATGAGTTACGACTTCAGTTTGCCGGTGAAGGGTTACCTAATTCAAGTATTGTTGGGTATGAGATTTTTGACAAAAACAACATCGGCGTTTCGGATTTTGTTCAGAAGATAAATTATAAACGAGCACTTGAAGGGGAGCTTGCCAGAACGATTTTACAAATTGAGGGTGTTGAAGCAGTAAGAGTTCATATCGTTATGCCTGAGAAAACTCTTTTTAAAGAAGACCAAAAAGAACCAACAGCTTCAGTTATACTTAAGCTAAAGCAAGGGACGAGGATAACGCGTGAAAATGTCCAAAGTATCGCCTATCTTGTTGCAAATAGCGTTGAAGGTCTTGACCCGAAAAATGTCACTATACTTGATTCCAGAGGGAGACTTTTATCGGATAATTCGGAATCTGATCCGCTTGCAAAGGTGAGCGGTAAACAATATGAGCTAAAGAGAAGCGTTGAGCAGTATCTTGCTGATAAGGTTCAAAGTTTGCTTGATGGTGTTCTTGGTCAGGGAAATTCAATTGTAAGGGTTGATGTGGAGCTGAATTTTACGCAGGTTGAGAAAACAATTGAAGAATATGATCCAGATAAAACTGTCGTTCGGAGTGAGCAGACAACTCAAGAAAGAAGTAGTTCAGTTGATTCGTCGTTTGCCAGCACAAATTCTCAGAGGACAAATACGATAACAAATTATGAGGTTAATAGAACACTTCAAAGAATAGTTGAAAGCGTTGGAAATATAAAAAGACTTTCTGTTGCTGTTCTCGTAAATGGAACTTATAAAGTGAGTGAAGTTGATGGGGTTAAGAAGGTTGAATATATCCCACGTGATGAGGAACAAATCCAAAAGTTGACAGAGATAGTTAAAAACGCTGTTGGTTTTAATCCTGATAGAAATGATCAGATTTCAGTTGTGAGCATTCCCTTTGAACCAGCAGGTGAGGGAGTGGAATTTGTGCGAAGGGAGGACAAGAGGGAGAATTGGCGTGATCTTGTTGAGAAAATTGTGATTGGATTTGCTATACTTGGTTCAATCGTAGTGATTTTCTCTCTTCTTGGTAGATTGAAGGTTAAAAGGGAAATTCCAACTGTTGAAGTTAAGGAATTTCCACAGGTTCAGCCTCAACCGACGCTCAAAGAACCTGAGACGGTTACAATTGAAGCAGTTGAGCCAGCGGAGGAGGAGATTGAATTTGAGAGGATGAAGAGGGAGCAGATTAAAGAAAAAGTGATGGAATATATTCGTGAAAATTCGGAGCAGGCGACAAGATTAATCAAAGTTTGGTTGCTTGAGGAGGAAAAAGCGAAATGGCAAAGGCGTTAAACTTAAAATACGAAAATCTTACGGGTAAGCAAAAGGCGGCTATTTTGCTTCTTGCGCTTGATGTTGAAACTGCTTCAAAGGTTTTTCGGCATCTTGAGCCCCAGGAAATGGAACAGCTTGCAATAGAAATTTCATCGCTTGATGGAGTTTCTTCATCCGTTGTTCAGGCTGTAATTGAAGAATTTTTTCAAATGATGAAGGCTCAAGAATATATAATCGTTGGTGGTTTTGAATATGCTAAAACATTGCTTGAGAAATCGCTTGGTCCACAAAAAGCTTCTGAAATAGTTGAGAAAGTTCATGGTATGACGCAGATAAAAGGATTTTCTGTTTTGAAAAAAGCGGATGCGACACAACTTGCAAATTTTTTGCAGAAGGAGCATCCTCAAACAATAGCGTTGATTTTATCACATCTCCCGCTTGAGCAAACCGCAAAGGTTATAAATCAATTTCCTGAGGATTTAAGAGTTGAGGTGGTATATAGGATTGCGAAGCTTGGCAAAATTTCCCCAACGATTTTAACGGAGCTTGAGAATGTTGTTGATATGATGGCTGAGGCATCTTTAAGTCAAGAAGTCAGCGCAACGGGTGGAGCAAGAACAGTGGCGTCAATTCTTAATAAGATTGGTTCACAGGAGGCGAGAGAACTTTTGCAAAGGATTGAGGAGCAGGACCCGGACCTTGCAAACGAGATCAAGAGATTGATGTTCCTGTTTGAAGATATAATTTACATTGACGATAGAAGCATACAAAGAATCTTGCGAGAGGTTGACAAAAAAGATCTTGCCCTTGCTTTGAAAGGTGCTGATCAAAAAATCAAGGAGAAGATTTTCAAGAATATGTCAGAAAGGGCAGCTGCTATGTTGCAGGAGGAAATTCAGTATATGGGACCTGTGCGATTGCGTGAGGTTGAAGCAGCGCAGATGAGAATTGTTGAGATTATAAAACGGCTTGAGGAAAATCAAGAGATTGTAATTGCAGGAAGAGGAGGTGAAGAAGACATTGTTTACTAAAAAGGTAATAAAAAATCAATTGTGGAAGGAAAGGTTTCTATTTGAGGAATTGAAGATTGATGATTTGGATTTTAAGAATTTATCGGATGCTGACGCAAAAGATGAATCGGTGGTTGAATCGTTAAGCGATTATGCACAAAATTCGGCTGAAAAGGGAAATGAAGTTGATGTTGAAACAATAATAGCACAAGTAAAGGATGAATATGAGCTGAAGGTAAGGGAAGCATATCAAAGGGGGTTTAGGGATGCGGAAAGAATTTTAAGGGAGAAGATGAATAACGAATTAAATGAACATATTGCTCTTTTTGAGCAGCTTTTAAAAAGTTTTTATAACGAGGTTGAATCGTTTGAGACAAAAGTTGAGATA
This sequence comes from Candidatus Kryptobacter tengchongensis, assembly GCA_001485605.1. Lineage (GTDB taxonomy): Bacteria > Bacteroidota > Ignavibacteria > Kryptoniales > Kryptoniaceae > Kryptonium > Kryptonium tengchongense. The sequence continues at coordinate 184,353 of FAON01000012.1, forward strand.
TTCGTTGTCTCACTTGCTATAAAAATTGCCGAAAAAATAGTTAAGCGTGAGATTGAGAAAAATGATGATTTTATTTTAAATCAGGTGAAAGAAGCAATTAAGAGAGTTATCGGAATTGAGAAGATTAAGTTGAGAATAAACCCTGATGATGAAAAACTTATAAGGGAGTCAAAACCAGAACTTTTGCAAATGCTTGGCTCAGCAAGCGAAGTCATCATTGAAGCAGATCCAGGAATTGAAAGGGGAGGCTGTATAATTGAAAGTGAGCTTGGAAATGTTGATGCAAGAATTTCAACACAATTTTCATTAATTGAAAATTCACTCATTGAGGGCATCAGATAATGATAGGTCTTGAATTTAGAATGAGAAAATACTTTGATAAGATTGAACATCTTGATATGGTCAAAGTCAATGGGAGGGTAACGCAAGTCATTGGACTTGTAATTGAATCAGTTGGTCCGTCTGCTTCACTTGGTGAGGTATGTATTATAAGATCCAGAAATGATGAGGCAATTTGTTTTACCGAAGTAGTTGGGTTTAAAAATAATCGTGTTCTTTCAATGGCTCTTGGTGATATAAATAAGATAAGCCCTGGTAGTGAAATTGTTGCAACTGGAAAAGCATTTTCAATTCCAGTTGGAAGGAATCTTCTTGGTAGGGTTATAGATGGGCTTGGTCGTCCGATTGATGGAAAGGGATGGATTGAGGCTGATGAAATAAGGTCAATTTATAATCAACCGCCAGAACCTCTTGAAAGGAAAAGGATAAATCAGCCAATAGCAACTGGGGTAAGAGCTATTGATGCACTTCTTACTTGTGGGAAAGGGCAAAGAATTGGGATTTTCGCTGGCAGTGGTGTGGGTAAAAGCACACTTATGGGCATGATCGCAAGACATACAAATGCTGATGTTAATGTGATTGCTTTGATTGGGGAACGAGGCAGGGAGGTGAGAGATTTTATTGAAAAAGAACTTGGAGAGTTTGGGCTCTCAAAAAGTGTTGTCGTAGTTGCAACAAGTGATAAGCCACCGCTTATAAGGGTTAAAGCGTCGCTTGTTGCAACAACAGTTGCGGAGTATTTCAGGGATCAAGGTTTTGATGTTATGTTTATGATGGACTCTTTAACTCGTGTTGCGATGGCTCAGCGTGAGGTCGGGCTTGCAATTGGTGAGCCACCAACAACGAAAGGTTATACTCCCTCAGTGTTTGCTTTGCTTCCAAGGCTTGTTGAACGTGCTGGAACCTCTTCAAAGGGAAGCATCACAGCGCTTTATACAGTTCTCGTTGAAGGTGACGACCTTAATGAGCCAATTGCTGATTCAGCAAGGTCTATACTTGATGGTCACATTGTCCTTTCAAGAAAACTTGCAAATATGGGACACTATCCTGCAATTGAACCACTTGAAAGTATAAGCAGACTTATGCCAGATATAGTGAGCCCCGAACATAAAAAATCAGCTGAGAAAATAATAGATATACTTGCAACTTATAGAGAAGCGGAAGATTTGATAAACATTGGAGCCTATGCTAAAGGTAGCAATCCAAAAATTGATAAAGCGTTGCAAATGATTGAAAAAATAAGGGAGTTTTTAAAACAGGATATAAAGGAAAAAGCAGAGTTTGAAGATTCGGTTGCTCGTTTAATTGAACTTGCAAAATTAATCTGAGGTGAAAATGGCTCGTTTCAAACTTGACCCCGTTCTAAAGGTTCGTCAAATACAGGAAAAAAAATACAAAAAGGAACTTTCGGAGATTAAAGTAATTCGTGAAAATGCCGAAAAATTATTAGAAGACCTTAAAACGGAGAAAATACGACAAATGGAAAATATGGAGGTTGAAGAAAAAATCAAGGCGGTTGATCTTCAAATTCAATATGCCTATTTAAATGCAATCGCTGTTCAAGTTGAAAGGCAAAAGGATATGCTTGAAAAAATTTCCAAAGAAGAAGAGAAAAAGCGTGATATCTTGGTGAAAACGAATCAAAACAAACGAATGATTGAAAAATTAAAACAAAAGTTTAACGAGCAAATTTTAAAGGATTATCAAAAGAAAGAACAATCACTTCTTGACTCAATTTCACACAGAGCAACATTGAACAGGTAATATATGGGAAAGTCAATTTTTGGTTACATACTTGGTTTCACTTTTTCTTTTGTGACGATTTTTGAGGGTATGTATGTTCTTTCAAAACTTCATCCCGAACTTTTCAGACCGATCCCAAGTTCAGCCCCTGTTTCGGCGATGATTGATTCTATCAAAGTTAAAAATGATTCGCTTGGAATTGTATGGGAAGATACAAGCTCAATTGGGTTTGAATATGTTGAAGCATATAAACTTGATAGTTTAAAAAATTTGCATAACAAGACGCTTGCAGAATTGGGGAGGTATAAAGATAGCGTTAATGTGCTTATCAGTATGATCCGTAACCTTGAAATTGAGATGAAGAGAAAAGATTTTCTTATTGAAAAGTTGCAAAAGCAGGCTTCAAGTCAACAGAGTGAAAAAGTTAAATCTTTAGCGAAAATTTATGAGGCAATGGAGCCAGAAACAGCTGCAAGGATTCTTGAAAATATGTCTGAAGATGAGGCGCTTGCTATCATTTTAAATATGCAAAGACGTCAAGCTGCGAAGATACTTTCCGAACTTAACACGAAAAAGGCAGTTAAACTTTCAAAACTTAACGGGAAATGAACTTAATTTTAAACAACATATTAAACAATTTCGCCTCAGTTCAAGTTGAGGGAGGTTCTAAATCCCGTAACGAAATTGCGGAAAATTTTGGTGATATTTTAGGACTTCTTTTAATTCAGCTTTTTGCAAGCGCTGAGAGAAGTGAAGCGAGCTTACATCTCATAAACGAAAAATCAGCTGAGAGCGGTGGAGATTCTTGTATTCAAGTTGTGGAGTTAAAGCAGGCAGTGAGTTGCGCCTCAGAATTTAAAGAATTAACACAAACCGAAACTCAGAATCATCAAGCCAAGCAAATTGCCGATTTTAAAATTGCAAAAATAGTTCAATTAACAGTTGAGCAAAATAAAATTTCTCAAGTTTCAGAATTGGTAAACAGGCGTGATGATAGCGGAAATCATAATGTTGTTGAGATGTCGGATAGCAAAACTCAAAAAGCAGGAAACAGTGCCTTGAACTATCAGGGGAACGGGCAGATAAACTGTGCTTATGAATCTGTGCCTCTGATCAAGTTTGATATTACGAAATTGAGAAAAGTTAAGATAAATAGTCAGAATGTAGATGAAAAAAGTAAATGCAATTTTCAAGTTACAGGGTCAATGGGTAGCGAACAGGTGATGATGTTTGAAAAGGAAATTTTTGAAGATAGGCTTGATAAAGGTTTAAGTTTTGAATTTAAAATAAGTGAAGAGAAATTCACTCCGAAATTGATGAGGCATCAATCTCAAGGTGAAAATGTGAAAGATAACGAGGGAATTAGCGCAACAATGGAATCTCGGGTTTCGGCTGTTTATAAAAGCGAGCAGATGAATAATAATTTTGAATTTCGGCGCAATTTCAAAGGGAATTATTTAGAGGATTCCAAGTTTGAAAGGATGCTTGAAAAAATTAATACGAGAAATTTTGTTGATGTTGATATCAAAGATTTAGATGAGAGAATAGGCGTAGAGAGACCAGTTTTTCACATAAAGGCTCAAGATATCCCAGAATTTGTTAAAAGTTTTATTTTGAAAAGCAAGGATCTTGAACGAGGGGAGGTTGTTTTGAAGGTTAAACCAAAAGAGATTGGGGAGATAGTGGTTAAAATTTCGCAAGGTGAAGGTGGCGTAAGAATTTTGTTTGAGGTTAAAAATTACGAGACAAAGCAGATGATTGAGTCAAGGTTTGATAGTTTGAGGGCAACGCTTGAGTCAAGCAATGTGAAACCAGAAAAGATTGATGTATTGCTTGTGGCTGAAAACTTTGATAGTAATTATAATTTCTCAAACTCAGAGCGTGAGCAATTTTTAAGGAAAGCAACAAGTAAAAGGAAGGTTTTTGACTCTTTTGAGACAGTTAAAATTTACGGTGGTAGTTTAATAGAGGCAATAATTTAAAGGAGGTGGGAGCTGTGGAAAATATCAATTCAATTCAGAATTTTAAAAACATTCCATCATCGGGAAGCAGTGTTCAAAATCCCGATAAGGTAATTCTTGGGAAAGACGATTTCTTGAAGCTTTTGATAGCGCAGTTGAATTATCAAGATCCGTTGAATCCTATTCAAAGTGCAGAATTTGCTTCTCAGCTTGCGCAGTTTAGTTCTGTTGAGCAACTTTATAACATCAATTCAAATCTTTTGAAAAGCATTGATGCAAGTTATGCGACGAATCGTTCAATTACGAATGCTTTGATTTCAAACTTAATCGGTAAAAAGGTTGTAGTTTATGGAGATGTTTTGAAACTTGAGGCGGGGAATGATATTGAATTTGGATACGAGTTAAAAGGCGATGCAAGTTCAGTTGAGATTAAAATTTTTGATTCCGCTGGAAATTTGGTTAGATCGTTTAAAGTTGGCGAGAGAAAAAGTGGAAGATATGATTTCAAATGGGATGGAAAAGACGAGCGTGGGGATCGTTTGAGAGATGGAAATTACACGGTCAAGGTTGAGGCTTTTGATGAGAATGGGAAACCCGTGGTTGTGAATGTTTACATCAGCGGAACAGTTGAAGGGGTAAGATATAAGCCAGATGGAGCGGTGATTTTAATCGGAGGGGTTGAGTTCGGGATTGCTGACATAATTGAAATAAAAGACGAAAGGGGAAATGTCAATTGAGGTAAATGGTGTAAAAGTCCCGTTTGTTCCTGCTGGTGGAGTTGAAACCCTGAGAAAGGAATCTTCGGGGATAAAGATTCCTGATTTTGGTTCAAGGTTTGATGAAATTTTAAAGGGTGAGATTGAGAGGGTAAAGTTTTCAAATCATGCTTTGAAAAGGATGGAGGAAAGGGATGTCAAGTTAAGCGATGAAGAAATGAAGCTTTTGAACGATGCTGTGGTTCGGGCGGAGCAAAAAAATGCAAAAGATGTTTTGATTTTGTTAAGGGATATTGCGTTTATCGTCAATGTTAAAAACAAAACGGTTATAACTGTGGTTGATGGCGAGAGCATGCGAGAACATGTTTTCACAAATATTGATGGAGCTGTGATAATTTAAAGGGGCTGGACCTCAATTGAGGGGGCCCCGCAATCTCGCTGAACGACTGAAGCGAGATCTAAAAACAAAAATAAAAAAATTAAAGGAGGTAATTAGAAATGTCATTCCTAAGGTCGCTGTTTTCAGGTGTTTCAGGGCTAAGAAATCATCAAGTTATGATGGATGTAATCGGCAACAACATTTCAAATATCAACACAATTGGATTCAAATCGGCTCGTGTTTCATTTAGTGAGACATTTGCGCAGATACTTCGCGGGGCTACTCAACCCTCTGGGGAATCGGGCGGAACAAATCCGATTCAAGTTGGGCTCGGTATGAATATAAGTTCAATTGACACGATTTTCACGCAGGGGAATCTTGAGACAACGGGTCAGGTGACAGATCTTGCAATTCAAGGGAATGGTTTTTTCATTGTTAAAAAAGGAGGGAAAAATTATTTCACAAGAGCTGGCTCTTTTAGATTTGATGCGAATGGTAATTTAGTTGATTCAGCAACTGGTGCGATAGTTCAAGGTAAAATGGCTGATGCATCGGGGCTTGTCCCACCGGGGGCAAAACTTGAAGATATAAAAATTCCCTTCGGTCAAAAATCTCCTGCAAAAGCAACATCTGTTATAAAACTTACGGGCAATCTTAACGCTGGTGGTGTTCCAAAAGGTAATATACTTCGTAGCGCACGGCTTTATGCAGTTGAAGATGGAAATTCAGATGTAAACGATCTCCTTGCAACTGGGAGTGCAAACACAATGATAACCGGGATGATATCTGGCTCAACAACTGTGACGGTTCAAGATGGAACGAAAGTTAAAACTTATACTTATGTTAGCAAAGATGGTGGAGTTGGGGACGGTAACTTTCATACCTTAAACGATTTAATTAAAGAAATTAACAACGATTTCGCAGGTTCATTGTTTGCCTCAATTGATTCACAAGGTAGAGTAGTTTTAACATCAAGTGTTGATCAAACCGTTTTGATATCAAGTAACAATCGCAATTTTGAATCAGCTCTTTCGGGGTTAAATGGAAACTATTCTTCAAATTCAAATAAACTTTCGGATAAATTTTCGCATGTTGCGAGAGCGGATGACCTCTTAATTAATTTAAGAGATGCTCAGGGAAATGACCTTGGGCTTGTCGCAGGTGATACAATTACAATTGATGGTAAAGTTGGCGGTAAAGCAATTTCAACTGTTAATTTTTCCGTTAACGCAACATCAAAGTATAAAGATTTTGCTGATGCGGTGAAAAACGCTTTTAGAATAGGCAATCCCAAAGGAGTTGAAATTGATCCAGATACAGGATCTCTTGTAATAAATGCAGATGGTGGAAAAGCGTATGAAATCACGGAACTTAACATATCTGCCTCTGGCAGAGATAGATTCAACTCAATTTTTGAAAACAAACCTGGCAACTGGCTTGAAGTTCAAAAAGCTGAAGATGTTGAGGTATCAACTACTGTGACAGTTTATGATTCTCTTGGTAATAGGCATAACATAACTTTAAAATTTGTAAAGGACGCGACAGTGCCAAATCAATGGTCCTGGACAGCTTCAGTTGCTGGGAAAGAAGTCATAATTGCTGGTGGAAGTGGTAAAATTGTTTTTAATCAGGACGGCTCAATAAGAAGTTTCTTCTTTGATGATGGGAGTTCAACTTTAAAGATTGATCCCGGTGATAATTCAGCAAAAACGCTTGAAATAGTGATTGACCCGGGGAAAATTGGCGAATTCGCTGGAATAACACAAATGGAGGGAACCTCAAGCTTGATTGCTGATCAGGATGGATATGGGCTTGGGTTTTTGAATACAATTTCTGTGAGTGAAGATGGCAAAATTTTAGGTGTATTTTCAAATGGAACTGTTCGCGTTCTTGCGCAAATTCTTATTGCAACATTTAACAATCCAAGTGGATTGGTAAGAGTTGGGGATAACATGTTTGATATTTCTGCGAATTCTGGAGCACCGATAATTGATGAGCCTGGGTCGGCTATTCAGTCAAAAGTAATGTCGGGAGTTCTTGAGCAATCAAATGTTGACCTTGCTGAGGAGTTCACACGTATGATAATCGCGCAGCGTGGTTTTCAGGCAAACGCTCGGATAATAACTGCAAGTGATGAATTTTTGCAGGAAATAGTAAATTTGAAGCGTTAAATCTAATCCCCGCCCTTTGTGGCGGGGTTTTTGTTAAAAGCAAATTTAAAGATCAATTATGATTAAAGTAACAAGGTTAAACGGTCAAGAAATCGTCGTTAATGCTGAATTGATTGAATATCTTGAGGCTTCCCCTGACACAATTATAGCTTTGACAACCGGAAAAAAAATTATGGTAAAAGAAAGTGTTGATGAAGTTGTTGAAAAAATAATTGAATACCGTCGCAGATGTTTTCCGTCTTCATTAATTCCTCCGGTTCGTAAATCCGAGGAAGAGAAATGACTTCACCTTTTTACTTTATATAAAACAGCAGGTGGATTTTCCGAAACCGCAACAGTTTCAAGGAAAGGTGGTGGGGAAGTGTAATTAAAAAGGGATTCAAAATTTCGGCGGAAATAATATTCAATCCAACTGTAATAGAGATATGATGCGTTTAACTTTACTAACTCGGCATAAAGCTCATCATAATTATTCACAAGTGGGAAAGGTTTGAATTCCATATTTAGGTAATAAGCAATGTTAGGTTTTCTTGCAACTATTATTTTACCTCTCTCTGAATCTCCAAATTTTGCTTTGAACTGTTCTCTTACATAAAGTATATCAAACGGCTGATTATCAATATCTCTTTTTATCATCTGAGAAATTTTAGGGAGAGAGATGAGGTTAAGAACTGTGAGAATAATTAACCACCCAAATTTTGTGCGTTCTATTTTCTCCCAGCTGATGATGTAATAACAGATTGAAAGGTAGGTTGGTAGAAGGTACATTGAAAACCTTTCGCTATAAAACACAAAGACAAGGACAAGAAAAAATGTTAAGCTCTGGACAAAGTAAGCAATTTTTATATTGTCAATTTTACGGTTTATCATTAAAATCAAGCCAAGTATGAACAAAATTGTAAATTGCCATCCACAAAGTTGTGTTAAATCACGCCAAAAATGGTCAATTAAATTTAAAAAAGCTTTTTCAATGAAAAGGGCTGGGTCACGCAAGAAAACATCAACGAAAGATTTATATTCTTTTGATGCTTCAAACCAAAAATTATCCCAGGGGATTTTCCCCTTTGCGTACATTTCATAAGCAATGTTAAGATAATTTCGGTTATAGAAGAATTCACCACGTTTTATATAAGAGTAGATTGACCAAGGGAGAAGAAAGGCAAGGTATCCTGAAAGAGCAAAAATTGACCTCAAAATTCCATTCTTCAAGTTTTTGTAATTTAGAATCAAAATCATTAATGGCAGACCAACAAGAAGAGAAATTCCATTATACCTTGTCAGATACGCATAGCCCCCGGCAAGACCTGAAAGAAAAAGCAATGTATTTTTATTTTTTGAAACCCCGATGATGGCAAAAAACACGGCAGATGAAACGAGAAAGTTGAAAAACATATCTGTCCCACAAACATAGGAGTATCTTAAAAAAGTCGGGTTTAAAATTAAGGTAAGTGAAACTGCGAAAGCAATTTTATCATCAAAAATTTTTTTCAGCGTTTTAAAAGTTATAAGAATAACAAGAGATGAAGAGATGGCGGAAATGATAAGCCCTGATGTAAATGAATCACCTGTGAAAAGCGAGATCATGGCGACAACTGCAGGATATCCTGGACCTCTAAATTCACCGACATTTACTATACCTTTTAAGATATTCCGTGCCTCAATTGCATAATCCCAGAAGAAATCAGTTTCTATATCATAATTCCCAACCTTTCTATAGCCAACCGAAAAACTCAAAACACCAATAAAATAAATAAATGATATGGCGGATATGATTTTACCAAAGTTCAGCTTTTGAACTTTGATTTCCGCTTTTTGTTTCTTCATCGGTTGTTATTTTGTTTTTCGCTTTTGAATTAATTTAAATTAAATCGGATAGATTCGCAAAATAGTAAGCGCGTTGCAAATAAAATTTACTATGAAGATGTCAATAGGAAGATTTATTCTAAACCTGCTTTTCCCCGTGATTGCCCTCGGTCAGATAAATTTTGTCGGGAACTATACAAGGCACATTATGACAGATAATGGGGTCAGGTTTTATGCGGGGACATGTGCGGTTGAGTTTAAATTTGTTAGAAGCGATATAGTAAAAGTTATTTTCTTTGAGGGTTCAAGCAATGTCGTTGAGGACACAAGTTTTGTAGTAGTTCAATCTCCTGATGTTGTGAAATGGGAAATAAGTGATGATGGGGAAAAGTTTTTCATCAAGACAGATTCAATTTCAATTCGCATTGATAAGTTTCCATTAAGGATTTACTATTACAACATGAGAGGAAAACTTTTACTTAAAGAAAGAAATTTGGGAGGATTCGGGTATAGTGGTAAGGAGAAATATGTCTTTTTTGAAATTCAACCTGATGAACATTTTTATGGACTTGGTCAGAAGGGGATTGATATTGATAGAAAGGGATATGCGTTCAGCACATATAATCAACATATCGGTGGATACGAAACTCCTTTGAAAACGATGCAGGTAAATGTTCCGTTTGTTCAATCAAATTACAATTACGGTTTATATTTTGACATAACATTTCCGGGTTACTTTGATTTTGGGAGCTCAATTCAATCTGTGTGGTATTATAAAATAGAGGATGGGCAGATGAGTTATTACTTTATTTATGCATCTTCAATGAAAGAGATTCTCAAGAAGTATTTTTGGCTTACAGGATTTCCACCTATTCCGCCGAAATGGGCTTTTGGATTTTTACAGAGTAAATTTGGCTACAGGAATCAATTTGAAGCCGAAAGCATTGTTAATACATTTACGCAAAAAAATATCCCGCTTGATGGGATAATTATTGACCTTTATTGGTTTGGCTGGGGAAAGATGGGAAATATGACTTGGGATAGAAATAATTGGCATGATCCTGTTAAGATGATGTCTGATTTTAAGGCGAAAGGTGTTAAAACAATTGTTATATCTGAACCATATATAAATCTTTCTTCTTTTAATTACCCAATTGCTGAACAAAATAAATTTTTCGCTTTTGATTCAACGGGTAAGACTTACATTTTTCAAAATTTTTGGGCCACTCCTTCATCTTTGCTTGATTTGACAAATCCACAAGCGCAATTTTGGTGGTGGGAGAAGTATAAAAATCTTTTAAATGAAGGTGTGTCTGGGTTTTGGACTGACCTTGGGGAGCCAGAAAATCACCCGAACTTTTTACGACATCACCTTGGCGATGCAAGAAAAATTCACAACATTTACAATTTTCTGTGGGCGAAAACCCTTTATGATGGTTATCGGCGTGATTTTCCTGAAAAAAGAATTTTTAATTTGACGAGGTCAGGATTTGCTGGAATTCAACGATTCGGTGTTATCACTTGGTCTGGGGATGTGAAAAAAAGTTTCAATGGGCTTAAAGTTCAAATACCGATGTTGATCGGAATGGTGATGTCTGGTATACCTTATCATAATTCGGATATCGGTGGATTTACAGGCGGGACAACGACAGGCGAATTGTATATCAGATGGATTCAATTTGGGACATTTTGTCCAGTTATGCGACCTCACGGACATGAGCAACCACTTGAACCATGGGCTTTTGGTGAGGAAGTTGAAAAAATAGTCAGAAAATATATTGAACTTCGCTATCGCTTAATACCGTATATCTACACTTATGCCTACAAAACATGGAGATATGGTGAGACGCTTATAAAACCTGTTCTATATGAATTCCCAAACGATGTGAATGTTTATAATTTGAGTTATGAATATCTCTTTGGAGATTTTATCCTTGTCTCACCTGTTTTTGTTTCTGGTCAAAGGGTAAAGGATGTTTATTTGCCATCTGGGTGTTTGTGGGTTAATTTTTGGACGGGTGAAATTTATAACGGTGGGAGAACAATCCAAGTTGATACACCGCTTGAACAAATACCTTTATTTGTTAAAGTTCCATCAATAATTCCAATGGCAAAGGTCAAAAAATATGTTGATGAATCTCCAGATGATACCCTTTGGGTTGAAATTTATCCTGGCGATGTGGATTTTGAGTTGTATGAAGATGATGGAGAGACAATGAAATATGAAAACGGTGAATTTTCAATCACTCAATTAAGATGCGGAAAGCAGGGAAATAGACTCAATTTTCAAATCGGCAATGCTGTGGGGAAATTTACTGGTCAGATTGAGAATAGATGCTGGATTTTGAGGTTTAATCTCATTGATAGGTTTGATTCTGTTGCGGTAAATGGGATCAGAATTAAAATTGAAGATGACTCTGTGGGATTTTCCATGGGTTTAAATTCGGCGTGGTTTAACTTTGACAAGAAGATATTATATGTGAAGTTGTGCTCCGAAACTTCATCACAGGTTGAGGTGCAAATTTACGGTGTTGATCTCGCTACGGGCTTTGAGGATTACAGGGATGAAAGTTTTAGGTTTGATCTTTATCAAAATTATCCCAATCCATTTAATTTGGAAACGGAGATAGAGTTTGAGTTGTCTTATAATGGTGATGTTCAGATTTTGATTTATGATATGCTTGGTCGTGTTGTAAAAAGTTTTAATTTAGGAGAGGTGGGCGCTGGAAGGCATAGATTTAGATTCAATTCCTGTGAAATGCCAAGCGGTGTATATTTTTACATGCTTCGCATGAGGAATCTTTTCAAGATAAAAAAGATGATTGTTTTGAGGTGAGATTTGATATTAAACTTGAGCAAAAAATCCACCGTCAAAATCTAAAAGAAATTTAATTTGAATTTTTGCAAATTTTGATGGTAAATTGAGTCAGGAACGAAAATTTTTGAAAAATGATTAAACTTTTTAGGAACAAATCAAAAACCAGGAGGCGTGTTAAAATGAAACGCTTTTTCATCTCCCTTGTTTTTATTTTAACCTTGAGTTCAATGATAGTTGCACAGCAAGGTCCTTTTGGGAAAAACAAGGTTCAGTATAAGGATTTTGCTTGGTATTTTATACGAACTGATCATTTTGACATTTATTTCACCGATGGCGGTTATGAGCTTGCAGAATACACTGCAAAAGTAGCTGAGGATGCTTATGTTAAAATAAGCAAGCTTTTAAGGTATGAGATAATAAACCGCATTCCAATAGTGGTTTATAATTCGCATAACGATTTTCAGCAGACAAATGTTGTAATGGAGTATCTTGAGGAGGGAATTGGTGGGGTGACTGAGCTTTTCAAGAATAGAGTTGTCGTCCCGTTTGAAGGTTCATATAGACAATTTCGTCATGTTATACATCATGAGCTTGTTCATGCTGTTATGAACGATATGTTTTACGGTGGTTCACTTCAATCTGCATTGATAAATAACATTCAACTTCAGCTCCCGATGTGGATAGTTGAGGGTTTGCCAGAGTTTTCCGCTTTAAGATGGGATGTTAATTCTGATATGTTCATGCGTGATGCGGCTGTGAGCGATTATCTTCCGCCGATAGAGTATCTTGATGGTTATTTCGCTTACAGGGGCGGACAATCTGTTTTCTGGTATATTTCAAGAAAATACGGTGATGAAAAGATTGGTGAGCTTATAAACAGGATTAGAGGTTTGAGAAGTGTTGAAGCCGGGATAAGAAGCTCACTTGGGATGTCTTTAAAAGAACTTTCCGACAGATGGATGAGGGAACAAAAGAAGTTATACTGGGCTGACTTTGCAAAAAGGGAAGCCCCAGATGAATTCGCCAAACGATTAACAGATCATACGAAGCGAAATCATTTTTATAACACAAGCCCTGCTATTTCTCCAACGGGTGATAAAATTGCTTTTATCTCCGATAGAGATGACTATTTTGATGTTTTCATCATGTCCGCAATTGACGGGAAAATCATAAAAAAGATTGTAAAGGGTAATAGAACTAAAAATTTTGAGGAGCTTCATCTTCTAACGCCTGGGCTAACATGGTCTCCGGATGGGAATAAAATAGCACTTGCTGTAAAGAGCGGTGAGCGTGATGCAATTTTCGTAATTGATGTTAAAACAGAGAAACAGCAGAAAATAACATTTGATCTTGATGGCATTTTTTCTGTTGATTGGTCAAGGGATGGGACAAAACTTGCTTTCGTTGGTTTGAAACATGGACAATCAGATATTTATGTTTATGATCTTTTAAACAAAACGCTTGTTAATTTAACAGATGATATTTTCAGTGATGCTGATCCAGTTTGGTCGCATGATGGGAAATTGATTTACTTCTCTTCCGACAGGAAGGATTTCATTTCAAAAGATTTTATCCCGCAAGATTTTAGAATGTATAATTTTGATCCAAACCAATATGATATTTATTCCATTGATATTGAAACCCGTGAGATTAAGCGAATAACGCACACGGATTACTGGGATGAAACATCACCTGTTGTTTCCCCTGATGGAAAGAAGATTTTGTTTATCTCGGACAGAAATGGAATTAACAATATTTATGAAAAAGATCTTGAAACTGGAATTGAAAGACCTTTGACAAATTCTTTAAGTGGAATTTATCAGTTGTCAATTACATATGATGGTTCAAAACTTGCATTTTCATCTTTTTACAATGGTGGTTTTGATATTTTCCTTTTGCGTCAGCCATTTGAGAGGAAGCTGAATGTGCAGGAGCTTGAGCCAACTGTTTTTGTTACTGAATTTTTGAAGGAAAAAGAAAGAGAACTTGCAAAAGCTAAAAAGTTGGAGCAAGAAACCACGAAAGCTGGTTCTGATTCAACATCAATTCAACCTTATGGAAGTGATATAAAAGTTAACTTACGAAGTTATATTTTCGCAGACATATTCAGACATGATAGCCTTGCAATGTCAATTAAAACTCGTTTGGACTCATTAACCCCTCCAGATAACATTGATGAATCTGGTCGTTATAAAGTTTACAGATATAAAGTTAATTTCACCCCAGATTTAATTTATACAAATGCGAGTTATAGCACTTTTTATGGTGTTCTTGGTGAGGCGTTTATGATGTTTAGCGATATGCTCGGGAATCATCAAATTTATTTGATCACGAGTCTTGTGTTTGATTTGAAAAATAGCGATTATGCCTTTGCTTATTTCTACCTTCCGAAGAGAATCAATTGGGGAATTGAGGCTTTTCACATAGCAAGATTTTTTGGTGTTGGCGATCAGTATTATCCGCTTTATTATAGATATAGATTATACGGTGGGACATTGATGGGGTCTTATCCAATTGATAAATTTAGAAGGATTGATTTCGGGCTTGGATATTATAATGTTGTTGGTGAATATATTGATTTTCCAGAGATAGGTGAGCGCTCAAGCATTTTAATGCCATCGGTTACTTATGTTCATGACAATTCCCTTTGGAGATATATATTCCCATCAAATGGTGAAAGATATTATATTTCGCTTTACGCAAGCCCTAAGCTTGGCTCAAGTAGCATTCAGTTTTTAACAGGGATTTTTGATTATCGTAAGTATTTCCGTTTGTGGAGTGATTATAGTTTTGCTTTTAGATTTACGGCTGGTGGAAGCACCGGCAAAAATAAACAGCGTTTCATGCTCGGTGGAGTTGATGCATGGATAAATTGGGCTATTAAAAATGATTACATACCGATTGAGAACACAGCTGATTTCTTTTTCTTTGAAGCCATATCTGGACCAATTGTTCCATTGCGTGGATATGTTTACAATGAGCAAAATGGTTCAAAGTTTGCTCTTATGAACCTTGAGTTCAGATTTCCGTTGATAAGATATTTCATCGGTGGGGCTTTGCCACTTGCATTTAGAAATATAATGGGTGTCATATTCCTTGATATGGGTTCGGCTTGGGATTCATGGAGATCTTGGCGTGCATTTTATGAACCAGATCCATTTACTGGAACTGTGACAAAGGATTTGTTAATTGGAACTGGATATGGTTTTAGAATTTATCTGTTTGGGCTTTTGCTGCGTCTTGATATCGCATGGCGATTTAATTGGGGCTCATTTTCAAAGCCAGTTTATTATTTCTCTTTTGGTCCGGATTATTGAAAATTTTAGTAGATTTGTGATGACATTTCAAAAAATTGATGGAATTATTAAGCACTACGATAGAGTTATAAAGGGAGTAGATAAAAAGGCGAAATTAAGTAAGAAAAGAGCTTATGGTGGTGTGCTTAGGGCAGAAAAGGGCAGATTGGTTGAGGAAATAACCAAAAAACTTATAAAAATAGCCTGGGAAGACATCTTGAATCAAAGCTCAAAAAATTTGCAATTTATTAGTCAAAAGTTTCAGATCCCAATAAGAAATGAGTATATAGAAAGATTAAACGATGAGGAACTAAAAAGATACATCCTTGAAAATAAAAAAGATTATTTCTACGAATACAAGCCAGATATCGTTGTTTCAATCAGTGATAACATAGTGATGTTTGTGGAGTGCAAATCTTATACCGAAAATGCTATGTTTAAGCGTATTTTGGTAGATTTCCACTTACTGAAAACTTTATATCCAAAAGCAGATTTTGTCCTTGTCCAACTTGAGAGTCAATTGGGTGGTGATTATTCAGAGTTGAAAGAAAAAGTTTTTGGAAGTCCCCAGACTCATACTTTGCTTTCCTATTTTGATGTTGATATTGAAATAATTACATTACTTAAAGGAGAAAGACAAGTTGATAAACCAATACACAAAAGAGAATATTTTAAACCATTAACGAGAGAAAGTTTAGAAAGAGCAATTAAAATTATAGCAAGAAAGCTGAGAAAATGGGCAAGTTAAAAGATTTTGAAAATCAAAGAGCGGGAAGATTGATTGAATTTAATGGGCAAAAATATAAATTGATATCAGTCCCGTATAACCTTTCTTTAGATGAGATTAATTTTCTAAAGCAAATTTCAAATTTGTTTGATAAGAAAGATTTTTTTATCAATGCGGGGGAAGATAGGATTGAAATTTATTTAAATCGGATTAATTTGGATGAGTTTATTAAAAAAACTGAACTAATTTTAGAAGGTAACGAGAGGCGGAAAGCTCTTTTTGAGAAGATTCTTGAAGGTATTGACTCAATAAAAAGCTACGGTTTAAAAAGTGGGCAAAGAGTATATGTTGATTATGATAAAGAAAGAAAAGTTAAATCCCGAAAAGAAAAGGAGAGAGAAAGGGGGAAATACTTTTATGCATTAAATCACAACTTTGAAAATAAAAATAATGATCTCCCAAAAGAGTTTGAAAATAAAATTATATGTGGGGATAGCGAGAAAATTTTAAAAGCTTTTCCCGACAACTGTATAGATTTAATTTTTACTTCACCACCTTACAATTTCGGCTTAGATTACGAAAATCACCGAGATGCCATGTCTTGGGAAAATTATTTTGAAAAACTTTTTAAGATTTTTGATGAATGTATAAGGGTTCTGAAATTCGGGGGAAGGATAGTTGTAAATGTTCAGCCCTTGTTTTCGGATTATATCCCGATTCATCATATAATTTCCAATTTTTTCATGAGTAAAAAGCTTATATGGAAAGGCGAGATAATCTGGGAAAAACATAACTATAATTGCAAATATACCGCCTGGGGAAGCTGGAAAAGCCCAAGTAATCCTTATCTAAAGTATTCCTGGGAGTTCCTTGAAATTTTCTCAAAAGGTAGTTTAACTCATAGAGGTAGAACCCGTGAAACAGATTTGACAGCCGATGAGTTTAAAGAGTGGGTTTATGCAAGATGGGATATAGCTCCAGAAAAGGATATGAAGAAATGGGGGCATCCTGCTATGTTCCCAGAGGAGCTGGCAAGAAGGGTTATAAAACTTTTTACATTTAAAGGGGATGTTGTCTTAGACCCCTTTAATGGCGTTGGAACCACTACAAAAGTTGCAAAAGAACTCGGGAGAAAATTTATCGGAATTGATATATCCGAAGAGTATTGTTTAAAGGCTGAACAAAGATTAAGTGAAGTTGGGGTTAAAAGGCGGAAGGAGCCTGAAAGGATCATGTTGAAATTGTTTGATTAATAAAAAATTTAACAATGAGCAATGGAGGCGATGAGATATGAAGCACCTAAAAAAGCACATTATAATAATTTTCCTTATCTTCCCAGTTTTTCTTTTAGCTCAATCACTTAAAAATTACTTTGACGAGTTTGATAATCACTGTCGCAATGTGCGTGGATATGCAGGGGCTTTAAAAGCCGAAATTGAAAGGGAAAACGCAATTATCCCAGATGTAGCAAAAAAGTATGTTGAAAAAGTTGGCGAATGCCTTGCAGATGTGAGGGAGTCATATGCTAAATTAAAAAAATCACTGAACCAGAAACAACTTGAAATGGTTGGAGGAAATATTAAATATCTTGATGAATATTGCAAGAGAGCTGACCTACATTACAGGAATTTAACGGATGAGCTTAAAAAGCCAGATCCGAAACCAGAAAGGGTAAGGGAATTCGCAATTGCAATTTATAATGAACTTAGAAAAGCAAGTCAAGAAGTAAAATTGATGAAAGAAAGACTTGGTGTAAAGTGAGCTGGTTGGACGGTTGGGAAGTTCAAATTGTGGTCTAGAATTTGTAATGTGATTTTAAGTTAAAGATTGAATTGTTTTGAATGAATAGGGTTATGAAAGTGCGGGGTTGACTTTAAAGTTTAAAGATGTTATATTTGCTTTTGAATGATTAAATTCAAAATTTGAAAATCTTATGAAAGAGATAATAACGAAAGCAATAAAGAAAGTTACACTTGAACTTATTTATGAGGTTGTGGATGAAAGGACGAAAAGCATACTTGAAGTTGTAAATGAGATAAAGCGAAGGCAAGAAGAGGATTTCAGATATCTTAACGATAAAATAGATACGCAGGTAAACCAGTTAAGGCAGGAGATGGGACAATTAAGACAAGAAATGGCTCAACTCAGTCAGAAGATTGATACTCAAATAGCCCAGCTCAATCAAAAAATAGATTCCCAGATAGCCCAGCTTAACCAAAAAATAGATTCCCAAATAGCTCAGCTTAATCAAAAAATAGACTCCCAGATAGCCCAGCTCAACCAGCGGATAGATACTGTTATTCAGCTTCTCATTGATTTAAAAAAATGACTCTCCAAGTTTTTAAATAAAAAACTAAAGCAAAATGAAACTTAGAATTTTTCTTTTTTCAATTCTCTCATTATCCCTTTCGTTTTCACAGCCTGCTTTAAATCGCAATCCAAATGTGGTTGAGATAATTGAAAAAATTTCTCCAGACAGCATCAAAAAGAAGATTGAAAAACTTGTAAGTTTTCACACTCGCCATTCGCTTTCAGATACAGTCAGTCCAGCTCGGGGTATTGGTGCAGCTCGCAGGTGGATCAAATCAGAACTTGAAAGATACAGCAAAGAAAGCGGTGGAAAGTTAAAGGTTGAATTTGATGAGTTTATTGCTCCACCAGGTCCAAGGGTTCCTAAACCAACTAAAATGGTGAATGTGGTTGCTACGCTCCCAGGGAAAGTTTACAAGGATAAGGTTTATATTGTAAGTGCTCATTATGATTCAAGAGCTGGAGATGTACTTGATTCAACGGGTTTCGCCCCCGGGGCAAATGATGATGGAAGTGGAACAGCTGCGGTGCTTGAACTTGCTAGAGTTTTAAGCAAATATGAGTTTGATTTTACGATAATGTTTGTTCTTTTTGCGGGCGAAGAACAAGGTTTGCTTGGGAGCAGACATCTTGCAAAAAAACTTAAAGATTCTGGAATTGTAATCCTCGGGGTTTTAAATAATGACATAATTGGTAATGTAGAAGGTGGAAATGGAATTATAGATAACACGCAAGTTAGAATCTTTTCAGAGGGATTACCGCTTATAAGAGATGAAAATACACTGCGATTAATTGCACAAACTGGACTTGAAAATGATTCACCTTCAAGACAGCTTGCAAGATATGTAAAGGATGTTGCGGAAAGATATCTTGACAACTTTAAAGTTAAATTAATTTTCAGACGGGATAGATTTTTGCGTGGTGGTGACCATATATCTTTTAATGAGCAAGGTTTTCCTGCGATAAGGATAAGTGAAATGAATGAAAATTACACCAGACAACATCAAAATGTTAGGATTGAGAAAGGGATAAAGTATGGGGATATTCCCGAGTTTGTTGATTATGAATACTGTGCAAATGTCGCAAGGGTAAATGCAATAGCTATTTATCATCTTGCAAATGCCCCGCTTCCACCGCAGAATCCAATTATAAAGGTCAGCGAGCTTGAGTATGATACAACTTTAAAATGGGAATTGAGCGATGAAGAAGACCTCGCTGGTTATAACATTTGTATCAGGGAAACGACATCGCCAGTGTGGGAAAAGAAAATTTTCGTTGGTAAAGTTAATGAGTTTACATTGAAAAATGTTTCAAAAGATAACTTTATATTTGGGATTCAATCTGTTGATTTAGATGGAAACGAAAGTTTGATTGTCATACCAAACCCTGCAAGGTAAGTTAAAACACGGGTGGGGTGAAGAGTAGAAGAATTTCTGATGTGTCTTTTGATGAATTTGAAATTTTGAGATTCCAAAGAGAATTATTTTGTTGAGAGCTCGTTTTTATGGAAATGGAAAAACTTTCATTTTGTAAAACTTTAAATTTTTGCTCATGGAGCTGGATCTCAATCGCTCCATTTAAAACTGTTCCTTGAATTTTAAAATCAACCGTAAATTCTTCATCAAATGTTGAGCCTTCGGAAAGCGTAACTTTGACAAGTTCAATCCCTCGGGATGCATCCGTTGGTATCAAAATTTGAATTGTAACCGTTTTATCTTCATTGTAAAGTTTAAAGGGGGATTTGTAAATTCGTGGAATGGACGCATTCTCAGAGAATGTGCCTTCATCGTCAAGGATTTTTGAGAAAAAACTTGATAATGTTTCGTCAAATCCATAAAGCAGAATTCTTCTTAAAATTTTATAATTGAGACTTCTCTTGCCGTTTTCAATCAAGGAAATATACGAAGGTGCATATCCTGTTGCTTCGGCTATTTCGGCGATTTTTTTATCAGTAGATAATCTCAAAGCTTTCAACTGCCGAGCGATGAATTCATTGTCAAGTTCGGGCAGTTTCAAAACTTTCATATTTCGTGCTTGTGATTTTATAGTGTGTTAAACCCCAGTATATCTCCCTTATGGAAACTTTTATAATCGCCTCAATAGGAATTGCGATAAGCATTCCAAATAATCCGAACAGTTCTCCAAAGATCAAAAGCACAAAGACAACCTCAACGGGATGCATCCCGACGGAATGTGAATAAACAAGTGGTTGAACCACGAGGTCATCAATTAAGTGGACTATTACAAACATTATGACCAGTGGGAGTATCATTCTCCCGTCCCCAAACTGGACGACTGAAATTAACAAAGCTGGAACAGCACCAACGAAAGCACCAAGATAAGGGACAAAACTTGCAATTCCAGCGATCAAACCAATCACAAACGCAAACTTAATCCCGAGAATTGCAGAACCAATCGCAGACATAATCCCAAGAGCGGTTGCTTCAAGAACGAGTCCACGAATATAGCCAGTTATCTGTGCTTCAATCTTATCAAGGACATTTAATCCCATTTCAAAGTATTTGTTTGGTATTGCTCTTATGATTTTCTTCTTAAATCTTTCCCCATCTTTCAGAATGAAAAATGCAACAAATGGAGCAAGTAAAAGTTCAAATATAGTTGTTATAGCTGAAGTTAACGCTTGAGCTGCTTTAATTGAATACTCCGCAACTAGAGCTTTAGCTTTATGTTCAAGGTCAAGCCCTTTGAGGATTGGGATTTTCTCCTTGAGATTTTGAATTGCGCTGGCAATTATAACATCAAGTGGAACTTTTTGAAGTTGCTCGGCGAGCGTTTTAAGTTGGTTCGTGAATGTGGGGATTAGAAAGATGATTGTAAAAGTAAGCATAAGTAATAAGCTTGCAAATACAACCATTATAGCCACGGTTCTCTTTAATCCCAGACTTTCAAAATATATTACCAATGGGTTTAGCGCAACTGATAGAAAAATTGACAAAATCAAAATGAGTGAAATATGAATAGCGATTGAAGCAATCCACACAGTTAAAAGCACAAGCGTCGGTATGCCGATGAAAACAAGAACTCCCCGTCTGAATGATATTTTCTCGTTCATATTTTTGTTCTCGTTAATTTTCAAATTCAAGATCATTAAAAATTTCTCTCATCACCCGATTTATAACATCCCAGCTAAATCCACGCCTTGCCAGAAATTCGTAGATTTTCCTTTTCTGTTCGTTTTTTGTTCTTTTTTTCTTCTTTGATGATTTTATCTGTTTTAATTTTTGATTTGCGAGTTCAAGAGCTATTTCAAATTCATCAACTATATTCTCTCTTTCTGATAAAACTTGTTCAATGATGTCGTTTGAAATTCCCTTTGCAAGCAATGCTTGTTTAAGAGCAACTTTGCCAAGTGTTTTTGACTTAATACGATCAAAAACAAAATTTCTTGCATATTCAAGATCATTTATAAAACCATAATTTTTTATCTCCTGAACCACTTTTGAAATCACATTTTTATCAAATCCCTTTTGCCTAAGTCGTTCTTCAACCTCTTTTTGTGTCCTTGGTTTATGGCTTAAAAATTTATATGCGGTCTCTTTAGCAGAAATTAATTCAGATGAGGATTTAATTTCTGCGATTTGTTCTTCCGTTAGTTGTTTTCCAGTTTTGATTTTGAATTTGATGATGAAGTCAATGTAGGATAAAATCTCACGCCCATCGTTCAGGTAAATAAAGTACCATTCTTTTGTTCTTTTTTTTCGTTTTAAACCTATTACGATGGGCATCTTTTAAACTTTTACTTTACCTCTTTCTTCCTGATTTTGGCTCTGGTTGTGTTTCTTCGGCAACTTCCTCTGATTCAGTTAATTTTTGTTCGGTTGATTCGGGCAAAAGTCCAAGTTTTTCCCGCACAAGATATTCAACTTCCTTTAAAATGTTTTCATTTTCGGTGAAGAATTTTTTAACAGCATCTCTTCCTTGTCCAATTCGTTCATCTTTATATGAATACCATGAACCGCTTTTTTGAATTATCCCAAGGTTAACGGCGGTGTCAAGTAAATCGTTAATTTTTGAAATCCCTTCATTGTAAATTATGTCAAATTCTGCCTCTTTAAACGGCGGAGCAACTTTATTTTTCACAACTCTAACTCTGACCCGATTCCCGATTATCTCTTGTCCTTCTTTTATCACATCAACTTTTCTTATATCAAGGCGAACCGCTGCATAAAACTTCAATGCATATCCACCTGTTGTCGTCTCTGGATTTCCAAACATAACCCCGATTTTACTTCTGAGTTGATTTGTGAAGATGACACTTGTATTGGATTTACTGATAGCTGATGCAAGTTTTCTTAAAGCCTGGGACATAAGCCGTGCCTGTGCACCCATTGTTGCGTCTCCCATTTCGCCTTCAACTTCAGCTCTTGGGACAAGAGCAGCAACCGAATCAATCACAACAACATCAATTGCACCACTTCTTACGAGTGCTTCAACTATTTCAAGAGCCTGTTCTCCGAATTCAGGCTGAGAAAGGAGCAGGTTGCTTACATCAACGCCAAGTCGTTTGGCATAGTTTAAATCAAGTGCATGTTCAGCATCAATAAATGCAGCAAGTCCGCCTCTTTTTTGAGCTTCGGCAATTATGTGAAGACAGAGGGTTGTCTTACCGGACGCTTCGGGACCGAAAATTTCGGTTATTCTCCCTCTCGGAACTCCACCGATTCCAATTGCTGCATCAAGTGAGATTGAGCCAGTTGGGATCGCTTCAACTCTTGCAATTGGACCTTCGCCCAGACGCATTATAGCTCCCTTACCATATTCCTTCTCAATTTGTTGGATCGTTGTTTGAAGTATTTTTAACTTTTCATTTCTGTCAACCGCCATTTTAAATCACTCCTTTTATAGTTTAATTTTTCTTAAAACCGTATAAACTGAACCCGTCGGTTTAAGGTCGCTTTTCATTATAAGAACTTCCGCAACTTCACCTGTCCTTGTTTCAAAATTAATACTTTCCATCTTTTTAATCAAGCCAGATATGTTCTTTGGATTTTTAACTCTGCCAAGCGTTATGTGTGGGTGGTACTCTTTGTCTTCTTTTTCAAACCCAAGTTCATTCATTTTTTCCTCAACTATTTTTTGAAGTTCAAAGAGTTTCCCGCTTGGGTCCTCACAGCCGATCCATATAACTCTCGGATGTTTCATATCAGGGAAACATCCTAATCCTTTATAAATAACTGAAAAATTCCCAAAACCGTTTAGTCTTTCGTTCAAGGTATCATAAATTAAATCAATTGCTTCTTCGTTTACATCGCCAAGAAATTTCAAAGTTATATGAAATTTTTCTTTTTCTTCCCATTTAACTCCCTCACCTGCTGATTTCATAAGTTCCTTTTCAAGTTCAAAAATTTCATCTTTAATTTTTTCAGGGACATCAATTGCGATGAATGTTCTTATTTTCATATTTCAATTCCAAGTAATTTTCTTCTTAAAATTTCAAGCGCCATTTGCGATGCTCTTTGTTTATTTTCAAGCCGATTATCACCGAATCTAAATTCTTTTGCAAATGTTTCATTTTTATCAGAATAACCTATCCAAACGAGCCCAACTGGTTTTGTTGGTGTTGCCCCTGTTGGACCTGCTATCCCGGTGGTTGATATTCCGATATCAGCTCCAGAAATTTTTCTAACACCTTCAGCCATTGCTTCTGCAACTTCGCGGCTTACAGCGCCGTAAATTTTTATAAGTTCTTCGGGAACGCCAAGTATTTGAATTTTTGCCTCGTTGCTATATGCAACAATTCCACGCTCAAAGTATCTTGAACTTCCCGGTATGTTTGTGATCCTATCTGCGATCAACCCACCTGTGCATGATTCAGCAACGGCAAGTTTCAAGCCTTTTTGAGCTAATAGTTTGCCGACAACTTCTTCAAGTTCCTCATCGTCAACGCCATAAATATATTTCCCGATTTTGGTTTTGATTTTCTCTTCAGCCTCATTGATAATCTTTTCAGCTTCGCTTGAATTCTTTGCTTTAACTGTTATTCTGATTTTAACTCCAAGAGCTGATGGTAAAAACGCAACTTTACAGAATTTCTCAATTTCTGCAACCGTATCTTTTAATTTTTCATAAAGATGTGATTCGGGGATTCCCGCTGTTTTCAGCACCCTTTGCTTTATAACATTTTCTCCAGATTTTGGAGCAAGGTAATTTATCACGAAGTTTTCCATCATTCCCATCATCTCTTTCGGGACCCCGGGCATCACTATGACAATTTTCCCTCCCTCCTCAAATAAAAATCCCGGCGCGGTTCCCCAGTAGTTATTTATTATTTTAGCCTTCTCCGGAACAAATGCTTGTGATTTGTTCGCCTCGTTTATTTGATTTATCCCACGTTTTGCGAGAAATTCTTTAACTTGATTGAAAACGCTTTCATTGAATACAAGTCTGGTGTTGAATAATTTACAAATTGCATTTTTAGTTACATCATCATGGGTTGGTCCAAGTCCGCCGGTTAAAATTATAACCTCAAAGTTATCAAGAGCATATTTTAATTCATCAATTATTTCCTTTTCAACATCTCCAACCGAGACGATTCTTGCAACGCTTATCCCAATTTCAGAGAGTTTTTTCCCGATGTAGCTTGCGTTTGTGTTTATCACCTGCCCGATGAGAAGTTCATCCCCTATAGTTATTATTTCAGCTCGCATTTTTCAACTTATGTTTTATTTCAAAAATAGATTTAAAATGACTTGAGTTAAGATATTTGCATAAATTCCTGCGACGACATCATCCATCATGATCCCGAAACCACCTTTCATACGGTCAAATCCCCTTGCGGGCGGAGGTTTTATAACGTCCATGGCTCTGAAAACTAAAAAAGCGATAAAAACATTTAAAATTTTTTTCTCAATGAATAAAAGAGAAAGCCACATTCCGACGATTTCATCAACGACAACGATTTTAGGGTCATGCCCATCTCGCTGTTCAAATCTTGATGATGTGAAAATCCCAAGGACAAAAAAAATTAAAAGCGCAATTAAAATTTGAAAATTTGATCTTAAAAAGACCCAGTAAATTAAAACTGCAACCAAGCTCCCTGCTGTTCCCGGTGCGATTGGTATGTATCCAGAAAAAAAACCAGTCGCAACAAGTTTTGAAAAAAGCGAAATTTTATATTGATTCCGAAGCTCTTTTTCCCGCTGGGACATAAAAAGTTTTGATTATTTTCCAATTGTCGCAAAGATAAACGACACCAGTCCACAAAGTTAACACTGTTA
Source organism: Candidatus Kryptobacter tengchongensis (assembly GCA_001485605.1). Lineage (GTDB taxonomy): Bacteria > Bacteroidota > Ignavibacteria > Kryptoniales > Kryptoniaceae > Kryptonium > Kryptonium tengchongense. The sequence goes on from FAON01000012.1 coordinate 209,854, forward strand.
CAAAAAGCATAAGCCAATATATCAAAGTTGGATGTAAAATTGAAAGTTCAAGATTTATACCTTCAAAACTTAGATTTAGCACATAAGCAAAGAGAAGATAATAAATGAAAATCATTTGAATAAATGTTTTTGCCTTTGCACTTTTCGTGGTTATAACTGGTTTATTTTTAAGCTCTGCGTATGACCTTAAAAGTGTTATAAGTATATCCCTGATGACTATTATTACAACCATCCATGTTTCCACGAGATGAAGCGAGGCAAAGGAAATAAAAGCGGATGAGGTTAAAATTTTATCCGCAAGTGGATCAAGAAACCTTCCCCATTGCGTCGTATATCCAAATTTCCTCGCAATCCAACCATCATACCAATCGGTAAGTGCAGCGATAACATAAACTAAAAGTGAAATTTGCTTGAAGGATATATTTTCAGAGACAAGTAAAACAACGAAGATCGGGGTAAGGACGATCCGTAAAATTGTTAATTGATTTGGTAATGTCATTTTTATTGCGACTTTATTCACGACCTGATTTTAAGTTAATAACTGTTTCAATTAAATTCAAGCAACTTAAAAGTTCAATCTGGCACAGTGCCTTGTCCAGCAACCTGTTTAAAGAAGTTCCCAAACTGGGATAATTTTTTATCAATCTCATGATACTTTGATTGTGCATTGTTTATGTGTCTTCCGAGTGTATCAAATTCATTCATTATCTTATCAAATTCTAAAAGGAGCTTCCCAAGCGAATCAATTATCTGTTGAATATTCTTCTCAAATTGAATTGCTTTGAAGGAACTCATACTAATAACTTGCAGATAGACATATAAAAGGCTCGGGGACACTGGCACAACTTTTTTATCATGCATGTAATTTAAAATTTCGCTTTCATCTGTAATCAATTCATAATATATGCTTTCCGATGGAATATACATCATTGCGAAATCAAAAGTGTTCTCATCAGGCTGAATATAGTTTTTTGCTATTTCCTCAGTTCTATTTTTGACATCTTTTATGAAGTCATTCTTTATTTTCTTTTTCTCACTTTCGTCTTTTGCTTCAAGCATTTTTTTATAATTATCAAGTGGAAACTTTGAATCAATCGGAAGTATCCTATCGTTAATTTTGATTATTGCATCAACCTTTTTCTTGTTTTTGAACTCATATTGAAATTCGTAGTATTCTTTCGGCACCATATCTTTTATCATGTTTTCAAGCATTATTTCACCGAATCTCCCACGGAACTGCTGGATGCTGAAAAGGTCTTCAAGCTTTGCTATGCTTTGACCTATGGTTTTAATTTGATCTGCTCCCTCTTTCATTTCACCAACTTGTTTCATAAGATCGGATATTATTTTCGCAGCGTTGTCAAGTCGCTGGTTTACTTGTCCTGTTGACTCAGTTATGGTTTTAAGATTGCTTGTGACGGTGCTAACCATTTGTGTGATCGCTTGATTCACATTGGTTGATAGGTAAGAGATGCTGTTGTCAAGTTTTTGATTTAATTGAAATGTCACATTTTGAATTTGTGAGTTCATATTTTGTATTGTCCCTTGAAGTTGTTGTCCAAATTCTAATCGCAGATTTGTGATTTCTTGTTTCAACATGTCGGAAGATCTCTGATTCTGCTTGAAGAAGAAAATTACCAAAATTACAATGAAAAATAGAATCACAATTAATAAAGCTATTTCAACCATTTTTAACCTCCAATTTATGTTATGGTTGAACTATTATTGGCAGTCCTGATTTATCTCCAAGGATTATAAACTTTGTATTTGGAGATTTAGCTAGTTCATTTACTGTTTCAAGTGCTTTCCATTTCAGAAGTCTTTCATCAATGCCCTGTCGGACAATGTTTTGGAAGTCAGCAATACCTTGTGCTTCAATTCTTTTTCGTTTTGCTTCTTGTTCCTCCCTCAAGATGACAAATTTCATTCTTTCAGCTTCCTGTTCGGCTGCAAGTTTATTGTTTATTGCCTGTTGAACTTGTTCAGGTAAAACAATTTTTCTTAATAGCACCGCTTCAACTATTATTCCCCTTGCTCTCAATGCCTTGTCAAGTTCATTGAAGATTTGTCCTGCGATGAGCTCACGCCCAGATGTGTAAAGTTCTTTAGCTTCGTGATAAACAGTGACATTTCTTATTGCAGATCTAAGCATTGGAACTATAAGCACCGCATCGTAATTTTCCCCAAGGGTTCTATAAATATCGCTTGCCATGGTCGGCTCAATGTGGTATAACAGGGATACCTCAAGACCTACGCTTAAACCTTCTTTGCTTGGAACTTCAGCGTGTTCAAAAATTTCTTGTGTCCTGATTGACATAACATGAAGTGATTTAAGTGGGTTTATCATGTGTAATCCTTCAGGTAATTCTTGAGGGTCAACCTTTCCGAATAATGTCAACACTCCAACATGTCCTGCTGGGACAGTTACAATTGAAGCGAAAAGTAATCCGATTATTAAGACTGCGATTGATATTGGAATTGTTTGTTTTGTTTTTCCAGCGATTGATCCGTAAATTGATATTCCTGCTGCAATTATTAGTGCAATGATCATTGGCGTCATAATTAAGTCACCCCTTGATTTTTGTTTTGACTTTTGGAAAGAATTTATAAATTTTAAATTTGATAAAAAAGTTAGGGTTCTTGAAACATAAATAAATCTCAAGTTGTTTTTAATTGAAAAAACAAAATTTGGAGGTTATAAATTATGGCTGACGGAAATAGAGATGAAAAACTCGTTATCACAAAACCTGATGTTGAAAAAATAAGCGAGCTGATAAAGGAACTTCTCATTGAGCTTGGTGAAGATCCAAATAGAGAGGGGCTTAAGAAAACCCCTGTTCGTGTCGCAAAGGCGTTTGAGTATCTTACGAAGGGTTATCGTGAGGATATAGAAAAAGTTTTAAATGGTGCAATTTTCACCGAAAAGTATAATGAGATGGTCATAGTAAAAAACATTGATTTTTTTAGCCTATGTGAGCATCATCTCCTTCCTTTTTATGGCAAAGTTCATATTGCTTATATACCGAACGGGAAAATAGTCGGGTTGAGTAAGATTCCCAGAATAGTTGAGGTTTTCAGCCGTCGTCTTCAGGTTCAGGAGAGATTAACACAGCAGATTGCAGATGTGTTGAATGAATATCTAAATCCCAAGGGGGTTGCAGTTGTTATTGAAGCAAGGCATCTTTGCATGATAATGCGTGGGGTTGAAAAACAAAATTCAGTTGCAACGACAAGTGCGATGCATGGGATATTTGCGGAAGATGTGAAGACGAGGAATGAATTTATGCATTTAATAAGTCAAGATTTAACATAGAACAAAATCAAGGTGTGAAAATGCTTCTCAAGGATAAAGTTGCAATCGTAACTGGGGCGAGCAGAGGGATTGGGAAAGCGATCGCCATTTTGTTTGCAAAGGAAGGGGCAAAAATTTCGGCAATTGCGAGGACGGAAGAAGATTTGAAAAAATTGAAATTGGAAATTGAATCATTTGGTGGGATATGTTCAGTTTTTAAAGGCGATGTGTCTGATGAAGGTGATGTGAAGAGAACAGTTGAGGAAACAGTCAAGGAATTTAGAAAAATTGATATACTTGTTAATAATGCTGGCTTTGGGATTTATAAACCTGTGGTTGAGCTTACCACAGAAGAATTTGATAGCATGGTTAGGGTGAATTTTCGTGGCGTTTTCCTTTTTACTAAATATGTCCTGCCTTATATGATGAAGCAAAATTCAGGGGTGATCATCAATATCTCGTCAATAGCTGGGACGCTTGGGGTTAAGAATATGGCTGTTTATTCAGCAACTAAATGGGCTGTGAATGGATTTACAGAATCAATAATGCATGAGGTCAGGGAATATAACATAAGGGTTGCCTCTTTATGTCCTGGTTCTGTTGATACAAATTTTTCAGCGGTTGCTGGTTCAAATCCGCCTGCGCCAGATAAAGTTTTAAAACCAGAAGATGTAGCACAAACTGCTCTTGCCATTGCAACTTTGCCAGAACGAGCAATGTTAAGTCACTTAATTTTAAGACCAACGAACCCAAGATGAAGGATGAAATTTTTGACATAACCATAGTTGGTGCTGGACCTGTTGGGCTTTATGCAACTTACTATTCTGGATTAAGAGATATGAAGGTAAAATTGATTGATGCACTTCCCCAGCTTGGTGGACAACTTACCGCGCTTTATCCAGAAAAATTTATCTATGATGTCGCTGGGTTTCCTGAAATTCTCGCAAAGGAACTTGCTGAAAACCTTATAGCTCAAGCAATGCAATATGAACCCGCTATTTTTCTTAACGAGAAAATCATCAAACTTGAAAGTCTTGAAGATGAAAAAATTATAAAACTTACTTCAGAAGGTGGAAATATCCACTTTTCAAAAACCGTCGTTTTATCCCTTGGGATTGGAGCTTTCGTTCCAAGAAAACTTGATATACCAGATGTTAAAAGACTTGAAGGTCGTGGAATTCATTATGTTGTAAAGGATAAATCAATTTTCAGGGGCAAGAATATTTTAATAGTTGGTGGTGGTGATTCTGCTGTTGATTGGGCTTTAAATCTTGAGGGTATAGCAAAACATATAACTTTGATACATAGGCGAGATGTCTTTAAGGCGCACGAGGATAGTTTGAAAAAACTTTTTAATTCAACAGTTGAAGTTAAAACATTTTATGAGTTGAAGCGGATTCATGGCGATGAGCATGTTAAAGGGGCAACTATTTTTGATAATCGGACGGGTGAGGAAATTTATCTTGATGTTCAACATATACTTTTATTTCTTGGTTTTCTCGCAAATCTTGAATTCATTCAAAGTTGGGGGCTTGAAATTGATAAAAATGCGATAAAGGTAAATTCAAAGATGGAAACGAATATACCTGGGGTTTATGCAGCTGGTGATATCGTAAATTATCCTGGGAAGTTAAAGCTTATTTCAACAGGTTTCGGGGAGGCAGCTATTGCTGTAAATAATGCTAAAAATTATATTGAGCCAGCATCAAAGTATTTCCCTGGGCATAGCAGTGACTTTGTCCCCAAAAAACTTAAATCCAAATGAAGAGGAAGATCATAATCACTCATAAAATTCGCCCTTCGCTTGTTGAAAAAATAATCTCTCAAATCGGTGATAAAGCTGACATAGTTTTTGATCCAGATAAGAAAGAAATTGATAAAGTAATTGAAGATGTTGAGATAATTTTCGGCGATTTTGAAAGAAATCATGCTCGCTTGGCCAAGAATTTACGTTGGGTTCATCTTGGATATGCGGGCGTTGATATGATTTTGTATCCCGAGATTGTAAATTCAGATGTAATTGTCACATGTTCAAAGGGAATTCATCAGCATCATATGACCGAGTTTTTGTTTGGAATGATTTTAACATTGACAAGGAGATTTGATAAAATTTACAACGGTCAAAAGTTAAAAATCTGGGATAAGCAAGTTGCTAAAGAGTTTGTTTCGTTGCGGGGCAAGACGATGGGAATTTTGGGGCTTGGTAATATCGGGAGACAAATTGCTAAAGTTTCAAAAGCTTTTGAGATGTATGTTATAGGAATGAAGAGAACGAAGGCAAATGTTGAATATGTTGATGAGGTTGTAACAAAAGAAGAAATGCAGTATCTTCTTGAAAACTCCGACTTCATAGTTGTTGTATTGCCTTTGACCGAAGAAACATTTCATTTGATAGGTGAAAGGGAGTTTGAGATGATGAGCAAGAAGCCATATTTTTTCAACATCGGTCGTGGAGCTGTTGTTGATGAAAAAGCTTTGATAGATGCGCTTAAAAATGGAAAAATCCGTGGTGCTGGGCTTGATGTTTTTGAAAATGAACCATTGCCAAAGGATTCGCCTCTTTGGGAGATGGAGAATGTCCTCATAACCCCACATATTGCTGGTCTTTTCCCAAATTACTGGGAAGAGCCAGTAAATCTTTTCATTGAAAATTTCAAAAGATATATTGATGGGAAAAATCTTATGAATGTGGTTGATAAGGTTGTTGGATATTGAAGTTTAAGTTTTAAGTGTGATGAGTTATGTTTGAGGTGCTCATTCGGTTATGATTTTATAGACCATTTGGCTTAAAACAATTTTGCTGTCAATTGGGCTTGTTTTTATAAGTTCATCAGCTTCAATAAGATATTTGAATGCGTTTTTTATTTCTTCTTCTTTAAACTTATCAAGTTGGTTTAGATATTCGCGGATATGGTAAGGGCTTAACATAAGTGAGTTGGCAAGTTTTTTGGGGTCTTTTTCTGTTTTTCTCAATTCGTGAAGTTTCCACAAAGTTGAAAAGTATCTTGTGAGCATAGTTAATATCACAGCTGGGAATTCGCCTGCTTGAAGCATTCGTTCAACTATGATAATTGCGAGTTGTAAATTTTTTTCTCCAATAGCTCTTTGGAGGTCAAAAACGGTGAAATTTCTTGATAATCCAACTGCTTGCTTTACATCTTCAGCATCAATTTTTTTCTTTTCCCCTGTGAATATAAAAAGTTTTTTTATTTCATTGTCAAGTTCCCGAAGTGAATTCCCAACATATGCTTGAAGAAGTTTGCATGCTTCGCTTGTTATCTCTTTTCCATTCCATGGTGGGGTTTTGCCAAGTTCAACAACCCTTTTCGCAATCCAGCTTGGGATTTGCCAATCGTAGGGGGCTTTCAATTCAACGATTTCCGCAAGTTCAAAAAGTTTTTTGTAAATTTCCTTCTCAAAATCCGGCTCATTTAAAACAATTATAAAGATTGTGTCTGGGTTTGGTCTTTTCAGGTAGTTTATAAATGTTTCAGCTTCCTTTTCTTTTTTTGATCTTGATATTTTGTTGAAAAATTTTTCCGAATTTCGCATCACAACCACACGCTTTGGGCTCATAACGGGGAGCAAGAGAAGAAGTGAAATTAAATTCTGCACCTCAACTTCATTTCCATAAACGACATCAAAATTAAACTCGCGAACCCCATCTTCAACTGCATTATAGAGGATTGATTTTATTGATTCTTCAATTAAAAATTCTTCATTACCGTAAAAGACATAAACAGGTGAAAATCTTTTATGTTTTACAGCAAGCCTTAGGCTATCAAAATCAAGTTTTTCTTTCTCCATTTATTGTATTTGTGTTGTTTTTTGTTTTTGACCAGTAAATGTAAGCGGGGATTCCAATAAGAACAAGCAGAAGCCCAAAGCCAGAACTTTTAGGATCACCTATGATAATGTAAATAATGAAGAAAACAGCAACGAGGATATAAATAATCGGGACGACAGGGTAACCCCAAGCTTTGTATGGTCTTTCTCGCTCGGGATATTTTTTCCGCAAGATGAAAAGACCGATGACAGTTAAAACATTAAATAGAAGAGAGGTAAATGCTGTGTATGTAAGAAGTGCAGAGTATGTGCCACTTAGAGTTAGGACACTTGACCATATTCCTTGGAGTATAAGTGAATTCACAGGTGTTTTATATTTTGGATGAAGTTTTCCTGCCCCTTTGAAAAACAATCCATCTTTTGCCATGGCGTAGTAAACTCTTGGAGCTGCGAGGATCATCCCATTATCGCAACCGAATGTTGAGATCATAATTGCAACTGCGATAAGTTGTGCTCCAATCACACCAAAAATTCTCTCTGCTACTTCAGCTGCAACTCTATTATCAGGGACTACAGCCATTTCTTTTATTGGAAGTATGTAAAGGTAAGCCATGTTTGCGAGCACATAGACAAGCATGACCCCAATTGTTCCAAGGACGAGCGAGTATGGGACAGTTTTATGTGGATTTTTCACTTCTTCGGCTGCAAATGTGATTGAATTCCACGCATCATATGCAAACAAGGCTTTTGACATGGCAACGGCAAAAGCAGCTAAAAACCCCATTGAAAGAGCTTCGGGTGGGGCTATAGGTTGGAATTTTTCAATTGAAAAATTTTCAAAGAAGTTTGACCAGTTTCCATTTCCTATTAAAAATGCAACGAAGACAAGAACCGCTATTGCAGCGATTTTTGATACTGTGAATAGATTTTGAACAAAGGCTCCAAACACAACCCCAAAACAATTTATACAGGTTAAAAGGGCTATGACTCCAACCCCAACGAGTTGCGCGCTGTTAAGTGTGTAGTTCCAGCCGAATATGTTAAATTTCAATATCACATTATTTTCAGATAGAGCAGGGATGAAGACCCCAAGATATTTGGCAAATGCAATTGCAACCGCTGCTATAAATCCACTTTGTATTACGAAGAAAAGCGTCCATCCATACAAAAAGCCAAGCAATGGATTATATGCCTCACGCAGAAAGACATATTGACCACCTGCTTTCGGCATCATTCCTGCAAGTTCGCCATAGGCAATGGCTCCAAAGGCGGTTAAAATTCCACCTATCACCCATAATAAAATCAAAAGCTGTGGAACAGGCATATATCCAGCCATAATTGAGGGTGCAATGAAAATTCCAGAGCCAATCATTGAGCCCATAACTATCATAGTTGCGTCAAAGAGACCAAGCTTTGCCTCAAATTTTATCTCTTTCGGGAGTTCAGTCACTTGAGCCATGAACCCTCCTTATTTAATTTTGATTTTTTTGATGTAAACCTTTTTCATTTCAACTTTTTCAATTGGATTGTCTCTTTGATCTCTGGGGACATGTGCTATTTTTTCAACGACATCCATTCCCTCTATAACTCTGCCGAACACAGTGTAATTTCCGTCAAGGTGTGGCAGATCTTTCAAGCAAATGTAAAATTGACTTCCGTTTGATCTTTTCTCAGGATTGATGTTATCAGGTTGCCTTGCAGCTCCGACAAATCCTTTTTTATGTGGCATTTTTATCTCGGCTGGAAGTGTATATCCGGGTCCACCTCGTCCATCGTTGTTTCTATCGTTATCTTTTGAGAGTGGATCTCCGCCTTGAATCACGAAATCAGGTATAACCCTGTGAAATGTCGTCCCATTATAGAAGCCATCACGAACAAGTTTTTTAAAGTTTTCAGCATGTTTTGGAGCGACATCGTCAAAAAGTTCAATAACTATGTTTCCAAATTTTGTTTCAATTACAACAACCTCCTTCTCTTCCTTTTTCCCCTGAAAATTAAAAATTGAGATAATCAGTGTGAGGATAATTACTATTGTATTCATTTTTATTCGTTGATTTTATTTTAGAAAAATTAAGCCAAGAAAACCAATGATTAGGCAGTAATAAGCAAATAAACTGAAATTGCCTCGTGAGATCACCTTGAACAAAAATTTTATCGCAATATATCCCGTGATGAAAGATATAATTGTGGAGAAGATAAGAATTGGGATTTTCTCTAAAAGTGAAAATTCAAGGATTTCTTTCACCTTCAAAATTGTTGCCCCTAAGATCGCTGGAAGCGAGAGCAAAAAGGAAAATTTTGCGCTTTTGACCCCATTTATCCCCGAAAACATCCCAGCACTTATAGTTGCCCCAGACCTTGAAATTCCCGGCAGAATTGCAAATGCCTGCGCAATTCCAACAAAAAATGATGAAACGAAATTGAAATCCTTATCAGGATTATTTTTAGCAAACCGTGTTGAAAAGAGAATTAATCCGGTAATTGTCAAAAACAATGCCGTCAATCTCGGATTTTGAAAAATCATTTCAATTTTTTTCTCAAATAGAAGTCCGATAACCCCAGCAGGTATTGAAGCCCAAAGTATTAAAATGGCGGTTTTGAAGTTTTCATCACTTTGAAAATTCACCTTAAATTTGTTTATCTGAAAAATTTTGGAGAAAAAAGATGTTAAAATCCCTGCTATATCCTTCCAAAAGATGACAAGCACGCTTAACATCGTTCCGAAGTGGACGAAAACTTCAAAATCAATTCCTGTTTTCCTTACGCCGAAGATATGTTCAGCAAGGACGAGATGACCTGAACTGCTTATGGGTAGAAATTCCGTCAATCCTTGTAATACCGCAAGTATCAGACTCTCAAGATAATTCATTTTTCCTTCCGTAATTTTTTAAAAATAATAACTAAATCCAAAGCGAATTGCAACACTTATAAAATTTAATCTCAAATTTCTATCTTCGTCAAATGGTTTGCGAATTATCAGTTTGTTTCCGTTTGAATCTTTCGCTTCTTCTGTTAAGCCAACCTTTGCGTCAGCAGAAAGATAAACATAAACCCTTCCATCAAGTCGTGAGGAAAATATCGTTTCAAGTTTTAACATTCCTCCATTTGCTTTGTAGATTATCTCTTTTCCTGAAAATGGTAGAAACTGAGAAAAATATCCTTTCACAAATCCAAGCCCAAATCCAAGTTTAACAATGTAAATTTCCTGTGGTTGAAAGAAAAGATAGTTTAAGATAAATGTTGGGATGTGGGCTTTATATGTGAAGTTATAGTTTAGAGGGATGCCCGTTGATGTTTCTTCAACATTGTATTGTTTTGAAATATAGGAATAATCAATCTTTATTGACATATCTTTATTGATTTTAAATTCAGACGCCAGCCAAAATTCGGGTGCTCCGCTGAATTCGTTTTGATTCTTTCCAGTAATTGATGTGATATAGTCAGAGATATCGGGAAGGTTGATATAGTTAGCGCCAAGCCCTGCGGAGAGGCAGATGTAATTTTTATTTTTGAGGTTCAAGTCTTGCGAGTTTAAAAAGTGAAATATAAATAACAGTAAAATTGCGCTTTGCTGAAATTTCGCTTTCATTTAACAGATGATTTTCATTTTTCATGTTGTAAAGATAAAAAATTGTGTTTCAAATTTCAAACAGGTTTGAAAATGCAAGTTTTATTTAATATATTTTGACAAAAATTTTCTGCGTTAAAACGAACTTGAATTAACCAATGAGCACAATAGGAATAATAAGGATTAAAAATGCGATCTTTTACGGTTATCATGGTGTTCATTCATCTGAACAAAATTCCGGTGGGAGATTTGAGGTTGATGTTGAACTTCACTGCGATATTTCGGAGGCTACGGTGACTGATTCGTTGAACAGCACAATTGATTATGAGCAAGTTTATAATTTTTTGAAAAATTTGATAACGGAGAGGAAATTTTATTTGATTGAGTCTCTTGCATCAAAAATTGCGCAGGGTTTGATTGAAAAATTTGACAAAGTTCAAAAGGTGATCGTCAAAGTTCGCAAGCCTTCTCCGCCAGTTGGTGGGGTGGTTGATTGCGTTGAGGTTGAACTTGAAGTTAAAAAAGATTAATTGAGAAAATATAATGTCGGTTGCATACCTTGGTATAGGTTCAAATCTTGGCGATAGGATCAAATACATAACAAGGGCTCTTGTTGCCTTATCAAAACTTCCAAAAACAAGGATAACACGAGTTTCATCTTTATATGAGACCGAGCCATACGGTAGAAAGGATCAGCCATGGTTTATAAATATCGTTGTTGAGATATTTACTGAATTAAGTCCGTTTGAACTTTTTAAAAAGTGCAAGGCGATAGAAACGAAACTTGGTCGTCAAACTCGTGAAAGATGGGCGGAGCGTGAAATTGACATTGATATTCTTTTATACGACGACCTTGTGATCTCGGCAGAGGAACTTCAGATTCCACATCCGGATATGCATAATCGTCGTTTTGTTTTGATACCGCTTGGTGAGATTGCCCCAGGGGCATTTCATCCAATTTTTAAGAAAAGCATTTCGGAACTTTTAATTGAGTGTAAGGACACAACAAGGATAATTCACATTCCACAAAAAATAGATTTGAAAAACATAATAGAGCCAGAGGTGAGAGAGATAAAGTATATAGCAATTGAAGGAGTTATAGGCGCAGGCAAAACATCACTTGCGAAAATGCTTGGTGAGCGCCTTAACGCAAAAATTATCCTTGAACAGTATTATGAAAACCCATTCCTTGAAAAATTTTATCAAAACAGGGAAAGATATGCATTTCAAACTCAGATATTTTTCCTTTTAAGCCGATATCGTCAACAGATGGAACTTCTGCAAAGGGATTTATTTCATGAGTATTTGATAACGGATTATATTTTTGACAAGGATAAAATTTTCGCACATATTAATTTAAGGGGAGACGAACTGAAACTTTATGAGATGCTTGTGAGTCTGCTTGAGAAAAATATCCCTGTGCCTGACCTTGTGATTTATCTTCAGGCAAGCGTTGAAAGATTAATGTTTAATATCCGAAAGCGTGGGCGACCGTTTGAGAGAAATATAACCGAAGATTATATTCGTGAGCTTTCTGAAGCATATAATGAGTTTTTCTTCAATCAATATAAAAAATCGCCAGTTCTTGTCATAAATGTGACGGATATTGATTTCGTAAATAGCATGGAAGATTTTGAAGATCTGATGGAAAAAATTTTAAGTCCAAGGAAATCTTTCTTTGAATATTATAACCCTGGAAAAAAGTAAGGTGAAAGTATGCTCAGGTTATTAATTCTATTCTTGCTTGTTTACATCGCTTACAAATTTTACAAAGTTTTCATTCACTACAAAAACAAGGTTGACGAACTTGAGCGTGAGTTGAAAAGAAGAAAGATAAATGAGGTAAAAGATACCGATTACGAAGAGATAAAGTGAAAGATGAAAGGAATTAGAGAAACCTTCAAAAAGATTGATCCTTTCAGAAACAAGGGAATAAAATTATTTTTTATCAACCTTCTGAAGAAGTTTTTTAAGGATCAACTTTTGGTAAGGATTGACAAATCGGAAAGAGTGGATATTAATTTCGGGGATGTGAAAAAAATTTTAATTGTGAGACAGCACAATCAGCTCGGGGATATGCTCTGTGCAGTTCCTCTTCTTAGGGCTATCCGTCAGAGGTTTCGGAATGCAAAAGTTACGCTTATTACAAGCCCTGTAAATTATGAGGTGGTTAAAGATAACCCATTTGTTGATGAAGTTTTAAATTTTGATAAGGTAAAATTTTTTATATCACCTTCAAAGATTTTTGAATTTGTAAGAAAGCTTAAATCTGGTTTTGACATTGCAATTGTCCCTGTGACTGTTTCAATTTCAACGACGAGTAATTTGCTTGCTTATTTTTCAAATGCAAGAGTTCGCATTGGACCTGCGTCGCTTGACGGAAAGGAAAATCCGACAGCATTTCTTTTCAATTATCAAGTTGATCTTGACTGGCGAAGTGAGGAGAAAAAGCACCAGACGGAGAGAAATCTTGATATTGTGCGACCTTTTGGAATTGACACAGATGATTTAAGTTATGTTATTCCGTATTTTGATGAAGACAGGGAATTTGCGGAAAAAATTTTGAGCATAGGTGGAAATTTTAGATTTGTGATCGGATATCATCCGGGGGCTGGAAAAGTGAAAAACAGATGGAGCGCGGATAATTTTGCGGAACTTGCTCTTAAACTTGCCAACAAGTTCAACGCTTTTACGCTGATAACCGCTGGACCAATGGATGATGAACCTGTTGAGAGAATGAAAAAACAAATTGATGGTAAGATTGAATATCTCATCCTGAGGAATGAAAGAATTAGCAGAATAGTTGCAGTAATTGATAAAATAGATCTTTTCATCACCAACGACACAGGTATAATGCATGTTGCTGGAGCGACATCCACGCCCGTAATTTCCCTTTTTGGCTCAACCAATCCATATCAATGGTCCCCACTTAACAAAGATAAGTTTTTCATTTGGTCAAGAACGGGAGATATAAACGATATAAAGATTGAAGAGGTTTATAAGCTTGCTGTGGAAATTTTGAGTAGAAAAAGTAAATCAGCGTGAACTGTAAATTCTCAGTAAATTTTCACTTTTTTGACAAAATTATCAACTTCCTTTCTAAATTCAATTACTTTATCTATGAAACTTTCTTCGCCATTTTCTATCTTATCCACTGCTTCAAGGACAATTCTTGTTCTTTCCTCATTTATGAGTGGTTCATACTTTGAGATTAAAAAATTGAAAACATTGAAGCCAAGTCGTGTTCCTGCTAATCTTCCATTAAAGCTTTGAACATAGCCTCTATCTTTAAGTTTTTGCACGGTTGGAGCATAGGTGCTGGGTCGTCCGATTCTTTTTTCTCGCATCAATTGGATTAGGTTTGCTTCGGTGTAAAGTGGTTTTTCGCTGATGAGACGAACTTGGAGTTGTGTTATTTTATATTCACCTGGCTTGATCACTCCTGATGTTTTTATCGGTGAAATTAAGTTAAATCCATTTTCAACCACTTCACCAGTAAGTTGAAATTCTTGGATAATATCACCAAGTTGGGCTTTAAGCTTATAAATTCTAATCTTCGCTGATGACATCTGGCTTGCGATGAAGCGTTTAAAGATAAGATCATAAAGTTTTATATGTTTTTTGCTTAACTTCGTTTGCAGGAGTAAAAGTTTTGCGTCAATATCTGTTTCAAGTTCAAACGAGCTAAGGGGTCTTGTCGGTCTTATGCATTCGTGTGCTCCCTCTTCGGTTGCCCAGGTTCTGGCTTTAAAATAGGAAGAAAGGTTTTCTCGCTCAAGATATTGACGAGCTAGGTTAATTCCAAAATTACTCACCCTAATTGAATCCGTCCTATGATATGTGATTAAACCGCTTTCAAAAAGTTCCTGGGCAAGCGACATGACATCACTTGCTGGAAGATTGAGGGTATAAATTCCATCTTGGAGAAGCGAATCAGTTGTATAGGGTGGCAACGGATTTTGCTCGGTTATTTCCTCGCTTAGATCAAAAATTTTGACAGATTCAATTGATTTTATTTTTTCTGATTCCTCAGGTTGTGCTGTAAATGTCAAACGCAGATTATTTTCAAGCTGGACATTTATCTGTGCAATTTTCTTTTTGCTTTCCTTTGTTCTTTCACATACCCAGCCAAGGACTGGTGTTTGAACTCTTCCGGCGCTTAAATCCTCACGATTAAATTTTTTCTGAACTATTTTTGAAAGCTCAAGCCCTATCCATGCATCCTCAACTTTTCTTAAGATCTGCGCTTTCAAAAGGTTTAAATCAAATTCTTCTGGGTTTTTAAGCCCTTCAATAATTGCTCTTTTTGTGATCTCATGCCATCTTAATCTTTTTATATTTTGGTTGAATGGGTAAAGCAGGCATTTCAGATCCCAGGCAATTTTTTCACCTTCGGCATCGGGGTCGGTTGCAATTAAAACCTCGTCAACATTTTCCGCGAGTTTTTGAAGTGATGCGACTACATCTGGTTTTGTAATTTCAAATTTCACCTCAAGTTTTGAATCAATAATCTTCGCCCCAAATCCAGGTTGCCTTATGGCAAGGTCTGTAATATGTCCGCGTGATGCGGTCACAAGAAGAAGCATATTCGGTGCCATAACCTCAAAGACCTGTAATCCATCAATCTTGCTTTTTAATGGCTTACCGAAGAAATAACTTATTGTTCTTGATTTTGTGGGCGATTCAACAATGAGAAGCTGGGAGTTAAATTCTATATCAACCCCAACCTTAAGCTCACGTGTAAGATTTATCTCTTCAATAACTTTTTCAATGTCAAGCTCTTTGATGTTCACAAATTTAACATCAAGCGGTTCAAGTTGTTCTTTCATTAGCTCAAATGCCCTACGATCATCAATCATCAGAATTGAAAGCCCTTTGGTTAAGCCTCCAATTGTTAATCTACTTGTTCGTCCCGATGCCTGAATGTAAGCAAATGAGTCAGGAGTTACAATAGAATTTCCTGAAATTCCAGTTTTTTCAATTATCTCACTTCTTGATGAAACTTGGTTGAAAAACTCAAGTGATTCAATCATCACCTTATAGGCAAACTTCATAAAATCTGAAACTTTATCCGAATCAGGGTTGAAATCTTTTGACTTTATCTTTTCAAGGTTTGACGGTGTGAGGTCAATTATTTTTGAGAGATTTTCAATTATGTCAATTGCTTTTTGTCTTTCTTCTCCTTCAAGATGTTTTGTGATATGGCTTATGGCTATAATCATTTTCCTTGGTGAGAATGTCTCGCGATCAATGGTTATTTCCATTCTTGGAATTTCAAAAAATATTGTATATCTCAAAGCGGTTGGGAGGTCAACACCGCGCACGAGGGAGGAGCGTCGGGATGAGGTTCCGATGAGGACATCAATTTCACCATTCTCAAATGCTTGAAATATCTTTTTTGAAGCTTTTACATATGCTTTTGCCTTTATCCCATTTTCAGAGAGGAAGTCAGCAAGTTGCTCTGCTTTTTCGCTACCTCTGACATAAACTATTGCGCCACGCCCAAGTTTTCTTATAAGCTCAATAAGTTCTTCTTTCATTTCTTTTTCAGGGATGTAGTAGGCATCAATTATATTTCGTGTGAATGAATAAGTTTGCCCAATGTCAAATCCGAATATCTCCCTTAAAATTTTGACTCGTAGAGTTCTTTTCGCTGTTTGTGTGGCGCCAGAGATTACGATTTGTCCATTGTTGATTTTTATCTTTGAACGAACTTCGCTTATATTTTCATCCTCAACCTTTTTGCTGACGATTTTTTTCGCAAGTTCAATTTGTTCTTCGGTTATACCTAAAATTTTTAGCACCGTATCTATTGCTTGTGATCTACGGAGGAATCCGTCAACATCATCAATGAACACAGCATTGGTTCTTAAGGATTCAAAAAGTTTTTTATTTCTGACGATTGAAGCAGATGTTGTTATGATTACATCTGCGTTGCTTATCTCATCTGGCTTTGGTTTTGGGGCGAGGGAGTGTATTTGAACGATTTTTTTATTCCTTGCGAAGTTTTGAATTTTTTGGGCAACTTGAAAAGCAAGGGTTGAGTTAGGGAGGAGTATAAGTGATTTTTTTAGAAGAGCCAGTGCAATGGTCGTCGTTGTTTTACCGCTTCCCGTTGGTGCAAGCATTGCGAAACTTTCGCCCTTTAAGAATCTCCTTGCCCATAATCTTTGTGCACCCCATGGTTTGAAGCCAAATGGTTCAAAAATTTTATCTATATCTTCGTGAACGATTTTATTGAGTTTAATTTTACCGCTTAAGAGCTCATCAAGCGTTGCGCTTTCGGAATCGTGAAAATTCAAGTATATCACATCAAGGTCTTGCATTTTCCATTTTTGAGATTTGTTTTTGGGAAAAATTTTTTAAATTTTGGTATGCAGGTTTTCGGTTTTTATTTAATTTGTTAAATAAACTTTAAAGTTTCAAGTTCAATGCTGGAGGGCAGGAAAATAGTTGTTGGTGTAACAGGTGGAATTTCAGCATATAAAACTTGTTATGTTGTTCGTGGCTTGAAAAAGCTTGGGGCTGATGTTAGGGTTGTGATGACGCCGTCAGCAACGCAGTTTGTAACCCCGCTTACATTTTCAACTCTTTCAGGAAACGAGGTGATCGTTGATATGTTTCCGGCGTCAACACATCAAGGGACGAGTGTTCGCACATGGCACATTGACCTTGCTCTCTGGGCTGAACTTATGCTTATAGCTCCTGCGACTGCTAACACGATTGCGAAAATTGCCCATGGTATTGCCGATAATTTTTTAACATCACTTGTTCTCGCCGTGCGATGTCCCGTTGTGCTTGCGCCCGCTATGGATGTTGATATGTATTTAAATGAGATCACACAACGAAATTTGAAAATTTTAAAAGAGCTTGGCTATTTGATCATAGAACCTGAAGAAGGGGAACTTGCAAGTGGGCTTGTTGGGATTGGGAGAATGGCTGAACCTGAAAAGATTGTTGAGTTTGTGAAGGACTTTTTCGCTGGTGTTAAATTTGATCTGAAGGGCAAAAAGATATTGGTCACAGCAGGTCCGACATATGAACCAATTGATCCAGTTAGATTTATAGGAAATTGGTCATCTGGGAAGATGGGATTTGAAATTGCAAAGGCATCTGTGCATCGGGGGGCAGATGTAATTTTAATTTCAGGTCCAACATATCTTAACACCCCAAAAAATGTAAAGAGAATTGATGTTGTGACATCTGATGAAATGTTTGATGCTGTGGTCAAATTTTATAATGAGGTTGATGTTGTTATAATGTCAGCTGCGGTTGCAGATTACGCTCCAGCTCAAAGGTTTGAGAAGAAGCTTAAGAAAGAAGATTTACCCGAAGGAATGCTTGAATTAAAGTTGAAAAAGACAAAAGATATTCTTAAATATCTTGGAGATAACAAAAGGAATCAAATACTTGTTGGGTTTGCGCTTGAGACTGATAATGCGTTTGAAAATGCAATTCAAAAATTAAAACAAAAAAATCTTGATTTCATTGTTCTTAATACATTGGGTGAAGGTTCAGGTTTTGGATGTGATACGAACATAGTGACGATAATTTCAAAAGATGGGAAAGTTGAGAGTCTGCCGAAGATGACAAAGTATGAAGTTGCTCATAAAATTCTTGATAAGGTTTCGCAGATGTTTAATAAAGGTGAGGCAAAGGGATGAAAAGGGAAATAAAAAAGGTTTTAGATGAGGCGAAGCGATATTTGATTCAGCAGGAAAGTTTGTTTGGGGATGAGATAGTTTTACCAAAGGGTGAAGAAGAAAAAGAAAAGCAAACTCAACATGAGCAAGCTTCAGCTAAAAAAGCGATAGGAGACGAACAATTTGGGGTTGATCCAACATGGGTGGACTCAAAAACACTTGATGAACTTGAAAGGAAGATAAAGAATTGTGTTAAGTGCCCGCTTGGGAAAATGAGAACAAATTTTGTCTTTGGTGTTGGAAATCCCAACTCTGAGGTCGTTTTTATAGGTGAAGCTCCAGGGGCTGATGAAGATTTGCAGGGTGAACCGTTTGTGGGAAGGGCAGGTCAACTTTTAAATCAACTTCTTGCAGGAGTTGGATTCAGAAGAGATGAGGTTTATATTTGCAATGTTTTAAAATGTCGTCCACCCGGGAATAGGGATCCACAAACCTCCGAGATAGAAGCATGTAGTCCGTATTTAATAAAGCAACTTGAGATAATTAAACCAAAATTGATTGTTTCGCTTGGGCGTTTTCCGGTTCAGACACTTTTGAGAACTAACGCATCGCTTACTTCACTTCGTGGACAAATTTTTGAATGGCGCGGAATTAAAATGATTGCGACATATCATCCAGCAGCAGCTTTAAGAAATCAGCAATGGAAGCGACCACTTCTTGAGGATTTACGCAAAGCGCGGGAGATTCTTTATGGGAAATAAAAAATTAAAAATTTTCAAACGATGGCAATTGAAAAAGGTCTAAAGCAGGAATTTCCACTTGAAAAGATAACAAGGGATTATAAATTAACATCAGTTCCTGAACCAAAAGAAATTATCCCGAAAGTTCCACCTCAAGCCCCAGAGCTTGAAGTTGCAGTTCTATCTGCAATGATAATTGATCCCGACTGTATCCCAAATGTTGTTGAGATTTTGAAACCGGAGTGCTTTTATAAAGAGGAACACCAGATCATTTATAAGGTGATAGTTGAACTTTTTTCGGCGGGGAAAACCGTTGATCTTTATATTTTAAACCAGGAACTGAAAAAGAATGGTTTGCTTGAAAAGGTTGGAGGGACTGCATATTTAACTGAAATTTCAAATGCTGTTGCAACATCTGCAAATGTTGAGGAATATGCGCGCGTTATTCACGATAAATTTATTCTTCGCGAGATAATAAAAATGTCTAATGTGCTCGCAAATCTTGCCTTTAAAGAGGACGCTGATGCTTTTGATTTGCTTGACTTTGCTGAAAGAAGGTTGCTTGAAATCTCGGCTGAAAAATTTAAATCTGAAATCACGCCATTCAAAAAAACTTTAAAAGAGGTCCTTGAGAAATATGAGGTGATAAATAGGGAAAAGGTGCATTTAACCGGTGTGCCAAGCGGATTTCCCGAGATTGATGTTATGACTGGTGGTTTTCAAAAATCCGATCTCATAATTATTGCAGGTAGACCCGGAATGGGTAAAACCGCTTTTGCGCTTTCAATCGCAAGAAACGCAGCAGTTGAGGGTAAAGTGCCCGTTGGTATATTCTCTCTTGAGATGTCGCTTGAACAGATAACATTAAGATTGCTCTGTATGGAAGCAAATGTTGATATGCACGCTTTAAGAACGGGAAGATTGTCACCAGATGAATGGCAGAGGATATCTGGACTTGTTGGCAGGATAAGTGACGCTCCTATATTCATTGATGACACACCTGCTTTGAGCACACTTGAACTCCGGGCAAAGGCAAGGCGCTTGAAAGCTGAGCATGACATTGGGCTTATAATTGTGGATTACCTTCAACTTATGCAATCACCCAAAGCCGAGTCAAGAGAGCGTGAAATTTCAATGATATCAAGGTCTTTGAAATCGCTTGCTAAAGAGCTTGAGATCCCAGTTATTGCTCTTTCACAGCTTAGAAGAGCTGTTGAGGAAAGGGGAGATAAAAGACCGATGCTTTCAGATTTGCGTGAAAGTGGTTCACTTGAACAAGATGCTGATGTTGTTATTTTCGTTCATAGACCCGAGTATTATGGTATAACTTCGTATGAAGATGGAGCACCGACAGAGGGGACAGCTGAAATAATCATAAGCAAACAAAGAAATGGACCAATTGGAAGTGTGCGGTTGAGTTTCTTAAGACATTCAACGAAATTTGCACGGCTTGAGGTTATGAGAAGAGAACCAGGGGAAGAGGAGGGTTTTAGGAAAACTGAAACTTTGGGGCAACACCCATTTTAAAAATAAACTTTTGGGAAGGATGCTTTCACAAGTTTTGAGCGCCTCAACATATGGGATAGATGCATTTACAGTTAAAGTTGAAACCCATATTGAACAAGGGTTATTTTCATTTACAATTGTCGGTCTGCCAGATAGCTCTGTAAGGGAGAGCCGTGAAAGAGTTAATGCTGCAATTAAAAACTCTGGATTTAAATTTCCAAACAAAAAGATAACCGTAAATTTAGCTCCAGCTGATATAAAGAAAGAAGGTTCACAATTTGATCTTCCCATAGCGATTGGGATTTTATCTGCAACTGGGCAGGTTCAATCCGATATCCTTGAAAAATTTATAATCCTTGGTGAGCTTGCGCTTGATGGAACATTAAGACCCGTGCACGGAGCCCTCCCAATTGCAATTTCCGCAAAAAATTCCGGATTGAAAGGGGTGATTCTTCCCAAGGAAAATGCTAAAGAAGCGGGGATAGTCTCAGGGATTGATGTCTATCCGATGACTTCGCTTGTTGAAGTCGTTAATTTTTTAAATGGGGAATATCAACTTTTAAATCCTTTTAAAGTTGATATAAATGAAATTTTTAGTCAGGAGAGCAAATACACAATTGATTTTGCTGATGTTAAAGGGCAGGAAAATGTTAAGCGAGCCCTTGAAATAGCAGCAGCTGGCGGGCATAATGTTATAATGATTGGTCCACCGGGGAGTGGTAAAACGATGCTTGCAAAACGGCTTCCGACTATCTTGCCCCCAATGACGCTTGAGGAAGCCCTTGAGACGACGAAGATTCACTCGGTTGCTGGACTTCTTCCACCTGATACAGCTCTTATTGCGACACGTCCGTTTAGAGCCCCGCATCACACAATTTCAGACTCAGCTCTTGTTGGAGGTGGTACAATACCACGACCTGGGGAAATTTCACTTGCTCATCATGGAGTTTTATTCCTTGATGAACTTCCAGAATTTAACCGCAATGTGCTTGAGGTTTTAAGACAACCACTTGAAGATAAAAAGGTGACTATAAGCAGGACGAAAATGACCGTTGAATACCCTGCAAATTTCATGCTTGTTTGTGCTATGAACCCGTGCCCCTGTGGGAATCTTGGTAACCCACATCAGCAATGCACATGCTCCCCAGCCCAAATTCAAAAGTATATGGGAAAGATATCAGGTCCGCTTCTTGATAGAATTGATATTCATATTGAAGTTCCTGCTGTTAAGTATTCTGAGCTTGCAAGCAAAACGACAGGAGAAACATCAGCACAGATAAGAGAAAGAGTTATAATGGCCAGAGAGATACAGCTTAAAAGATTTAAAGGCAGAAAAAATCTTTTTAAAAATGCAGATATGCAAACCAGGGAAATTCGCGAATTTTGTAGAATTGATTCAAATGGTGAATTAATTTTAAAGAATGCGATTACAAAGCTTGGTCTTTCTGCCCGCGCTTACGACAAGATATTAAAAGTTGCAAGAACAATTGCAGACCTTGCGGGAAGCGAAAATATAAAACCAGAACATCTAAGCGAAGCAATTCAATACCGTAGCCTTGATAGAAACTTATTTGGTTTATGACTTAAGATAATCAATCAGCTTTATCTTTTTAAATTTGTCTCTCATCTTTTTAAGATCAACATTGCCCTCATTTAAAATTTTGCGAACTGAATTGATTGATATCTTAACATTATAAATTTTCTTCATCGCCCTCGCTATGGTTCGCAGTGTCCAATATCTTTTTGGAATTCCAAATTCAGATGGAGAAAATTGATTTACAAGGTTTACAATTTTTTGCTTATCTTCCTCTGAAAACTTTTCCTTTTTGCCTCTTTTTTTCGGAATAATTCCGTTTAAACCGTCTTTTTCAAAAAGTTTTAAAATGTGAGAAATTGCCTGCTTTGTGAGACCAGTTTCATTAGCTATTTCCCTGAGTGATTTTCCTTCTGCCTTGAGGAAAATCACTTTTGATCTGCGATAAAGTTGAGAATTTTTATTTGGTGATTCTTTCAAAATTTTCAAAAGTTCATCCATTTCATCCTGTTTCAGTTGTAATGTCCGCCTCTTGCCCATTTTTGGATTTTTGCAAGAAATTAAATTTCTATCTCCATTCCCTCTGCTGCAACAAGAAGATTAAATTTGTATTTTTTCTTTTTCACCTCATTTTTACAATGCTCAAAAATTTCATCTATCATATTATCTGTGTGAGTGTGGTCATGATGAAAGAGAAGAAGTCGCTTCACTTCACCTTCGTGCGCAACCCTAAGTGTAAAGAGGTAATGTGAATGACCCCAGCCAACTTTTTCAACATATTCCTCTGGTGTGTAAGTTGTATCGTGAATTAAAAGATCTGCACCTTTTACGAAGTCAAAAATTCTTTTGTTTGGGTCCCCGGGGATTTTGTCAAACTTTTCAACAACTTCTTTTTCCCAGTTAAAAAGGTAAGGAGTTATTTCCCTGTCAAACGGCTCATTATCGCTTATATAGACGACGGTTTTATTGTTAAAAGATATCCTATATCCAAGTGTAAAGCCGGGATGATTTACATAAATTGTTTGAACCGTGGCGTCGTAAATTTTAAATTCTTCCTCACCGACTTGCAAAAATTTTATTGTTGCTTTCAGCTCGCTCAATCTAACGGGGAAATAAACCCTGTCCATTTGATCTGCGACAATTTGCTCAAGTGTCTTTGATCTTGCCCCAGAGCCAACTATCGTGAATTCATTTCCAGATATAAAAAGGGGTTTGAAGAATGGAAAACCTTGAATGTGATCCCAGTGTGGATGAGTTATCATTATATAAGCCTTCGTTGATTCACCTTTGTGAATTAGATAGTTGCCGAGATTTTTTATTCCTGTTCCAGAATCAAGGATTATCAGATTATTATCGTCAAGTTTGAGTTCAACGCAGGGAGTGTTCCCCCCGTAGCGAACTGTATCCTTTCCTGGTGTAGGGATTGAGCCCCTACAACCCCAAATTTTTAACTTCATAATTTTTTACCCCCTTTAAATTCTTATATTCATTTGAAAGTTCAACATAATGCAAAGCTGATTCTTCTATTGCCTTTCTTTCCTCTTCTGTTAATTCTCTTATAACTTTGGCAGGGACTCCAGCGACAAGCGTTCCCTCTGGCACAACAAATCCCTGCTTTACAAGTGAACCAGCTGCAACGAGAGAATAAGATTTAACTTCTGCACCATCAAGGACGACAGCACCCATCCCAATCAAACATTTATCCCGAACGATTGCCCCATGCAGAATCGCGCCATGCCCAACTGTTACATCATTACCAATGATTAAAGGATATTTTTCGGTCGTTACATGAAGAATGCAACCATCTTGGATGTTTGTCCTTTCCCCGATTCTTATATAATTTACATCACCACGAATTACAGCATTGAACCATATATTTGCATCTTTACCAATTACAACATCGCCGATTATCACAGCTCCATCGGCTATAAAAACGGATTCGTCAATTTCTGGGAATTTACCTCTATAAGGTAATATTTTCATCGGACCGCTGCTTTTTGTTTTAATTTTTTTGAATATGTTCCCAAGAATTGTTCCAGCTTTTTAACTCAACAACGACGCTACCTACAAGAACTTTTAATTTGCCTTTCAATGGGATTGCTTTTTCATCTGCGCTTATCCAGCCAGTAAAATCTCCAGTTAAACCAAAAAAACCAATATAATTTGCCTTACCATCTATTTCATAAGAATCAACGGGTTTGCTTATAGCGTCTATCTTTATCTTTGTCTTCTTTCTACCAAAATTTATAACTGTAATTCCCTTCGTTCCCTCAATAAAAGTTGGTACAGCTATTGTCTTTGTTTGATTGAAATTTGACCTCGCATAATAAAAAAGAGATGGTCCATCACAATACATCGTTGAAATTTTGACCGTATCTATCTTACGCCCTTTCGTATTGTATTCAAAATTATAATAGTTTTTCTCAACAACATATGCAGACGGATTTTCAATGAGCTGGTATTTGACGCTTTGATAATACTTTCGCTCGCGCTGTTCGCTGTGATATCTTCTTGCGATAAATTTTGAATCAAAAACAGCTTCAAAATCAGCATGGATGTCAACAAACGGAACCGAATAAGAATCAATCCTTACCCTGACCTTGTAAAAATCAGTCCCATTTTCACTGAACTTATCAACAACTTTAAACTTTATCTGACCAAGTTTGAAAAAAAGATACTTGACTTCATAAACAAGTTCCTCACCAACCTGAATGAACGATGTGTTGAAGACTTTATCAAATTTTTCAAATTCCTGTTGATGAAAATCTGTTGATATTGCGAAAACTAAAGCAATTATAAAGTTCATAAAAAATTACTCTTCAGAACCAGTCGCCTTTCTTGGTGTTCTTTTTCTTGCTGGGAGTTTCTCTTCAAGCTTTGACTCAAGCTGTTGTTGTGCTGAAATTATCCTCTCTTCAAGTATCCTTTGATAGGCGACGATCTCACTTGTTTGCTGTTTTAAAACATCAACTATTGTTTTCAAATCATTCGTTGTAACCTCAATTTTCCCAGCTGTATTTTCAAAACCCTCAATTATATTTTTCTCCGCCGATTTCGTCAATCTTGAAAGATTTACTATCCCAAACACAACACCAGCTGAAATAAGTATAAGGATGATAAATCCAGCGATAAGTGTTGCTCTGTTTGAGCTAAGCTTTGAAATTATCTCGTCAATCTTTGATGTATTTTCATCAATTTTAGTTGAAACCTCTTTCACCCCAGCCCCAACTTCACCAATTGAGTTTTTCACATCTTTAATTCCATTTTCAACGCCCGAAACTTTTTCTTCAACCTTTGAAATACGGTTTCTCAAATCACGGTTCTGTGCCTCAATTTGACCTATCCTCTTTATTATTTGTTCATTTCCAGCAGAAATTGAAGATAACCTTGAATCAACTTTTTCAATCTTTGAAGAAAGCTCGTCCCTTACTTGATTAACGCTTTGATTTAGCTTTTGATCAAATTCTCCACGGAGTGCATCTACTTTTTCTTTAAGTGAATTATCCATTGCTTCAAGTTTTTTCATTACATCGTCAACTGAATATTTCGTAATTTGCTGTTGAACTTGGGAGAAAAGGCTTAGAGAAAAAATAAAAATCAAAAGTAGCGTCAATTTAAGTTTCATTTTTTCACCGGTAATTTATTTTTAAATTTAAAGCCCCCGCAGAGAAATGGGGGCTTTGTTCACTTATTTACCACTTGCCAGAAGCTTCTCAGCCTGTGGCATAAGTTCAAGCGCTTTTTGGAATTGTTCATCAACTTCAAGCATTATCGGATACCATCCCTCATTTCGCCAGATAAACCTTGCGATATGTGCCTTTAAAATCGCTTTTATATATGGAAGATCCTGACTGTATTGTCCTTCGTCCCATTTTATTCCCTTTGATATGACGAAATCTTTAAATTCATTAAGCATCTCCTCCGTTATCATGAAATTCTTTTTGAAATTCTCAAAGTTGTTCCCATATTTGCTTCTTATCTCATTCCCTTTCACATCCATAAAGTTTGAAATGAAAATATAAAACAGATTTTGTCTTCTTATGTTAACTGAAAGTTCCGTCAAGTTTTGTGTTTTCACAACAAAATCAGGAGCAATTCCGCCCCCGCCGTAGACAGGACGGGATAAAATTTTGGTGTTATAAACAGTTTTTGCCGAATCTTTACCACCACCCAAATGTTCAGCTATTGATACATATTTCTTCCCTTCATAAGGCTTTTGGATTAATCTCCCGCTTGGCGTGTAATATCTTGCTGTTGTCAATCTAATTGCAGATCCATCATTTAATGGGAATTGTCTTTGCACAAGTCCTTTCCCAAATGTTGTATCGCCCACCACTAAACCTCTATCCCAATCTTGTATCGCACCCGCAACTATTTCGCTTCCAGAAGCTGAACCTTGATTAACAAGCAGGATAACCGGGATGTTTTCAAGTGTTCCTTCAGAGGTAGCATAAAATTCTTCATTATATTCAGGAAGACGACCTTTGGTATAAACTATCAATCTTCCCTTTGGAAGGAACTCGTCAGCAATCTTCACTGCCTCTGAAAGAAGTCCACCAGGGTTGTTCCTTAAATCAAGAATGAGTTTTTTCATTCCCTGTTCTTTTAACTTCCGAACCGCTTCTTTAAACTCCCGATCCGTTGTCTCAGAAAATCTATTTATGCTTATATAGCCGATGTCTTTTGAAACCATAACAGCAACATCAACGCTATAAATTGAGATTTTATCTCTTGTTATCACAAAGTCAAGCAGTTCTTTAACCCCAGGTCTTAAAATTGTCACTTTTACCTTTGTTCCCTTTGGACCGCGAAGTTTCTTTATCACATCCTCATTTTTTAATCCTATAGCTGGTTGATCATCTATTTTAATTATTTTGTCCCCAGCCATTATCCCAAGTTGTTCACTTGGACCACCTGCTATCGGCGAGACAACATTTATCGTATCGTTTATTATTGTGAATTCAATCCCGATGCCCTCAAAGCTTCCTCTTATATCTTCATTTACTCTTTCCATTGCTTTCGCAGGAATATATACAGAATGTGGATCAAGAACACCAAGCATTCCTTCTATTGCAGCCTCAACAAGAGTTTGAGTATCAATTTTATCAACATAATTTTTCCGTGCGAGATTTAAAACATCGTTTAGTTTCATTATTTGTATATAAACATCATCACCGGAAAACAAACTATTTAAATTTGCTCCAATTACTATCCCAACTAAAAGGACAATTATTATCGTCAATGGTGAAAACCTTTGCCTGAGCATAATTTTTACCTCCTAATAATCTACTTTTATTTTGACATAAGTTAAAAAATTTTTTTCATATTTTCCAGCACCAAAGCCAAGCAAGATATCTTTCTTTATTTCCCATAGCAAATCAAAACCAAGTTTAAGTTTATTCTCAATGATCCCGTCAAGAAATTTAACTTTTTCGGCATCCCATTGGCGATGCCCAAGATTGAAATCGCCACCAACATTTATCGTATCAGATTCAATTATCGGGTTTCTCCCGTGCCTTGTTCTTTCTACAAAAATTGTCAAAGTTGCTCTTTTTGATAGAAGATAAATAATTTTGATGAAAAAATCATCTGAATTTGGACCTATCTCATGACCTAAAAGAAAACCGTTATGCGTGTAATTATTTTCGTTGAATCTGTGAGAGTAAACATAGGGTTCAATTCGTGTATATTCAAGTATAAGATCAGCGTTTTTAATAAAATTTGCGAAATAAAGCCCGAACTGATAACCGAGTTCGTTCCCATACCACCCGGTGCCAAGTGTTGGGAAATTTATATCATCAATTAAAACTGTCCCGTAGATTTGAAGGTTCTTAAAAATGTTTGATTTAAAATCAAAGCCAAGCAATGCATTGTCTCTGTCTTGGAGTGAATGTTCCGCAGATTTATAAAAGTTAATAGGATTAAGATAAGCAAGCTCGGGAAAGCGTTTGGTGTAAATCACGCCCTCCCAAACCCCGAAATTAAACTTGTCCCAAAAGTTAAAATTTAATCTGTGTGTTGCCAAGTATTTTGAATTTATCAATGTCATATTGCCCGCAATCGTATCTGGAATTATAAACTTTGTCCCAAGAAGCCATGAATGAACGAAATCATAAGATATACCCTTATATTTAAAGCGAATTTTAAAAAAGTCAAAGGAAGGAGATGTTTGAGAAATGAAAAGTTTTCCAGAGAAACCATAACCTTGGGTTATAAACTCACGCCCCAGTTGAAAACTTAGATATTTGCTCTGATATTTTATGTAGGCATCTGTGAAGTCAAAATTAACAGAACCTTCTTCATTGAATTTGTAATTTTGCCTTAATCTAATCTCTTCAAGTGCAAGTCCTTTATCCCCGAACGATTGACCGTCCGTTGATTGAAGATAAAAGCCCAACTTCCCATCGTATGTTCCTCTTAACCTTCCACCTATCTCAGCCAAAACAACATTTGAACTCCTTGAAAATTTTGTGTCAAGATTAAAAAGTAAGTCAGCAAAAAAATTAACATTTGAGTCTCTATAAGTGTAAAGATATTTCGCTTTATCGGATAAAAGTCCGTCATTGAACTTAATCCCATCGTTGATAATAGATGTTTCAAAAAAATTTTCTTTTTTTAATTCGTTTTCAAACTCAATCATTAAAAGTTCAAGGTACCCTTGCTCATTTTTGCTTAATTTATCGCGCTGTGCGTAAATCTCGTTTAGAAAATTTGCTACCTCACCTCTTGAAATCGGCAGTGAAGCATCATCAAAGTTTTTAATTATACCCCTTACTTCCATCCTCTTCAAAAATTGATATACCCTGTGTGAAATTGGGACATTTTCAACTTGCGAAAGGATTTCAGATGAAAAAATCAAAAAAATTAAAATAACCTTTTTCATCGCACCATATCCCAGACCTTTGAGATTGATCTTTTAAAAAAGATAATTGAAATGGAATTAAAAAACCACAATGCAAGTGTTCGGATATAGCCGTATTTCCTATACCTTCTTGGTGATTCATAAACTTTCACTCCATAAACATTTATAATTTTACCAAGCCGGCGGAGTCGCATATAGAGGTCAAAATCTTCACCCGCAACAAGTTTATCGTTGTAGCCGTTTACTTCAAAAAAACTTTCCCTTTTGATCACATGGCATTCACCCCTTCCCATCCCAAGCCCCACTACATTCAGCATCGCAAAAAATTTGTTAAGAAACCAGTGAAAGATTTTATCTTTTAAAAGCTCTTCTTCTGGATAAACCTCAACTTCAAAAGATAAAGCCACAACTTGTGGGATTTTCATAAGGTTATCACAAAGTTTGAAGAATATATCAATATCGTCAATTCTTACATCCGCGTTCAAAAATATAAGTATTTCCCCATTTGAGTTTAAAGCCCCGAGATTTCTACCTTCTGCGATTGTTTGTTTATTTTTCTTTTCGTTCAGAATAATTTTATCGGCAAATTTTCTCGCTATTTCGATCGTCCCGTCTGTGCTTCCACCATCGCTTATTATTATTTCAATATCATATTTTTGTTTAATTTCACCAGTGAAGTTTTTTTCGGCCCAGCGAAGTGTTTTTTCCTCATTAAGTGTTGGAATTATCAGAGAAAATCTTTTCATTTCAAAAGGTTAACTTATTGATTTGATAAATGAAACCCCAATTAAAAAATTTGGGGCGTTATGCACGCCCCATAGAACAAATTTTCAATTTTTCGGAATAAATTTTTTCATATCAAATTTCTCAATTCTTCAACGAAGAGATCCATCTCTTTCTTTGTTCTCTTTTCCGTTACAGCGATCATCAGTCCATCGCCATAGCCATCAAATTTTGAAAGGTCAATTCCAGGTAGAATTTTCTTTGGTTGAAGTCTTTCTTTTATCTTTGATACGGGGACAGGTGTCTGGACAACAAATTCTTTAAAGAATGGTTGATTATACTTTAGTTTAAAACCGTTGATTTTTGAGATTTCTTCAGCGAGGTAATGACTTTTTTGGAGGCAGAGGGTTGCAACTTCTCTCAAGCCCTGTTTCCCCATTAAAGCCATATAAACTGTTGCTGCAAGCATCATAAGACCTTGATTCGTGCAGATGTTGGAGGTTGCTTTTTCTCTTTTTATATGTTGCTCTCTTGTCTGAAGCGTTAGCGTAAAGCCACGCTCGCCATCTCTGTCAATCGTAACCCCAGATAAGCGTCCGGGAAGTTTTCTTATTAGGAATTCTTTTACCGCAAAAATTCCAAGGTAGGGTCCGCCAAAACTTAACGGAATCCCCAAAGGTTGTCCTTCTCCAACGACGATATCGGCACCGTATTCACCAGGTGGAATCAGCAAGCCAAGTGAGATTGGATCAATTGCAACTATAAATAAAGCTCCAACGCTATGGGCGATCTTTTCAATTTCAAATACATCTTCAATGTTTCCAAAAAAATTAGGTTGCTGAACCACAACGCATGCTGTTTTATCTGTAACTTTTGATTTTAAATCATCAAGGTCGCAAACCCCAGAATCAAACTTTGTCAATTTAATCTCTGCCCTTCTTGGGTGAGTATAAGTGCGAACAACCGTTAGGTAATTTGGATTGACAGGACCTGCGATGACAGCTTCATTTTTCCCCGTGTGACCAAGCGCAAGAAGAACTGCCTCTGCAAGTGCGCTACCGCCATCATACATTGAAGCATTCGCAACATCCATCCCTGTCAAGCGACAGATCATCGTTTGATACTCGTAGATTGCTTGAAGTGTTCCTTGACTTACCTCTGCTTGATAAGGTGTGTAAGCAGTGTAGAATTCCGATCTGCTTATTATTGTAAAGACAGCTGAAGGCACAAAATGATCATATGCCCCACCACCGAGAAAAGAAATCGCATGGTTTAGATCAAGGTTTTTCTCAGAGATGCTTTGAAGCTCTTTTAGAACTTCATACTCTGAAAGTGGTTCTGGAAGTTTGAGATCATCTTTTAATCTTATCTCAGGTGGGATATCAGAAATTAGTTCTTCAAATGATGAAACTCCAATTGCTTTTAACATTTCCTGTCTGTCTTCGTCGGTGTTTGGAATGAATCCCATTTTGACGTGCTCCTTAAATTTTTACTTACCAATTAATTTTCTGTAATCTTCCGCAGATAGAAGGTTATTAAGTTCATTTAGATCTTTGATTTTAATTTTTATTATCCACCCCTCACCATACGGATCTTTGTTAATTAAATCAGGCGAGTCTTTTAGTTTTTCATTTACCTCAATTATTTCGCCTGAAACGGGGGAGAAAAGATCTGAAACCGCTTTTACGGCTTCAATTGTCCCGAAGGATTCAAGCTGCTTTACAACTTTTCCAATTTGCGGGAGCTCAACATAAACTATGTCCCCAAGTTCACTTTGTGCGTAATCAGTTATCCCAACAACTCCAATGGAATTGTCTTCAACCCTTATCCATTCATGTTCTTTTGTGTACTTTAAGTTTTCAGGGAACAGCATTGTTTTTCTCCTTTTTAGGTTTTAATCGTTCATGTTAAATTTAAAATCAATAAACTTTGTATCATAATCAACACCGCTTCTAAATTCAGGTGAATTTAGAAGTTTTATATGAAATGGTATCGTCGTATGAACGCCTTCAATTACGAATTCTTCAAGTGCTCTCAACATTCTTGCTATAGCTTCATCTCTTGTTCTTGCATGTACTATAAGCTTTGCAATCATAGAATCATAATATGGTGGGATAACATATTCTTGATAGATGTGTGAATCAACTCTAACCCCAAAACCGCCGGGGAAATGAAGAGCAGTTATTTTTCCAGGTGAAGGTCTAAATCCATTAAACGGGTCCTCTGCGTTAATTCTGCATTCAATTGCGTGTCCGTTCGGTTTGAGCTGTCTCTGTTTTATGCCAAGTTTTTCGCCCGCTGCAATTCTAATTTGTTCTCTGACTATATCAATTCCATAAACCATCTCAGTAACAGGATGCTCAACTTGAATTCTTGTATTCATTTCCATAAAATAAAAGTTTCCATTTTTATCAACCAGGAACTCAATTGTCCCAGCATTTCTGTATTTGACGCTTTTAGCGCCTTTTACAGCTGCTTGTCCCATTGCTTCGCGAAGCTCAGGTGTTACTATCGGGGATGGGGATTCCTCAACAAGTTTTTGATGCCTTCTTTGAATTGAGCAATCCCTTTCCCCAAGATGGATTACATTTCCATGTTCATCAGCAAGAATTTGAATTTCAATATGTCTTGGTCTTTCAATGAATTTTTCAATATAAAGAGCTGGGTTTCCAAATGCTGCCTCTGCCTCAGCCCTTGCTGTTTGCCAGGCGTTTTCAAGTTCATCTTCGCTTTTTACCATTCTCATTCCTTTTCCTCCTCCACCGGCTGCAGCTTTTAACATTATTGGAAACCCAATCTCATTCGCTATTTCTCTTGCTTCTTCAAGTGAATTTACAACACCATCACTCCCTGGAATCACAGGAACCCCTGCTTTTTTCATCGTTTCTTTTGCTAATGCTTTATCTCCCATTGCTTCAATTGCCTCAGGGGTTGGTCCTATAAACTTTATCCCTGAAGATTCGCAAATTTCTGCAAACATCGCATTTTCAGCGAGGAAACCATAACCAGGATGAATTGCCTCGGCGTTTGTTATCTCAGCTGCTGCAATTATCCTCGGAATGTTAAGGTAACTTTCCTTGCTTGGACCTGGACCTATGCAGACAGCTTCATCAGCAAACCTGACATGAAGGGAATATCTATCTGCTTCTGAATAAACAGCAACGGTTTTTATTCCAAGTTCCTTGCAAGTCCTTATGATTCTTAAAGCAATTTCACCCCTATTAGCAATTAAAATTTTTTTAAACAATTTACACTTGAAAAGTTTTTTCTTAATCAAGAAGTTCAATCAAGAAAAGAGGTTGTCCATATTCAACGGGCTGTGCATTTTCAACAAGAATTTTAACAATTTTACCGTGAACATCTGACTCAATTTCATTCATTAATTTCATGGCTTCAACTATACAAAGCACTGTGCCGGGGAAAACCTCATCTCCAACTTTAACATAGGGCTCAGCATCTGGAGCTGGGGCACGGTAAAATGTCCCAACTATTGGCGATTTTATCTCATGGTATTTCTTCCCGATCTCAACTTCCGGGACTTCGGTTTTTTCTCTTGTTTTTTCTTCTTTTACCTCAGCTGGTGCCGTTACGCTTTGAGGTGGTGCAACAATCTGTGTCTGTGGAATCCCCATGGGTTGCTGAACAAGTCCAGCAGGTGGATAAATCGGAAACGGAATCGGAATATAATTTGGAAGGGAGTTTGAACCCGATTGAGAGACATTTACTTGACCTTTGCGATTCTTGCTTATCCTCAATCTTGAGCCTTCAATCTCTATTTCAATTTCTTCAACACCGCTTTCGTCAACGGCTTTGATTAATTCTTTGATATAATTTAAATCCATTTTTCTTCTCTCCATAAGTTTTATTTTACTCTTTCAACATATTCACCAGTTCTCGTGTCAACTCTTATCTTTTCGCCTTGCTCAATAAATAGCGGAACGCTTATAATTGCACCCGTTTCAAGTTTCGCTGGTTTCATTACATTTGTTACCGTGTCGCCCTTAATCCCTGGCTCTGTTTCAACAACTTCAAGCTCAACAAATGTTGGAAGCTGAATTCCAAGGATTTGATCGCCGTCAAATAAAATGTCAACTGTCTCATTCTCTTTCATGAATAAAGCGTTATCACCGACAAGCTCGCTTGGAACATGAATTTGATCAAATGTTTCAAGATCCATGAAAACGAAATCATCACCATCTTTATACAAAAATTGAAACTTTCTGAAGTCAAGTCGCACAATTTCAATTTCCTCGCCAGAATCAAATGTTTCATCAAGAATTCGCCCCGTTTTAACATCTTTTAGTTTAACCCTTACAAATGCACCTCCACGACCTCTTTTAACATGCTGAAAATCAATAACTGTATAAACTTTTCCATTATATCTTATGTGCAATCCATTTCTGATATCAGCAGTTGTAGGCATAGTTTTCTTGATTTTGTTTCGGATTTGCTTTGAAAATATAATTAAAAGCCACGATAAAAGCAAGAAGGGTACTTGTTTAATTTTTCGTTTGATAATCTTTTGGAAATTTTTTAAAATTTTATCAAATAAACATCCTCATAAAAAATGCACGAGCTTTCAATTGCTCAAAGCATAATTGAGATCGCTGAAAACACCGCAAAGGAGCACAACTCAAATATAATCAAAAAAATTAAAGTTCAAATTGGAGAATTTTCGGGAGTTGTAAAAGAAGCACTTGAATTTTCATTTAATGTGGCAAAGAACGGGACAATTGCTGAAAAGGCTGAACTTGAAGTTGAAATAATTAAATTTAAAGCTGTTTGTAATATCTGCGGGTTTATACTTGAGTCAATGGATGACTTTAACCTATTTTGTCCAAAGTGTTTTGAACCCATGGAGATCGTCTCTGGGAGGGAAATGAAGATAGAATATATTGAAATTGAATAAACAAAAATAGGGGGTTAAAAATGCACAAAATTGATGTTGGTGCAAATGTTCTTCAAGTAAACGAGAAAATAGCTCTTGAAAATAAGGAACTTTTCAAAAAATGGGGAGTTTTTACAGTTAATCTCATGTCGGCTCCAGGCGCTGGAAAAACTTCCGTCCTTGAAGAAACCATTAAACGACTCAAAGACAATTTTTCAATTGCGGTAATTGAAGGTGATCTCCAAACGACGGTTGATTCAGACAGGATAAAGGCACTTGGGATTCCGGCTTATCAAATAACAACCGGGAATGTTTGCCATCTTGATGCTCGTATGGTTCATAATGCACTTCACGAATTTAAGCTTGATGGGTTTGATATACTTTTTATTGAAAATGTCGGTAACCTCGTATGCCCAGCGGAGTTTTATCTTGGTGAAGATTTAAGAGTAATGGTTTACAGTGTTGTTGAAGGTGCAGAGAAACCTAAAAAATATCCCCTTATGTTTCACGAGGTTGAAGTTGTCCTTCTTAATAAAATTGACCTTTTGCCCTATGCTGGTGTTGAGTTAAAAGAGCTTGAGAAAAATGTCCTTGAGGTAAATCCACGAGCAAAAATTTTCCCAATATCCTGCAAAACTGGTGAGGGAATTGATGACTGGATAAGTTGGTTTAGAAACAGAATTCAAAAATTTAGGGAAAATGTTAAAAGCTAAAAAAATTTACATTGAAGGAATTGTTCAAGGCGTTGGGTTTAGACCTTTTATTTTTAAACTTGCGAATGAATTTAACTTGAAAGGTTATATTTACAATGATACGAATGGGGTTTACATTGAAGTTGAAGGAGAGGAAAACGCAATAGATGAGTTCATAAAAGCGATCCCTGTTAAAGCGCCCCCTCTTTCTCTTATTGAGAAAATTATTTCTGAACCGACAGATGTAAAAGGATATAGCGAATTTTTCATTGAAAAAAGTAAAAGTGGAGAAGAAAAGTTCGTTCTTATTTCTCCAGATGTTTCAACTTGTAATGATTGTCTTAATGAACTTTTTGATCCAAACGATAGACGTTTCAGATATCCATTTATAAACTGCACAAATTGTGGTCCAAGATTTACAATTATAATTGATGTCCCATACGATAGACCAAAGACGACGATGTCTGTATTTAAAATGTGCGATGAATGTGAGCGGGAATATCATGATCCCTCAAACCGAAGATTTCACGCTCAACCAAACGCTTGTCCAGTTTGTGGTCCGAGAATTAAACTTCTTGACAGGAATTTAAATGAGATAAATTGTGACGATGCCATAAGAGAGACAGCAAAACTTTTGAAGGATGGTTTTATAGTTGCCATAAAGGGTCTTGGAGGATACCATCTTGCTTGTAATGCTTTGGATAATGGAGTTGTTGCCGAATTGAGAAAAAGAAAAATGAGGATTGAAAAACCATTTGCGATCATGATCCCCGATGTTAAATGGCTTGATGAAATTTGTGTGTATAATGAAACCGAGTTAAAACTTCTAACCTCAATTCAACGCCCGATTGTTTTGATGAGAAAAAGAAAAGATTGCCCAATTGCTTATGAAGTTGCACCTCGTAATTCTTATCTTGGGGTTATGTTGCCATATACCCCACTTCACTATCTTATTTTGAGGGAAGTTGATATCCCTCTTGTGATGACAAGCGGAAACTTAACGGAAGAACCGATTGCTTACAAAGATGATGACGCTTTTGAAAGATTAAAAAATATCGCTGATTTTTTCCTTATTCATAATCGTGAAATTCATATCCGTTGCGATGATTCGGTTGCAACTGTAATTACTGGAAAACCAGTAATGATAAGACGCTCTCGTGGCTATGTGCCTTATCCTGTTAAGATACCATTTGAAGCAAAAGAGCATATCCTCGCCGTTGGCGGACATCTTAAAAACACTTTTTGTTTTTTAAAGGGGAATTATGCTTTTTTAAGCCATCATATAGGCGATCTTGAAAACTGGGCAACTTTAAAATCTTTGATTGAAGGGGTGGAACATTTTAAAAAACTCTTTGACTTAAATCCAAAGGTTCTTGCTTATGATATGCATCCAGAGTATCTTTCAACAAAATATGCTCTTGAACTTGATATCCCAATAAAAATACCTGTCCAGCATCACCATGCTCATATTGTCAGCTGTATGACAGAGAATAATTTATCCGAGCCGGTAATTGGTGTTGCCTTTGACGGAACTGGGTTTGGAATAGATGGTAAAATTTGGGGTGGTGAGTTTTTTATAACTGAACTATCAAAATTTGAACGAGTAGCCCACTTTGAATATATCCCGTTGCCCGGTGGTGAAATCTCAATAAAAGAACCTTGGAGAATGGCTGTGTCTTATCTTTATCATACTTTTGGAAATGATCTCCTTAACATTGAAATTCCGTTTATCAAAGATCTAACAACCGAAAAAATAAACAAGGTTAAAATCCTTCTTCAAATCATAGATAGAAAAATTAATTCACCGTTTACATCGGCAGTTGGCAGATTATTTGATGCTGTTTCAGCTCTTTGCTATGTCAGGTTAACTGTTAATTATGAAGCTCAAGCAGCGATGGAGTTTCAAATGCTTGCGGATGAAAATGAGAAAGGATTTTATGACTTTGAAGTCATCGCTGATTCAAAACCATGGAAGATAAGCTTTAAGCCGGGGCTCATTCAAATTGTCAACGATATTTTAAATAAGGTCCCGATCTCAAAAATTTCAGGCAAGTTTCATAACACAATTGCAAATATAATTTGTGAAATCTCAAACAGGATAAGAATGGAAACAGGGTTAGATAAGGTTGTTTTAAGTGGTGGGGTCTTTCAAAATGCTTTACTTGTGGAGAAAGCGGTTTTAAAACTTTACGAACTCGGCTTTAAAGTTTATACTCATTCAAAAGTTCCACCGAACGATGGCGGGTTATCGCTTGGGCAAGCTGTCATCGCTTTGTTTAAATCTTTCCACCCCTTAACCATCTGATGTATGAAACCAGATAATTTATCTCGTCCTTGCTTAGAATATCTTTATAAGCAGGCATTTTCACAACTTGTCTTCTCAAAAATTTTCCAGCAATGATGTTTTTTTCAAGTCGGTTAATTTCTCCATACAGTATCCACTCTTTCAATTCATCCTCGTTCTCAACAAGAAGTTTAAAATCTTCACCATCCCATCCGGGAATGTAACCCTTAAATGAGCCTTTATTTGGCATCCCTCCCATGCCATAAGGACCATGACAGCCGAAACAACCTGATTT
Organism: Candidatus Kryptobacter tengchongensis; assembly: GCA_001485605.1. GTDB lineage: Bacteria > Bacteroidota > Ignavibacteria > Kryptoniales > Kryptoniaceae > Kryptonium > Kryptonium tengchongense. The sequence goes on from FAON01000012.1 coordinate 247,667, forward strand.
TTTCGCTACCTCATATCCAGCTTTTGCAGTGTCGTTGTCTATTTTGATTAAACCCATAACTGCTTTAAGGTAGGATATTAAATTTTTAAGTTCATTTTCAGATATGATGTTTTCATAAGCAGGCATTTTTATCACTCCACCATAATTAACATCCTTCAACCTTCTTGGTTTCCCGTAGAGAATCCATTCTTTTAATTCTTCTTCATTCAAAATAAACATCATTGCTGTTTCACCCTGCCATGAAGGGACTTCGCTATACCGATATCCCGGGTTTTTAACATTTCCATATCCTTCAAAACCATGACAGTTAAAACATCCATATTTGAGAGCGATTTCTCTACCTTTCCATACCGGCGTATGATTAGGTGAAGTTATGACAAACCATAAGATGATCAACATTACAGCAGGAAATACAATTAACAGCCAAAGATTTCGTTTCATTCCCATGTTTAATTTTATTAAAAAGGGCGGGTTAAAAACCTATCCATATAATTATTTCAGCTGCTCAACAGATTCAATTACAACCCCGGGTAAACCACCTCTTTGATGTAGAACACCTGTTATCGTCACTTTTTCAGCTGCAAATCCCTTTAACTTCTCATAGGGTTCTGGTTTTTCATGGTTTTCAACTATAAGATAAACTTTTCCATCGTCGGTTAAAATTCCAATTGGTGCACCTCCTTTAATGCACATCTCGGCACATTTTTTATGTTCAGGTCCTTTCTTTCCCCCGGCGACATAACAGGCAAGGTCAAGCACTTCACCTTTAAGAATTACATTCTTTGCCACAGACTTTGTTTCTGGCTTGCTCTGTGGAAGGAGAGCTGAAACCCCAAAACTTAAGAGAACAATGATTGCAAATAATTTTATCGCCCGCATTGTAGCACCTCAATTTTCGTTTTAAAAATATATGTTCAAAATTCCCAACAAGCTCAATTTTCGTTAAAGTTCCCGAGGAAAAAATGAAATTTATTTGTTCCTGTACTGTTCAAGGAGATGTTCACTTACAAATTTTGTTCTATAGTATAAAACATAAAATGCCTCATCAAAAACTAAATTACCTCTTTCCCTTTCAAGATAATCAATAACCTGACTTAAAACTTTTCTTGCTTGTTCAACCCTGTTATTCTGATAATGTCTTAACCCTCTTTCATACATACTTATTAGATGATTTTTTGCCCTCTCTTTTAGCCAGTTCTGCTCAAAACATTTATTTGTTTTATCAATAAGATGATAAAATCCTGAATCTGAAACAAAATACATAGTTGAATCAAAATTCCACTCCCCAGGTGGTAAGGGTCCAGGTCCTACTGTCTTATAAACTTTCCCTGGTCCATATAGGGTTAAGTCATCATAACCCGGAATCATACCAGGAGCCTCACCTTCCGGGAACGAAGGAATAGGAGCATAACCTTCCACATAAAAATCATTTATATCAGGTAAAAGTGTTTTCTTTGGTGGGAAAATATATGTTTTAAAAGAAAAACCAGATGCAGAATCACCAGGTGGAATAAATGCTGTAGAATCCCAACTCCCCCAGTTGACCCAAGCACTATTTGGTAGATCAACAAGTGGTCCAATGCACACCCCATCCCATCTTGGAAGAGGGGGCCAAGTAATTTCATAAATCTTTAAAGTATCTTCTGTTCTTGACAAAAGGATAGCAAACATCCAGATTGATTGCTCACTTGTTGGTAAACTATATATTTTATACTCATATTTAAAATAATTATTTGTGGTATCAGCAGAAATTATCGGTTTTATTTTAACATCTACTTTATTTCTCGGGATTACTTGACCTTGAGAATTTAAATTTAGAAAAAACAAACATAAAAAAATCAACCTCTTCATTTTTTACCTCCTACATTCTTATGTGATAATGATTTACTTCATTTTGTATCCTTCCTCCGTATCTCTCTACTAAAATCTCTAATAACCTCCTATCCACCTCTCCAACAACCTGTCCCTGTTCATTCACTACTCTCGTTGCTATGTCTATATCAACTCCCATTCTATGACTACCATGCGGTCTTCTCCAATTTCCATCTATATCAAAAAGTCCTCCAAATGGTAAAGAAATATCATTTATACAAAGCCTATGATTAGTGATTGAATAATAAAGATGACAAACTCTTGAAAGCCTTAAATAAGTAAGTGGTGCAATATAATGATTATGATCAGGTTGCTGGCATTCAGGAGGAGTTGGTGGTTCTCTCCAAGGGGTGTGTGGTCCATGATGTTCACATGTCCCTCCAACTTTTAAATAATATGGACTTTCAGGTAAAAGGGCAAGTCCAGGAATAGCAACGACAATTTCGGCTGTATCTCTTAAAGTTGTATCATCAGCAAGATACACGACTATTTTTTCAATGCCTCCGAACTCCCCAGCGGTGTATATATTAGTTAATCTCCCCGATGAATCTGTCATCCCTGTGTAAAAATCCAGCTTCCCAGCATAACTATTCCTGTTACCATTGTGATCATGCCCACCGCTGCTATCAACCGCGAAAACTTCAAATTTAACAGAATCGCTGAAACCTTTCATCTCCCTGTATCCTTTCCTAAGTTCAACAAAAAGATACGATTTATTATAATTGTTACTTTTTGAAATTAATGGCAAAACTGTATCTTTCTCAACCCTAATTTTTATTTCCTTTTTCAAACTAAATCTTTCAACAATAACCCAAAGGTCATCAAATGATTGGTCAACAACACCCTGTTCAAATTCTATCTTAAAGGTTGAGTCATTTAAATTTATAATCCTTGAATATCCCCATCCGCTACTGTTCCACCAGTTATACCAAAATCCACCAAATTGAAGGCTTGTCCCCGGTGGATATTCAGGTGATTCCCAAGTATATCCAATATACTTATCATAACCCTTTGTTGCTGTCCCTATTAAAACGTTTCCGCTATCTGTAATCAAATAAAGGTCCCAGTCAGCTGATGAATTGACCCTGAGTATTGTCACAACCACTATGCCTCCTTCAGGTAAATCAATTGTCGCAAATGATCCACTTCCTGAAATAAAAGATTTTTTAAATTTTTCAAATCTTTCCTGAGAGAGCGTATCTTTTAACGCACCCGATAAAGTATCACCTACTTTACCTATGGTTATCTTCTCTCTTATCTGAACCTGGGAAAGCGAAAATTCAAGTAAAAACATAACAAAAGAAAAAAGAAGAAAAAAATTAAATTTTAAGTTCTTCTCTGAAATCGCTCGCTTCTCTTGCAACTTTTATCTCTCCCTTTATTTTAATAGAATCATTTTTTTAAAATCGCTCCACTTTTCTGTAAAGATGCAATAAAAGTAAATCCCGGAGCTTACATAAACTCCCCTATCGTTTCTTCCATCCCATTCAACTTCAAAATATCCAGCTGACATATCTTTATCAACCAATTTTTTTACAACTCTGCCAAGCTGATCATAAATAATTATTCTAATATGGCTCTTCTCAGGAATTTCAAATCCTATCCTTGTTGTTAGATTGAAAGGATTAGGATAGTTTTGATATAATTTGAAACTTTGGGGTGGGAGGATTTTTATTCTTATAATCTTCACATAAGAGTATTTGTTGTTTTTTAATTTAAAGAGCAACTCTCCGACACTATCAGGTGGGGCGTTTTTATCAACATCAAATTTAAATATTAAATTAACCGAATCCCCTGGATCAATCTTACTAACAAAATTTATCCTGTTTTTAACCTTAACCCAGCTTGGATAACTTGCAAATTCTACATTTAAATTCTCCGATACCGTCTTGTCTAAGTTTTCCAAAGTTAAAATTAAAACATTGTCAGTAGAATTAAGGGGGACATCCCAGAACTTTATCTGTGAAAATATGATTGAGTTCAAAGTTAAAGCGAGCAGTATAAAAATTTTAAATTGAAGCATAAAATTTTTCAAATCTTTGTTTTCTTTCCAAAAAATGTTACGCAAATACTATGCCAGTTTATAATTTTCAATTTTTTAAAAATCACTATATGGATGTCTTTTTAGTTTTTGTAACATTGTAACAAAATGTTGCATATTGCTGTAATGGGTTGCTACACTTTTAAGTTGGCGGAACACCAAAAATGATTTAAAGGGTGAGGCTTTTTGATAAAATTGATTTGACTGCTTAAATTTAATAAAAAATTTCTTCCACCATGACTCAAAAACTTTACTACAACAATAGTTATACCACGCAATTTAAATCAAAAGTTATAGATGTTAAAAAATACAACGGTAAAATTGCACTCATACTTGATAAAACTTACTTTTATCCAACCTCTGGAGGACAAGAACATGATACTGGGTTCATTAACAGTGCAAGGGTCGTTGATGTTATTGAGTTGGATAATGGTGAAATTTTACATGTAATTGATGGAGATGTACCGTCTGGCGATGTTGAATGTAAAATTGATTGGGATAGAAGATTTTCAAACATGCAGCAACATACGGGTCAGCATATACTTTCAAGAGCATTTGAAATTTTGTTGAACGCTGAAACCATCTCCTCACGGCTTGGTGATGATATCGGAACAATTGACCTTGATATTGAAACTTTATCTTACGATAAAGTTCATGAAGTTGAAAATCTTGCCAATCAAATCATCTGGGAAAATAGAGATGTTAAAATCCACTATGTTGATGATACCGAAATTTCAAAGTTTCCCCTGCGGAAACAACCGAAGGTATCTGGAACAATCAGAATAGTAGAGGTGAGAGATTTTGATTTTTCCCCTTGTGGTGGAACACATGTCTCAAGGACGGGGGAAATAGGTCTTGTGAAAGTTAAGAGATGGGAGAGGGTTAAAGGTGGATTAACAAGGGTTGATTTCGTTTGTGGTGTTAGAGCCTTAAGAGATTATCAGGTGAAAAATAAAGTCTCAAACGAACTTGTTTCTCTTTTGAGTGTTCGGGATTTTGAACTATCTGAACAGGTGAGCAAACTTCTTGATGCCCAGAGAGAAAAGCAAAGATTAATAAATTTTCTCACGGAAAAATTGATTGAGTTTGAGGCTGAAAAACTTTTTCAGAACGCTGAGAAAACTGGAGACCTTAATTTCATCAATGTAAGTTTTGAGAATAGAAGTATTGAAGAGTTGAAAGTTCTCGCACGGAAGTTAATTCAATATCCCAAAGTTATTACAATTCTTGGCTCAAAGTCAAACGGGGCAAACTTTATAATGGCAAGGTCAAGTGATGTTGAGATTGATTTGAAAGCAGTTTTAAATGAGATTTTAAATTTAACAGGTGTCAGGGGTGGGGGTAAAAGCGATTTTGTTCAATTTGGCGGAGCAGTTGAGAAATTTGAAGAAATGTTCAAAATCAGCGTTGATAAATTAAAAACAAAAGTTTCTTGAAGTTATGCCCAGCGATTATGTCTGCGCACATATAATTGTTAAGGGGCTTGTGCAAGGGGTTGGATTTCGCTGGTTTGTCCAAAAACATGCAAATCATCTTGGGTTAAACGGTTGGGTCAGAAATTTAAGCAACGGTGATGTTGAAATTGAAGTTGAAGGGGAACGCTCGCTTGTGGAAGAACTAATAAAACTTGTAAAAGTTGGACCAAGATACGCACAAGTTGAAGATGTCCAAATAACTTGGAAACCTTATGAAGCAAAATATAAATCATTTGAAATAAAAGGATGGTTTTAATTTGAGAATTGGAATCGGATATGACATACATCCACTCGTTGAAGGGAGGAAACTTTACATTGGTGGAGTTGAAATACCATCTGATAGAGGTTCGCTTGGGCATTCGGATGGAGATGTGTTAATTCACGCAATATGTGATGCCATTCTTGGGGCTATCAAGGCTGGTAACATTGGGGAGTTGTTCCCCGACACCGATGAAAAATATAAAGACGCAAGAAGCGAGATTTTCCTTAAAAAGGTAAAAGAGATCCTTGACGAGAAGAGGTTTGAGATAGTTAACATTGATTCAGTTATAATACTTGAGAAGGTTAAACTTGCTCCATTTGTTCAAGAGATAGTAGAAAAATTAAGTTCAATTCTTGAAGTTTCTCCTGATAAAATTTCCGTGAAGCCGAAAAGAAATGAAAAATTTGATGCAACTGGGAAGGGAGATGCCGTCGCTTGTTTTGCTGTTGTTCTATTAAAATCAAAAGAGAAACCTGATGGAGACGAAGCAAATCCTTGAATTTATTTTAAGTATTGATAACCTTTGGATTTATCTCGTTGTTTTTTTCTTTGCATATATTGAGAATGTCTTCCCGCCTTCACCAAGCGATGTCATTGTTGTTTTCTGCGCTTCTTTATCTGGGCTTGGGAAAACTGATTTTACGCTTACGCTTATTTCAGCTGTTTTTGGAAGCACCCTTGGCTTTACCACAATGTATTTCATTGGGGATAAATTTGGGGATGAGATAATTGAAAAGGGTAAGATTAAATTCATAAAGCCAGACGAGATAAAAAAAGTTGAAATCCTCTTTTCAAAATATGGATATCTTCTCATCGTTGTAAATAGATTTCTTGCTGGGACAAGGGCTTTTGTTGCTTTTTTTGCTGGACTTGGGGAATATGATTTGAAAAAATCAATCTTGCTTTCCTTCATCAGCGCTTCGCTTTGGTATTTAATACTTGTGACGGGTGGCAAAATTCTTGGCGAAAATTGGCATTTGATAGCGGATGTGATCTCTGGTTATAGCAAAGTTGTAACTGTGATACTTACGCTTGGATTGATTATTTGGGTTTTGAGGAAAATTTTAAGAAATAAAAAAGGAAAATCTTGATTCAGGAACTTTTTCAAATTGACAAGGAGATTTTTTATTTTTTAAACCACAAAATAGCAAATCCCATCTTTGATTTTTTAATGCCGTTTGTGACAAAGGATGTGAATTTGAGGGTTTTTCTTTTTTTAATCTGGCTTGGGTTTGTGATATTTGGCGGAAAAAGGGGAAGGATAATTGCAATTCTTTTAATCCCAGCGATTGCGATAAGCGATCAATTGAGCAGTCATATCATAAAACCTATTGTAGGCAGAATAAGACCATGCCATGAACTTGACAATGTAAGACTGCTCGTTGGGTGTGGGAGTGGTTTCTCTTTTCCGTCAAGTCATGCGGTGAATAGTTTTACCGTTGCAACTTTAATATCCAAATTTTATAAAAAATATGCGATATATCTTTTTTCACTTGCTTTTCTGATCTCGTTTTCAAGAGTCTATGTTGGAGTTCATTATCCATTTGATGTTCTGGCTGGGATGATGCTTGGCGTAGTTGTTGGGTTTGCGATTGTTTATTCATGGTTATACATCAATGAACTTGTGAAAAACAAATTTGGAAAGAAAGTTGAAGAGGAAAATCTTCAATGAAAGATTTCTTCTTGCATTTGTCAGCGGAGTTTTGCTTTCTTTATCGTTTCCACCGTTAAAGACTGGATTTTTTGCAACTATTGGGTTTGTTCCGCTTCTTTTTTTGATTGACAGGCTTGAAAATTACAAACAACTTTTTCGGTATTCTTACATAGCATTTTTCTTTTTCAATCTTTTCACACTTTACTGGGTCGGTGGTTGGTCAAAAGAAGCAGATCCTTTCTTGATGGTTGGTTGCGTCCTTCTAATTCTGGTTCATCCAATTCTTTTCTTCTTGCCGATGTGGTTTTACATGTTCATTAAAAAAAATTACGGCGGAAAACTTCATCTTTTCATCTTCCCATTCGCTTTTACACTTTTTGAATATTTTCGTTCCACGACAGAACTTGCATTCCCGTGGCTTACGATTGGCAACACACAAACATATTTTCTTGAGAAGATTCAATTCATTGAATTCACAGGGATTTATGGTTTATCATTTCTTATTCTTACCGTGAATGTTATTTTTTATCTTGCTCTTAAGGAGATCTTCAGAGAAAAAAATTTTCTTTCAAAATCCGCATTGCGATATTTTATAGTTGGAGTTTTGATTTACATCGTTCCAGATGTTTATGGGGTTTATGTCCTTAAAAGTTCTGATGAGGATTCTTTTAAAGAAATGAAGGTTGGTTTGATTCAGCCTGACATAAATCCATGGCTCAAATGGGAGGGGACGCTTGCTGAACAACTTGAACTTTACATGGGTATGACGAAAGATTTAATACACAGAGAACCAGATGTTGAACTTGTGGTTTATCCAGAAACTGCGATAACTTATTATTTTCTTCTTTCGCCATATCGTTATCATTTTAATTGGTTTAAAAGTCAGATTGATAGTTTGAATGTGGCTATTTTGACGGGTTTCCCAGATGCGAGATTTTATGATGATCCATCTCAAGCGCCACCAAGCAGTCATATTATAAAGGATACGGGGCAAAGGTATGATGCTTACAATGCGATGGGTTTATTTTTGCCGGGCTCGGATAAAATTCAGAAATATGCAAAGATGATACTTGTCCCGTTTGGAGAACGTTTGCCTTATGCGGATGTATTTCACTTTTTGATTGAGCCATTGCAATGGGGCGTTGGAATAAGCAACTGGGCAAAGGGGAAAGATACAACTGTGTTTGAGATGAAAAGAAGAAACGGTGAAATTGTGAAATTTTCTGGTGGGGTTTGCTATGAATCAATCTATCCGTCGCTGATTCGTGAATTTGTCAAAAGGGGCGCTCAATTTCTTGTTGTGATTACAAACGATAGCTGGTATGGGAATACATCTGGACCGTATCAGCATTTTCAATATTCAATCTTGCGAGCTGTTGAAAATAGGAGAAGCATAGTAAGATGTGCAAATGGTGGGATTTCGGGTTTCATTGACCCATATGGCAGGGTTCAGAGGAAAACAAGATTTCATGAGAAAACACAGATAGCGGATGTAATAAGGTTAAACGATGAAAAAACTTTTTACACTAAATACGGGGATATTATAGTTCATATTTCCGGCTTTGCTGTTGTGCTTGCTTTTCTATTTACAATGTTCAAAAAATTTAAAACAAAGAGAGGATTTACAAAATGAAGTTAAAAGTAATTTCGGTTTTTGTAATGAGCTTGATTTTTATCTCAGGTTGTGCAAAGCAGTCGGAAGATGAGAAATTTTCAAGGCTTGTGAACAATTTCATTGATGAATATTTCAAGTATCATCCAGTTGTGGCGACATGGGTTGGATATCATAAGTATGATCATTTGCTTGATGATTTTTCTGGAGAAATGCTAAGAGAAAAACTTGAATGGCTTAAAAATTATAGAAAGAAGTTTTCGGAGTTTGATTTGAAAAAACTTTCACGGGATAACAGTATTGACTGTCGGATTTTAATTGAGAAAATTGACGAGATGATTTTTGAACTTGAAGAGTTGAAGGAACATGAATGGAATCCGTTGGTTTATAATTCTGTGATTGGTGATGGGCTGATGTATTTAATAACGCAAGATTTTGCCCCTGCTCAGGAGAGGTTGAAAAATGTCATTGAGAGGGTTAAACAAATTCCGAGATTTGTCAAGCAAGCAAAGGAAAATCTTAAAGATGCCCCGCAGATTCACATTGAGACCGCAATAAGACAAAACAAGGGGAACATTAATATTTTAAAAAATGATTTGACAAAATTTGCTGATACTTTGGAAATATCAAGTGAATTAAAAACAGAATTGAAGAAGGTTGTTGATTCTGCGATTTCTTCACTTGAGGAATATGGTAAATGGCTTGAAAATGATCTTAAACCAAGATCAAAGCGTGATTTTAGGTTGGGTAAGGAACTTTACTACAAAAAAATGAAGTATTATTTGAAAACAAATTTGACGCCAGATGAAATCCTTTCACTTGCTGAAAAGGAGAAATCTAAAACTCATGATGAAATGTATCAACTTGCTTTGCAACTTTATAAGTATTACTATGGTAAGGAACCAAAAAAGATGGATAAATTATCCGTGATCAAGGCAGTGCTTGATAAAGTTGTGCTTGAACATCCAAAACCGTCAGAAATTATGGATAGGATAAAATCTGATTTGAATTACTTGACGGAGTTTATCAAAGAGAAAAATTTGCTGACCCTTGATGAAAGCAAACCCTTGGTAGTTCGTGAGACGCCCGAATATCAGCGTGGGGTTGCAGTTGCTTCGCTTGAAGCGCCAGGTCCTCTTGAAAAAAATATGAAAACATTTTACAATGTATCGCCAATCCCGGAAGATTGGACGCCAGAGCAGGTTGAATCATACCTTCGCGAGTATAATTATTACTCGCTTCTTGAGTTAAGCATTCATGAAGCCATTCCAGGGCATTATGTTCAGCTATATTATTCAAATCGCTGTCCATCAATTGTAAGAAGCGTTTTTTGGAGTGGGACGATGGTTGAGGGTTGGGCTGTTTATGCAGAAAGATTGATGGTTGAAAATGGAATTTTAAATAATGACCCGAGGATGAAGTTAATTCATTTGAAATGGTATATCAGAGTTATTATAAATGCAATCCTTGACCATAAAATTCACGCTGGGGGTATGACGCAGGATGAGGCTCTTGATTTGATGATGAGAGAAGGATTTCAGGAAAGAGCAGAGGCTGAAGGAAAATGGAAAAGGGCATGCCTTACATCTGCTCAACTTTCAAGTTATTTCACGGGATTTCAGGAAATAATGGCTTTGAGGGAGGAATACATGAAGTTGAAAGGAGATAAATTTAACATAAAAGAATTTAATGAGAATCTACTTTCTCATGGTTCGCCACCTGTAAAGTATTTAAGGGAAATTTTGCTTGAAAGATAACTTAACTCAATTTGAGGATTGATTTGTTAAGATTTGAAGTTTTAAACAGGACAATTTTTATTGAATCACCCCTTGGTTCTGCAGATTATACAATGGCAGTTGATGATGTGATTGAAAAATATTCTTCGGGTGATAAAATTCCATTTTGGATTGAGGTTTGGCCATCTGCAATTGTCCTTGCTGAGTTTATACTTGGCAGTGATGAATTTTCTAATAAGAAGGTCCTTGAGCTTGGATGTGGGCTTGGATTAACAAGTGTTGCGCTTGGTCTTAAAAACGCTGTTCTTACCGTAACTGATTATGAAATGATGGCTCTGCAATATGCAAGAAAAAATTACATTAGGAATATCGGGAGCGAGAAGAATGCAAAGTTCGTTTATCTTGACTGGAGACACCCGACCATTTCTGAGAAATTTGACTTTGTAATTGGTGCTGATATAATTTACGAGCGCAATTTGTTTGACAGTTTGATAAATGTTTTAAAAATTACGATGGCAACGGAATCTATTTGTTATCTTGCGGACCCAAACAGGAGTATCGCTTTTGAGTTCTTTGAAATTTTAAAGAAGCGGAATTTTAAGCATGAAATTGTTTTAAGGAAAGAAATTGATTATAGGGGTTCAAAGGCAGTTGTATTGATTTACAAGATAAAGAAATTGGATTCAGATTTATGAAGAAATCGCTTGTTTTCTTAACTGGTTTTATGGGCAGTGGTAAAAGCACAATCGGACCATTGCTTGCAAAACAGCTCGGATATGGTTTTCTTGATGTTGATGAATTGATTGAAAGCGTTGAAGGTAAGAGCATAGTTGATATATTTCGTGAAAGGGGTGAGATTTATTTTAGGAACATTGAGCGAAAAATTTTAATTGAAACTGTTTTGAGCCTTTCAAAATTTGTTGTGTCCCTTGGTGGCGGAACTGTAACTTTTGCCGATAATCTTTATCTTGTGAAGGGATCAGGTATTTTAATTTACCTTAAAGCAAGTCCAGAGGTTTTGCTTCAAAGGATAAAATATAAGACAGACAGACCGCTTTTGCTTGATCCAGCTGGAAATGTTTTGCCCGAAAATCTGCTCTTAGAAAGAATTTTATCATTGTTGAAAATTAGAGAACCATTTTATCTACAGGCAGATTTTTTGGTCTCAACCGATGATAAAGATGTTGATGAAACTGTTAATGAAATTTTAAAAAAACTTGAGAATAAAATTGCGTAAAATCACGCTCAAGTTAAAAAATATAAAGTATCCGATTTACATTGGGAATCAGATAATTGATAGATTCCCTGACCTTTGCAGAAAACATGGTGTAAAGCCACACCTTGCCGTGATAACTGATAAAATAGTCGCAGGAATTTATCTTGATGAATTTGTAAGCATTTTGAAAAAGCGAGGGTTTGCACCAGAGATTATTATTGTTAATCCAGGGGAAGAAAGCAAAAGTTTAAATGTTTTATCTAAGATTTTCACGGATTTGATTCAAATGAAATTGCGTCGGGATGAAACGATTGTTGCTTTTGGTGGTGGAGTGGTGGGGGATCTTGCTGGTTTTGCATCAGCGGTTTATCTTCGTGGTGTTAATTTGATTCAACTTCCGACCACACTCCTTGCGATGGTTGATAGTTCAATTGGTGGAAAAGTTGGGATAAATCATAAACTTGGGAAAAATTTAATTGGTTCATTTTATCATCCAATTTTTGTCTTTTCAGATGTGAATTTTTTGAAAACATTGCCCAAGCGTGAATTTATGTGTGGGCTTGGAGAAGTTGTCAAATATGGTATCATAATGGATGCAGAAATTTTTAAAATTATTGAGTCAAATTTTGATAATATTTTAAATCTTGACTTTAAACTCATGCAAACTCTTGTCTTCAGGTCAATTTCAGTTAAATCCTCTGTCGTTCAAAAAGATGAGAAAGAAAAGAAGTTTAGGATGATTTTAAATTTTGGTCATACGATCGGGCATGGGATAGAGGCGGGTTTGAATTATCGTAGGTTAAAGCACGGTGAGGCAGTTATGTTTGGGATGATAGGTGAAAGTTTTATTGCGTTTAGTAGGGGAATTTTGAGGGAGAAGGATTTCAGCAGGATGAGAAATTTGCTTTTTAAAATGGGTTTGGTTTTTCCGAAAAAATTTCTTGCAAAGGATGTGATTTTGAAGCATATTGGTTATGATAAAAAAATTTTTTCAGAACAGCGGTTGAATATGTATTTGCCAATGAAAATTGGAAAGATGAGGTTCTTTAACGATGTGTCGTTTGGTGAGATAGAAAGAGCTCTTGATTTTTTGTTTAATCAAAATTAAAAGAGTTCAAGCTTATGAAAAAAAGCTACATTTTTTTATTTGTTTTAATAGTGTCAAACCTTTTATCTCAAACCTACCCAAAAAGGGAAGTTCGTGCGGTGTGGCTTACAACTGTTTATGGGCTTGACTGGCCAAGCGCTAAGGCAACAAGCCAAAATGGTATTCAACAGCAAAAAAATGAATTAATTCAAATTCTTGATAATTTGAAATTGGCTAATTTTAATACGGTGATAATGCAGGTTCGTGCCCGCGGTGATTTAATTTATCCGAGCCGATATGAACCGTGGGCAACCTCTTTAACTGGGACTTTAGGGCGTGATCCGGGCTATGACCCGTTGAAATTCGCAATTGAAGAAACCCATAAAAGAGGGATGGAATTTCATGCGTGGTGGAATGTTGTCAAAGTTAAAGACGATTCAACCCTTCCTCCCAACACAAACCCACCTCACATAGTTTTAAGACACCCAGATTATGTTAAGTATTATAAACCTAATAACGAGTGGTGGATTGACATGGGAAAACCCGAAGCGAGGAATTATTTGATAAATGTTGTTATGGAACTTGTGCGAAATTATGATATTGATGGAATTCATTTTGATTATATAAGATATCCAAATCCTGACTTTCCTGATAGCGATACATATGCTTTATATCAAAGCGAATATCCCAACAAAGAAGAGTGGAGGAGGGAAAATATAAATAAATTTGTTAGAGCAGTTTATGACAGCATAAAAAGAGTGAAGCCATGGGTTAAGGTTGGTTCAGCGCCAATTGGTATTTATAAAAATATATGTGATTCAAACGGAGTTTATGTTTACAGTCCCAATTGTGGTTCATGCCAAAGTGGGATCCCCGTTGCAACAGGGTGGCAGGCATATTGTTCAATTTATCAGGATTCAAGAAGATGGTTGGCAGAGGGTAAACATGATTATCATTCGCCACAGATTTATTGGGATATACAAACTAATCCAAAATATAATGTTCTCGCCCGAGATTGGAAAAATAATAGTTATGGGAGACATATTTATGCAGGTTCAGCAGCTTACAGAATGTCTTCTAACTCTGGCGATTGGTCTGTGTCGGAGATTCTTTCGCAAATTGACACAAGCAGGTCAATTGGTGTTGAAGGAAATACATTTTTCAGGTATAAATCTTTACTTTTGAAGGGATTGATTGATAGTTTGAAAAATTCAAGATATAAGTATCCAGCTTTTATTCATCCAATGCCGTGGCTTGATGCTGTGAAACCTAATCCGCCTGTTAATTTAATAGCTCGTAAAATTTCAGAAAAAGTTTTTGAATTGGTATGGAGCAATCCTGAACCCCCTGCGGATAATGATACTGTTAGATATTACGCCATTTATAAATCGGAAACATCACCCGTTGATATAAACAACATAGAAAATCTTGTAGCTATTGTTGAAGGAAATAGGATAAGTTATTCAATCCAAGTTGATGACCCGAACAAAAGGTATTACATAGTTGTAACTGCGTTTGATAAACTTCATAATGAAAGTGTCCCGTCAAACGAGGTTGCGACAATCCCCGTTGCAGTTGCAGAGTTTAAAGAAACCCCAAGTAAATTTGAGCTTTATCAAAACTATCCTAATCCGTTTAACATTGAAACGACAATTGAATTTGATGTTCCGTTTAATTCGTGGGTAAGTTTAAAAATTTACAATATGCTTGGTCAAGAAGTTAGAACCCTTGTTGATGGTTTAACGGAAGCTGGCAAACATAAAGTTATTTGGGATGGCAAAAATGATAGCGGTCAAGTTGTTACATCGGGTATTTATTTTTGTAGGTTTATCGCTGGGACTTTCACAAAAAGTATAAAGATTGTTTTAGTCAAGTAGTAAAAATTTTATGTTTTGAAATTTGTATTTTGAGTGTGACTTATGGTAATTCCAGCGTTTTTCATCAATCTTCTCTTTTTATCTGAATGTGGAGCTCGTCAAGTTGTCTTGGGTCAACTTCAGATGGGGCATCATCCATAAGTGAAACTGCACTGCTTGTTTTTGGGAAGGCTATAACATCACGAATTGATTTCATACCTGTAAGGAGCATAACGAGGCGATCAAATCCAAAAGCAATCCCGCCATGCGGTGGTGGTCCATATTTAAATGCCTCAAGAAGGAACCCAAATTTTCTCTTTGATTCTTCTTCTGAGATTCCAAGAAGTTTGAAGATTTTCTGTTGAAGTTCTGCATCGTGGATTCTTATACTCCCACCTGCAATTTCGTTCCCATTCAACACAAGGTCATAAGCCCTTGCACGAACTTTCTTAGGGTCTGTATCAAGCAGGTGAATATCTTCAAGTTTTGGTGATGTAAATGGATGGTGAACCGAAACCCAACGATTCTCTTCCTCATCCCATTCAAGTAGCGGAAAATCAACAATCCATGCAAGTTTAAAATCATTTTCATCAATCAAATTTAATCTTTTCCCAAGCTCAACCCGTAGGTTTCCAAGTATTGTATAAACTTTTTCTGGTTTATCGGAAATTAAAATTATCAAATCACCCTCATTTGATTTCATTCTTTCTTTCAACTTCTGTAGAGAGAACTTTGAGATGTATTTTGCAATTGGTGAATTGAGTTCGCCGTTTTCAACTTTGAAATGCACAAGCCCCTCTGCACCGAAATTTTTGGCAAGCGTTGCTATCTCATCAATCTGTTTTCTTGAATAATTTCCGCATCCTTCAAGATTCATACCGCATATAACGCCTCCATTTTCTATAGTTTCTCTAAAAATTTTAAATTCTGTGTGTTTGAAAATATCAGTTACATTCACAATTTTTAAATCAAATCTTAAATCTGGCTTATCCGTTCCATAAGTTTGGATTGCTTCAGTGTAAGGAATTCTCGGGAAAGGCGTTGGTATCTCAATGTTTTTAATCTCTTTGAATAACCTTACCATCAGTCCCTCAACGATATTGAAGATATCATCTTCTGTGACAAATGACATCTCCACATCAATTTGAGTGAATTCGGGTTGTCTGTCTGCTCTTAAATCCTCATCTCTAAAGCACTTAACAATTTGAAAGTATCTGTCAAAGCCAGCAACCATTAAAATTTGCTTATAAAGTTGGGGCGATTGGGGTAGAGCATAAAACTTTCCAGGATGAAGTCTGCTTGGAACAAGAAAATCCCTTGCTCCTTCCGGTGTGCTTTTAACCAGAAATGAAGTCTCTATTTCAAGAAAATTATTTTCGTCAAAGTATCTTCTAACAATTTGTGCCATTTTATGTCTTATGATAAAGTTTGCCTGCATTGAGGGTCTTCTAAGATCAAGATATCTGTATTTAAGACGAAGCTCTTCAGAGACGTTTATATCATCTTCAATTAAGAATGGCGGGGTTTCTGATTTGCTTAAAATTTGAACCTCATCAGCAAGCACATCAATTTCCCCTGTTGGAAGCGATGGGTTTTCAGCTCCTTTAGGTCTTCGCTCAACCTTTCCAGTTACAGAAATTACATATTCTGATTTTAATTCTTTTGCAATCTGGTATGCTTCAGAATTATGTTGAGGTGAGAAGACAATTTGTGTTTTCCCGTATCTATCTCTCAGGTCAATAAAGATCAATCCCCCGAGATCTCTTCTTTTATCAACCCAGCCATTTAATGTAACTGTTTTACCGACATCACTTGCCCTTAATTCTCCGCAAGTGTGGGTTCTTTTTTTGAAAATCATATTTAGTTTTTTCGTCGTTTTTTCCCAAAATATATCAAATATATGCGTCATTATCAAGTCATTGTTTTTTCACAAGGTTTGTCTAATTTTATTCAGTTTTTTCCCCAAATGCTCAATATTAGCCATCCATCTGGATCTGCCCCCTTCAAAATTTGCCAAAAGCTTTTTACAAATGTATGGCATAGATTTTGAGTTAAAAAGTTTGGAGAGAACATAAAAGATTAACAATGCGAAAGACTATCTTATTGGTTGACGATGACGAGCTTGTGAGAATAACTTTGAAGGAATTTTTTACATTGCTTGGCTTAACGGTTATTGAAGCAAGCAATGGAAGGGAAGGTATTGAGAAGGCAATTAATAATGAAATTCACATTTTAATTGCTGATTATAGAATGCCTGACCTAACTGGAGTTGAGATGATAAAGGAGATTCGGAAATTCAAACGGGATTTTAAAATTATCATACTTACAGGCTTTGCAAATGAGATCACTAATGAAGTCATAAGAGAGTTTGGTGTAGTTGCAGTTTTGCAGAAACCCGTTGATCTCGGGGTGCTTGAAAAATTGATAACTCAACTTTTAAGCAATCCTAAAAATAAAAGGGGATAGTGAAATGAAACGAATAATTCTTTTTTTGATATTTTTTCAGTCAATGGTTTTCGCTCAAAGAGCCACGCCACTTCAGTATCTTTACATGATGAAGTCTTTAAAGCCAGAAGTTCAAAAAATTGGTGTATTGTGTGATTTAGGCAAATATCAAGGGCTTATAGAAAAACTTCAACGCTCTGCTTATTCAGTTGGTGTTAAAATTATTGTAGCAGATGTTAAGGAGTTGAAAGATGTATCTCAACGGTTTGGTGATTTGGTGAAAAATGGGGTTGATTTCATCTGGATTTTTGATGAGAGCGATGTATCTGCTCATCCAATTGCAAGAGAGTTCATCATTAAAAATGCGATTTTGAGCAAAATTCCAGTTGCGGTTCCAAATGCAGAGTTTGTCAAAGAAGGTGGGCTTTTCTCGCTTGAAATTTCGGGCGATGATGTAAAAGTTTATGTCAATAACAAAGTCGCCAACGCTCTTCAAATAACCGTTCCAGAAAACTATAAGGAGAGGGTGCAATATGTGGTTAATTAAAAAATTTAACAATCTCAAATGGCGTTATAAAACATTCATCGGGATTGAACTAATTGTTGTAGGCACGGCACTTGTCGTTTCGCTGATTTATTCAATGATACTTGGTAAAGCTATAGAAAGACAGTTTTTGAAAAGGATTGAGGCAACTGTTAAACAATTTTCAAATTCAGCAATTTACGGGATTTTGCTTCAAGATGTAAACCAGCTAAATCAGTTGATTGAAAGCTTCTATCAGGACGGTTTCATAAAATACATCGCTGTGTACGGCGCTGATGGGAAATTACTTTCGGAGAAAAATCTTGGAATTTTAAATGGCGATGAGAAGAAATTAGGGGATTTAAAAGAAGATATAACTTATTCTGAGATCTCAACGAGGGTTGGTTCTGTTCTTGATGTTCAGGCAAAGGTTTATCGTGGAAGCGATTTTGCTGGATATGTGAGGTTTGGTTTTTCAACTGATGAAATCAATGGGATATTGTCAAAGGCTCATTTTGTAAATTTGGGATTTGTTTTGTTTGCCGTTTTGCTGGGTCTTGGTTTCGGGTATTTTGTGATTTCATTGTTTGTGGAGCCTGTTGAAAAAATTCGTTACGCAGCTGAGCTTGTATCGCAAGGCAATGTTAATGTTAGTATTGATGACAAATGTATAGAGAGGGAAGATGAAATTGGGAGTTTGGCGAGGTCTTTTAACAAGATGATTGAGAACATCAAAAGCGCAATTGATGAGATATCTTCACAGCGTGAAATTTCTGAAAAAGCACGAATTGAGGCAGAAGAAGCAAGAATAAAAATACAGGAACAGCAGAGGTATCTTGAAAGTCAAATGCAGAAAATTTTTGATGTGATTGAATCAGTTTCAAATGGGGATTTAACAAAAGAAGCGATTGCGGAAAGGGATGATGAAGTTGGTGCCCTTGTGAAAAAACTTAATAAAATGATCAATGAATTGAGGTTCTTGGTTAAGGAGATAATTGATTCAAGTTATGCCGTTGCTAATTCAACATCTCAGATAAGCAGTTCAACCGAGGAAATGTCAGCAGCGGTTCAAGATCAAGCAAGACAAATTGCGGAGATCGTTTCAGCAATTGAGGAGATGTCAAGAACGATAATTGAGAACGCAAATCAAGCTGAAAGGGTAGCCAAACTTGCTTATGAAAGTAGTTCATTTGCAACCGAAGGAAGCAAAGCGGTGGTTGCGACAATTGAACAAATGCATCGGCTTGCTGATGTTGTAAAAAATTCATCGCAAAGTGTTCAAATCCTCGGAAAAAGCAGCAATCAAATTGGTGAGATAATTGATGTTATAGAAGATATCGCCGATCAGACAAATCTACTTGCTCTTAATGCAGCAATTGAAGCAGCTCGTGCAGGTGAACAAGGGCGTGGGTTTGCGGTCGTCGCTGATGAGGTCAGAAAACTTGCAGAGAGGACAATGAAAGCCACGAAGGAGATAAGCAAAATGATAAAACAGATACAAAACGACACAAATGAAGTAGTTAAAATTATGGAGTCAGGCGTAAAAGTTGCCGAAACGGGAATTCAACTTGCAGATAGCGCAAATCTTGCTCTTAAACAAATTGTTCAAAATGCAGGAGATGTTGCAAACTTAATCTCGGAAATTTCACGGGCGAATAAAGAACAATCAAGAGTGAGCGAAGATATAAGCAAAGCGGTTGAATCAATAAGTTCAATCGCAGAGCAAACATCAGCAGGGGTTCATCAAATTGCAAAGGCTGTTGAGGATCTGAGCAAACTTACGGAGAAATTAAGACAAATTGTTATGAGGTTTAAAATCGGGCAAGAAATTGGGAAGGAAAATTATGTAAGGTTTGCGCAAATCCGTGGAAATGGTGTTTAAGATTTTCGTTGAAAAGCCGATAAATAAAAATGCCCTTTGACAAAAATTCTCGTAAAGATAAGACTCAACTTTTAAACTAAAAACAAAGCAAAGTTTTAGAATGAATCTGCAAGATATTGTAAATGCAGAAGATTACAGGGAGACGCTACAACTTGTGAGCTTTAAGCTTGGCGATGAAGAATTTGGTGTGAATATACTTCAGGTCCAGGAGATAAATCGGCTTATTCAAATAACAAAAGTTCCAAATGCACCAGATTTTGTTGAGGGTGTGATGAATTTAAGAGGGAAGATCGTCCCAGTTATAAATTTGAGAAAAAGGCTTGGGCTTGGTGAAAAGGAACACGATAAGAATACAAGGATCATTGTTGTTGAATTAAATGATAAAACAGTTGGTTTTATAGTTGACAGCGTAAGTGAGGTTTTAAGGGTTTCAAAAAATGTTGTTGAACCACCACCAGAACTCATCTGTGGGATTGACAGCGAATACATAACTGGGATTGTAAAGCTTGACGATCGCCTTATGATTTTGCTTGACCTTGAAAAAATTTTAACCATTGAAGAAAAAGAATCTTTAAAAGAGGTTTACAGTCTGACAAATGAAGGTTAAAATTACACCTGATAAGCTTAGGGCTTATCTTGTTGTTGAATCAAAAGATGAATTGAACAATCTATGCATTGATGATGTTGTAAAGTTCGTTAATTCAAAAGGCGTGGTTCAGGGAATTAAAATTATTGAAATTCAAAGTTTGCTTGAAAACCCACAGGAAGGTGAATTTTTAATCGCCGAGGGCAATCCACCTATTGATGGAAGAGATGGGTATATCTCTTTTGAATTTGACATAACTAAGAAAACGCTTATTAGAAATGTTAAAGCAGGTGAAAAGATAGCGGTGGTTTATCCTCCAACATCTGGAGTTAATGGAATTGGGATAACAGGAGAAATTTTGAAAGCAAAACAGGGAAAACCTGCAAATGTTTTCCTTGGTCAGAATGTTGCTTTCTTGGATTCGGATAATTCTGTTATAGTTTCAACATCAGATGGAAATCTTGTTTTAAATGAAGATGGGACAATTGAAGTTTCACCTGTTCTGAAAATTAATGGGAATATTGATGTAAGCTTTGGAGAAGTTAACTTCATTGGGACATTGATAGTTAATGGCGATATAAAATCTGGGGCAAAAGTAAAGGTTGGGAAAAATCTTGAGGTCTACGGAAACATTGAAGATGCTGAGGTTGAGGTTAAAGGAAATGCCCTTATTGGTGGTGGCTTTATTGGCTATGGTAGGGGTCGGCTTTATGTTCATGGCGATGTTTCTCTAAGGTACATAACAAATCAAAATCTTATAGCAGATGGAGATGTTGTGATAAAGCGGGAAGCTGTTAATGCAAATATCGTATGCGGTGGGAAAATTATAGCGAAAGATGCTGTGATAATTGGAGGAACGGTGATGTGTAAAGGTGAAGTTGAAGCTAAAAGCATCGGGGGAGCAGAATATTCAAGAACGGTGATAATTATTGGGAGAAGAGATAAGCAGATTGAAAAACTTAAAAAAGTAACAGCAGAGATAAAACGGCTTGGGTCATACCTTGAGGGAATTAAATCGGAAATTTATGCTCTGGCAAGGTTGAAGATTGATTGGGGAGAACTTCCAGAAGACCAGGAAAGACAGCTTCAAAATCTAATGAAATGGCGGGATGAAATACCAAAGCGACTTCAACAGCTTGAAGTATTGCGGGAAAATTTGCTTAATGATATGAAGAAATCGGGTAAAGCGAGGTTGATTGTTTACGGCACAATTTATAAAAACACGTACATTGAGATAAATGGCGCAAGGGAAGAAATAAATTTTGACATGAAAAATTCCATCTTTGAAGAAGATATGGGAATAGTTGTAAGAAGCAAACTTCAAGAAGTATGAGCAGAGCTTATGAAACAATAATTGCTGGATTGAATTCCTTTGACCCTGACGAGAGGAGATTGTCTGTTGAAGCAAGTGTTAAGTTCGGCGATAGAGAAGAGGTGGTTGATAAATTGATTGATCTTTTGAAGGATCGGGATAAAGGGGTTCGTGATGCGGTCGCAAATGCTCTTGTTTTAATTGCAAGTGAATTTGAAAAGTCAAAAAAGAAGATCATAAAAGGAATTTGCAGTCTAATCCAATGTGAAGATATCGGCTTAAAAAATTTATCGGCTGAACTTATCTTTAAAATTGGGAAAGATGCACTTGATGAGATTAAAGAACTTGCAAATCATCGGGATAAAGATGTCAGAAAAATAGCCGTTGATATTATCGGGTTGCTAAATGAAAAATCCATGTTTGATTTTTTGAAAGAAAAATTGAATGACCCTAACCCGAATGTTATAACCTCTGCAATTGAGGCGATCGGAAACATAGGGGATGATAGCGCAATTGAAGTTTTAATTGATTCGTTTTCAAAATTTGAATTTGCACAAATTCAAATTATTGAGTCGCTTGGGAAGATAGGTGAAAAAGTAAAAGATAAAAAAATTATATGCGATTTCCTGATGGAAACATTTGAAAGTTCAGATGACCCGATTTTGAAAAGTGCGGTTGTTGAAGCTCTTGGCAAAGTAGGAGATGAAAGTCATATTAACTTTTTGATGGATTTGACTCTTAATCAAAATATAGCAATTCAAAAGATGGCAATTGTTTCGCTCGTTGAAATCTGTGCGAGATTGGATTGTAAGCTTAATGCAAATAAATACTTTTTCAAATCTTTTTTCAAACAGGGCGTTGAAATTTTCTTTGAGATGAACGAGCCAGAGTTTAAAATCAAATTTCTTAACTTTGCTTCAAAGTGGATCAAATTTGATGAGGTGAAAAGTTTTATCCTTTCGCTCATTGATGGAAACGAGAAAATATCAGAAAAAGTGTTTGAGATTGCGAGGGCAAATGCGAAAGACCTAATCAGTTTTTCGCTTAAAAACAGTATTGAAAGCGAAAAGTTTATCAATTTAATTGAAGCGATACTTTGCGATGCGGAAAAAGTTTTTGAAAACATTGAACTTAAAAAAGCTGTGCTACAAAAATTGACGGAGTTATTTTATGAGGCTGATATTGAAAGGAAAATTATGATTTTGAATCTTCTTTCATCGCTTGACGAGATTGAATTTATGAAACTTTTAAATGAATCCCAAGATGACCCTATTTTAAAAATGTATTTCGGATTGGTTTAAAAATTCAAATCAAAAGTCTTTGATTTTTTACAGATGTTGATTGGGCAGAAAAATAAGGATATGTGGAATCTAACATTGAGCGATGAAGAGTTTTTTGAATTGAGAAATTTCATCTCACAGTTGACGGGGATATTTTTTCCAGACAGCAAAAGATATTTCGTTGAATCACGAGTTCGCCCAAGAATTGAATTCCTTGGTTTAAAAAGTTTTACGGATTATCTAATGTATTTGAAATTTTCCCCGTTGCGAAAAGAAGAACTTGAGATCTTATTTAGGTTGATAACGATAAACGAGACATATTTTTTCAGAGATGAGTTACAATTCAAGGTAATTGAGGAAGCAATTTTGCCTGAAATTATTGAGTCAAAGCCAAGGAATGGATTTAGAACTTTACGGATTTGGAGCGCAGGATGCTCAACTGGGGAAGAAGCGTATACGATCGCCATGATCTTCCTTGAAAAGATAAAGCCAAGGTTTCCAGATCTTAAAGTTGAGATAATCGGCACAGATATCAATACCGCAGTTCTTGAAATTGCAAAGAGGGGAATTTATAAACAATACTCTATGAGATATGTTCCAGAAGATTATATTAGAAAATACTTTAAAATTTTAAACGGGGAAGAATTTCATTTGGTTGAGGAGGTTAAAAAACTGGTTCGTTTTACTCAAGTCAATTTGATGGATAAGTTCCAAATGGTGATGATGAGAAATTTTGATCTTGTTTTGTTGAGAAATGTTCTGATTTACTTTGATGAAAATGCAAGGCGTGAGGTTGTCTCTATGGTTTATGACTCAATGAATAGAGGTGGTTATCTCGTTGTTGGGTATTCAGAGACATTAAGAAACTTAACAAAGGCGTTCAAAGTCGTTTACTTTGATAAAACGGTCGCATATAAAAAAGAATGAGGTGACGCTATGCCGAGGACAATACTCGTAGTTGACGATTCCCCAACAATAAGAAAGTTTGTTTCACTTGCGCTTGAAAGCATGGGTTATAAGGTTCTGACGGCATCAGATGGAATGGAGGTTTTTGAAGTTCTTGCAAAAGTCGGCGCGGTTGACTTAATAATCACAGATATAAACATGCCAAATCTTGATGGATTTGAGTTGATAAAGTCTTTACGCTCTAATGAAAGGTTCAAAGATGTGCCGATAATAATATTGTCTTCTCTTTCAGATGGGAAAAACATTGACACAGGGTTAAAACTTGGTGCAAATTCTTATTTGATCAAGCCGTTCAATGTAAAAAGAATTCAATATGAGGTTTCAAAATATCTAAACTAAAGGAGGTAGAGGTTTTATGGAGGATGGGAAAATCAAATTTCTTGTTGTTGATGATTCACCGACGATGCGAAGAATCGTAATAAATGCTTTAAAGAACATCGGCTACACTGACATAGTTGAAGCCGAAGATGGGAAAGATGCGCTTGCAAAACTTTACGCTGAAAAGATTGATTTCATAATAACAGACTGGAATATGCCAAACATGACTGGGCTTGAGTTGACCAAAGCAGTAAGATCAGATCCAAACTTCGCAAATATACCAATTCTTATGGTCACAACCAGAGGGATGAAGCAAGATGTCCTTGAGGCACTTCAAGCACGGGTGAATAATTATATTGTGAAGCCATTTACGCCGCAAGTTTTAAAGGAAAAAATAGAGCAAATCTTGAAAACACTTTAAAGGAGGCAAAGTTATGGAGGTAAAAGAGTCGGGAATAGCAAAACAGATTGATTTAATTTTAAGAGAGATAGAAGAACTGAAGGCGATATTCATCCTCGGGCAAAGAGTTTTACCGTTCCTTGAGGAATTGTTTGGCTTTGTTAAAGAAATTGGTCCAATGCTTAATGAGATAAACAAGTCACTTGAGGAAAGTTCAAAAAAAATTCCAAGAGCTTCAAATCAGTTAACCACGGTTACAAAAACAACAGAGATGGCAACGACAGAAATACTTGATGCTCTTGATGAAATGAGTTTAAAGTTTGGCGAGATTAAAGGTTTCATAACTGCTATGAAAAATTGTTATGAGAAGCAGAAAAAACTTGCCCAAAAAATTAGTAGATGCCTTAAAAATGAAGAATTTGGCAAAATTCATGGATTATGGGGAAGGTTTTATGAGACATTTAAAAACTGTAACGGTTTTGATGATGTGCTCATTAAATTGGCGGATGTGAAGCAAAGCGCAGACAATATAATGATTGCTTTACAGTTTCAAGATATAAC
Organism: Candidatus Kryptobacter tengchongensis; assembly: GCA_001485605.1. Lineage (GTDB taxonomy): Bacteria > Bacteroidota > Ignavibacteria > Kryptoniales > Kryptoniaceae > Kryptonium > Kryptonium tengchongense. Next base: position 272,751 of record FAON01000012.1, read on the forward strand.
TGCGCAACAGATCTCAGCTATAACCTATCTCATTGAATCAGTTCAGGAAAGGTTAACCCATCTTCTTGAGAATCTTGAGGATAAAAAGCTAAAAAATTCAGAAACAAAAATTTTTGATTCAAGAGACGAATCATTTAATCCAATGGCTCAATACGATAGATCTGAACTTAAACAAAAAATAGTTGATGAGGTTATAGAAGAAAACGGAAACATTGCCTCACAAGAGGAGATAGACAAAATTTTCAGCCATGGGAAGAATGCCAGTTAGCAATCATTAAAATAAAAAATTTTAAACCATGTCAGCCTCAATGATTTTTGATAACGAGATGAGGGAAATCATTGAAAGCTTTATAGTTGAAGCAAAAGAGATTCTTGAAAGACTTGACCATGATTTGATAGAACTTGAGAAGAGACCAGATGATGCCGAACTTTTGAACGCAATTTTCAGGCATGTCCATACCATCAAAGGAACATCATCTTTCATTGGTTTTGAACAAATGAGCGAGCTTACGCACAAACTTGAAGATGTTTTGAATAAACTTCGCAAAGGGGAGCTTAAAGTTCGCTCTGATGTGATGGATGTGATATTTGAATCTTATGATCTTATGAAAATTTTGCTCTCAAAACTTGAAAATAAAGATTTAACACCACTTGAAATTGAAGATGTTGTCTCAAAACTTGAACGGATAAGCAACGGTGAAATTATAAATAGCGATGAAGAAAATCTTATTGATGAGGAGATAAAAAATGAAAAATATGACAAATCCGTAGCCATAGGTGATGGGGTTGACTTTCTTCAAAAAGAACAGTCAAGGGTTATTGACAAGACGATAAGAGTTGATGTTGAAAGGCTTGATGAGTTGATGAACCTTGTCGGTGAGCTTGTTCTTGGGAGGAATAGGTTATTGCAGATAATTTCTGGAATTGTTGAGAAGTTTGAAGGTGAAGCAACATCCCGTGAGCTAATGGATACAGTTTCGCAGGTTGAATATTTGACATCCGAACTTCAAACGGTTGTGATGCGTGCAAGGATGCTGCCAATAGCGAAAGTCTTCAATAAGTTTCCAAGAATGGTGAGAGACCTTTCAAGAGAAATGAATAAGGAGGTTGATCTTTTTATATACGGCGAGGAAACAGAGGTTGATAAATCTGTGATTGAATATATTCACGATCCGCTTGTTCATATAATAAGAAATGCAATTGATCATGGAATTGAATCAAGGGAGGAAAGGATAAAGGCTGGGAAGCCAGAGAAGGGGAAAATAATTCTAAAGGCAGAACATGAAGGTAATTACATTGTGATAACTGTTGAGGATGATGGTCGTGGAATTGATCCGAACAAAATAAGAAGAAAAGCGGTTGAAAAAAATTTGATCACAGAGCAGGAGGCGATGTCAATAAGTGATAAGGATATTCTAAATTTTATTTTTATTCCCGGCTTCAGCACAGCAGATAAAGTTACAAATGTATCAGGTCGTGGTGTTGGGCTTGATGTGGTTAAAGCAAATATAACAAAATTAAATGGGATGATTGATGTTCAATCAAAACTCGGTTTTGGAACTAAATTTGTATTGAAATTACCTTTAACACTTGCTATAATTCAAGGATTGCTCATTGGCGTATGCGGTGAGGTTTTTATAATTCCTCTTTCATCCGTAATTGAAGTTGTGAGAGTAAAATCAAATCAAGTGCATTCAATTAAAGGCAAGGAAATGATCCGCCTTCGTGATTCTGTTTTGCCACTTGTGAGATTGGAAAGGATTTTTAATCTGGGTTCAAACGGGGAGGGAAAGGAGAATCTTTATGTTGTTGTTTTAGGTCTTGCGGAGAAAAAACTTGGTCTTATCGTTGATGAATTAATCGGTCAGAAGGAGGTTGTGATAAAGTCCCTTGGTTCATATTTGAAAAATATCAAAGGAATCGCTGGCGCCACAATCCTTGGAGATGGAACGGTGAGAATGATAATTGATGTAGCACAAATTTTCAAGATGTCTTCGGGAAATTTTTTTAGTTTTGCAAAACTCTAAATGCTTTGCCAATGAGTCAGGATTACCAAATAAAGGTAATTGTTGTTGATGATTCTGCTTTCATGAGAAAATCTCTTTCATTGATGCTTGAATCAGATCCACAAATAAAAGTTGTTGCAACTGCAAGAGATGGGTTTGAAGCGATTGAAAAGATAAAAATGTTTAAACCTGATATTGTCACCCTTGATGTTGAGATGCCACGGATGGATGGGCTTACAGCTTTGAAAATTATCATGAAAGAATGTCCCGTTCCAGTTCTTATGGTTAGTTCTTTAACAATTGAAGGGGCGGAGGCAACGCTTGAAGCATTAAAACTTGGTGCGGTTGATTTTATACCCAAACAGCTTTCCTATGTCTCACTTGATATAGTTAAAATAAAAGATGAATTAATTCAAAAAGTTAAGTCAATTGCAACTAGCAAATACATTCGCAGAAAAATTTATGGATCTCAAACCGAGATCCCAAAAGAAATAAAATTTAAACAAATTGCAAAAAGATTTGAGCTTGTTGCAATTGGAGTTTCAACTGGTGGACCGCTTGCACTTCAAGAAGTTTTATCAAAGATACCGAGAGACTTTCCTGCCGGGATCGTGATTGCCCAACATATGCCTCCAAACTTTACAAGATTACTTGCGGAAAGATTGAACTCAGTAAGTAAAATTGAGGTCAGAGAAGCTCAAACTGGAGATAAGGTTAAACCGGGGCTTGCCTTGATAGCTCAGGGCGGAAGAAATCTAATTTTTGAAAATGTCTTCGGTGAGAAAATAGTTAAAATAGTTGATAAACCAAACACGCTTTACAAACCGTCAGTTGATGTTATGATGGAATCAGCTGCAGAGGTTTTCGGGAATAGGGTTCTCGCAGTGATAATGACGGGTATGGGAAAAGATGGACTTGAAGGGTTGAAAAAGGTGAAAGAAAAAGGTGGATATATAATCGCGCAGAATGAGGAAACATGCGTGGTTTACGGCATGCCTAAAGCAGTTGTTGATATTGGGCTTGCTGATAGCATACTCCCGCTTGAAAAAATTGGAGAGGCAATTGCTCTGATGTAGGGAAAATTTCCCTTACGCTTCTTTATCCATTTTTATTACCTTCAAATCATATAATTTTATCTCCAATAAATTTACGGGCATAGGTCTTGATTTTTTAAACTGAAACCCAGCGCGATCCTACTTTATTTAAACTTGACTTTTAAATTTTTATTTGTTATATTTACTTTGCAATACAAAGTAGTTTGCAAAGCAAGTCAAAATATAAAGAAAAGATGAACTGCAAGAGAAATGACTTCTCAATAGTAAGACTTGTTTATATCAGCTTCTTGCTGCTCCTTCCTTCTCTTCTTCTTAGTCAAAATAATGGGATAACTTTGGAAGGAAAAGTAACAGATCAAACGGGTAAGCCTATCCCTTATGTAAATGTCTACTTAAAAGGATATATGAAGGGAAGTATGTCAGATGAAAATGGCAAATTTAAATTTATTGTAGATAAACACGGAGTGTACACCTTGGTGGCTTCACATATAGGTTATGAAACATATGAAAAAACAATTCAAATTCGGACTGAAGAAGCTATATTTATAGAGATAACTCTGAGAGAGAAGACGATAGAAGAAGAGATGATAACTATAACAGCTAGTGTCTTTACTGGTGGGGAGGGGAAAGGGGTGACGCTTACCCCTCTTGAGGTGGTTTTAACACCTGGAGCTGCAGCTGATGTTTTTGGAGCCATAAAAACATTTCCCGGAATTCAAACGATATCAGAAGGCTCTGGATTGTTCGTTCGTGGTGGAGATGTTTCTGAAACAGCGGTCATCCTTGATGGTGCCTATATTAATCATCCCTACCGGTATGAATCCCCCAATGGTGGATATTTTGGCATGATTTCCCCATTTTTGTTAAAAGGGATATTCTTTTCTAGTGGTGGATTCTCAGTTGAATATGGGAATGCGCTTTCTGGAATCTTAGATATGAAAAGTTTAGATCTACCATATGAAAAGCTAATTAACATTGGGGTTGGCTTAGCTGCGCTCTCAACCATGATTAAACTTCCCATCAAGCCTGACAAAGTGGGAATCTCAATGTCAGGGAATTACAGCGATACCCGACATCTATTTAAACTAAATGGTCACACTTACAGATTTTCGCAATATCCGAAAGCATACGATATTAATTTAAATCTAATGTATCAATATTCGTCAAAGGGGAGATTAAAATTATTCTTATTTCGTGAGAAAAATGATATCGGTATTGAAGTAAAACATCTATCTGAAGCATTTTATGAGGGGGACAATGTTACAAATTTTGTTAATCTTAGCTGGCAAGATTTGATCGCATCTAAATTTTTATTGAGCGGAAACATTGCATATACAAATTTTGCAAAAAAACAAAAATTGGATGCTTTTTTGGATCTTCTAACCGATGAACGGTTACACCAAATTAGATTAAAAGGTGAATATCAAATTTCTAACAATATGGTTTTGCAAAGTGGTATAGAGCTTTTCAGGGACGATATATCTTACAAGGGTCACTTTCAATTTCCCGATGAAGAAACATCGGGCTCGGAGACAATCAAAGTTGACGCAAATTATAAAGCTTACAGGTTAGCTTTTTATTCACAATTACAAGTTAATTTTTCAACTAAATTAAGTTATGTTATCGGGTTTAGATATGAATGTCATTCAAAAAGCAACCAGCAACTATTAGACCCTCGTTCTTCATTGAGCCTGAAATTGAAAAATAACTGGGATTTAGTTTTTTCTATTGGTCAATACCATCAATTCCCAGAGCCAGTTTTTTTTGATCCAGTTATTGGAAATCCGGATTTAAAAGCTATGAAATCATGGCATTATATTTTGGGTCTTGTTCACCATAGCGAGAGCACCATCCTTCGTATAGAACTTTACTATAAAGATTATAAGAATTTGCTAATAAATGATCAAAAACTAAATTATGTAAATCAAGGTTATGGTTTTAGCAAAGGGCTTGACTTTTTCCTTAAGCGAGATTGGGAATTTTTTAAAGTGCGGATATCTTATAGCTATCTTGAGGCGAAGCGTAAATGGATGGATGCTCCAAAACTTTCCCCAACGAAATTTGATATCCCACACAATTTTACGGTAGTCGCTCAATTAAATTTAACCCAGTTAAATATCGGGATGCTATATCAATACGCAGCTGGCAAGCCTTATACCAGTGAACCAAACCAATATCATGACAAAAGGACGCCAAGCTACCAAAGATTAGATATTTCGCTTTCTTATTTATTTAATTTGATCGGCAATGGCATTGATGTGTTTTATCTGGCTATTTCAAATGTCCTCGGAAGAGAGAATATACTTGATTACATCTATTCACCCGACTATAAAAAACCGGTGCCGATCAAAAGCGTAATGCTTCGCAGTTTTTATTTTGGTATATCCATTTCATTGTAAAAAATTAAATAGAGAAGTAAATTATGGTGAAAAAACTTTTACTCTTGCTTTGGATATCACCGATTTTTAACTGTGCTATAATGTTAGCACAATCCTCAAAAAACATCCCTCCAGATACTGCATTACTTCAATCAATAATACAGCTACAAAAGGCGCTTGACGAATGGAATAAGAAAAAGATGTTACAAGCCCGGGCTACCTTTGAGCAATTGTTAGCTTATTCCAACGATCAATGGTTAGTACATTATTATATTGCTTTATCAGACCTTTATCTAACCCAATATCATCTTTCTTCAAAAGAAAAGGATGAAGTTAAAAAATATATAGAAGATGGAATTGAAAACTTAGAACGCTCAATTAAATTGAAAGAAAATTTTGCTGATTCTTATGCTTTATTAGCTAATCTTTATGGAATGGAAATTTCGCTTTCACCCACTAAAGGCATAATATTAGGTCCACGTATTAACAGTGTATTAGCAACAGCTGAGAAATTAGAGCCAAATAATCCCCGTGTTCATTTGGTCGCTGGAATTTCAGCGTTTCATACTCCCAAGTTATTTGGTGGTGGTGAAGATAAAGCTATTCAAAGATTAAATAAAGCGGCTGAACTTTTTGAGACTTATCAACCCCCTTCTCCTCTGTATCCAAACTGGGGGCATGAAGAGGTATATGCTTGGTTAGGACTAATTGCTATGAAGCAAAATGATTTTGAATTAGCAGAAAAATATTTTAATAAAGCATTAAAGATCAATCCCAATTACTTTTGGGTTAAATATGTTCTTTTACCACAATTGAAGGAAAAACAAAATTAGGGAATTAAATCTATGCGAGAAGAGAATAAGCCTTCAGAAGCGCAAGAATCACTCATTCAAATTATTGAAGCATTTAGGCGTATGAGAATCGCCCTTGCAAGGAGAAAAACTGGGAACTATCTTATATTATGGGGTTTTATCCTATTCGTTGGATATATTTTGACCGAGATTTTCATGCGCTTGGGGAAATATGATAGCATAGTGTGGGTCTGGATTATTTTACCAACAATTGGGCTAATTGGAGTATGTTTAATAACGGTAAATCAAACGAAGAAAACAAAAGAGCGTTTCCCGGAAGGCTTTTATATATTTTTGATTTGGATCTCCCTTGTTTTTTATGGATTTATCATCTTTGCGGTGATTTTATGGATGGGGAATGTTTCGCTTAATGGAATTCAGGTTTCGCTTTTGTTCTTAAATCTTGCTATGTTTGGATATGTTTTAATGGGGATCCTGCTTGGGAAAGAGTTAGCGCTAATTGGTATTTCCACTTCAATTTTATCAGTTTTATGCGGTTTATTTTTGCAGGAATTTTTTAATTTAGCAATGGCCTTGATTTGTTTAATCACCTTCATCGGTGGAGGATTTTATATCAATAAAAAATGGGAGTTGAAAAACGAGAGTACATCTTGATGAAATAATTCATCAACCGACAAGAACAAGGATAATGGCTTCACTATATGCCTTAGCAGAAGGTGATGAGATTGAATTTATAGCTTTAAGAGATATTCTTGGTCTTTCAGATGGGAACTTATCATCTCATCTTATTAAACTTGAAGAGGTTGGCTATGTAAAGATAAGAAAAACGTTTGAGGGGAAAAAGCCAAGAACATATATCTCACTCACGAGGAAGGGAAGGCGAGCCTTTGAAGATTATACAAAGTCACTTATGGAGCTTTTGAAGTTAAAATGAGTAAACGGACCTTGTTTAAGCATATCTGCCGGTAGAAATGGGATAGGCAGAAATGAAAGGCGAAACGATTTCAAAAATCGCAAAAAATGTTAATGCATTTTAGCACCAATTATGAACTTAACAACTTCACCATAAATGTTTTCAACTTTTTCAACTGCAAACCCAGATTTAATCACAAGTTTATCTGTCTCACGATTTATGTTCTCGCCAAAGATTGAGGTCAATTTATTTCCAATATCAAAAAGTTTTGAAGTCATTTTTCCATCGGGTCTTACATGTTCAAGTAGGATCAATCTACCATTTGGCTTCAAGACCCTTAAAATTTCTTGAAATCCTTTTTCAGGATTTTTAACTTCGCAAAACACAAAGGTTGCAAAAACTGTATCAAATGTTTCATTTTCAAATGGCAATGCTTCAATTTTTGCACAAACAAAAGAAACTTCCCTTTTAAACTTTTTCGCTTTCTTGATAGCCCTTTTTATCATCCAAAATTTTGGCTCAACACATATAATTTCAAATCCATTCGGGTAAAGAGGTATATTTAATCCAGTTCCGACTCCGATCTCAAGAATTCTATAACCTTTAACAAATTTAAAAATTTTTCCCCTTAATTTTCTTAATCCGAGTTTTTCAAGTGGGAACATAAAAATGTCGTAAATAAATGGTAAAATTTTCTCAAAAATTTTTAAAGCCATTTATTTTCAACATACCAATTTATTGTCAAACGCATTCCATCTTCAAGTGAAACCTTTGGCTTATAGCCAAGTTCTTTTTTGGCTTTTTCAATTGAGCAAGCCCAGTTCTTTTGCCTTATGTCTTTTATTTTTTCAAGGTTAAGAGGTGATGCTTTCCCTTGAAGTTTAAAAACTAATTCGGAAACGAACGAGACAGAGTAAAGGATCATGGGTGGGATCTTCAAGCGAATTACCTTTTTATCAATTGCTTTTAAAACAGCGGTTTCAATCTCTTTCCAAGTGTAAATTCTTTCGTCGGAAATGAAATAAACTTTACCAGTTGCTTCATCGCTTTCCCCAGCAAGTATAAAACCATCAACAAGATCTGAAACGTAAACCAGGCTTAAAATTTGTTCATCTGGCAACACGGCAGGAAGAAAACCAAATTTAACATATTTGAAAAGCTCAAATGTATATGTATCACGTGGACCATACACTGAAGGGGGACGAACTATTGTTATTGGCAATTTATCTTTAAACGAAAGAGCTAATTTTTCAGCCTCTGCTTTACTCTTTCCATATGAAGTTATAGGTTTATATTCTCTTGTCTCATCAACTGGAATCGCATCGTCCCCGGGTCCAACAGCTGCTAAGCTGCTTGCGAGAATAAATTTTTTTAATTTTTGATTTTCCAGACTTGCGTTTAATAAATTTCTTGTCGTTTCAACATTTCCACGATAATAATCTTGATAATTCTTCCCTTTTGTCACACCAGCAATGTGATAAACATAATCAACATCTTTGATCGCTTTTTTTAAAAAATCAGTATCAAACAAACTCCCCTTGAGAATCTCAACATTTTTTCCATCAAGCCATTTTAGGTTGCTTGTATCTCTGACAATGCATCTTATATCATAGCCACGCCTTAAAAGTTCATCAACAAGATGACTTCCAATGAATCCCGTCCCACCTGTTACGAGTGCTTTCATTTAAAAATCAATTTTTATTTTTGTCTGCAATCCAAGATGGTTCCCAGTTTTTTCTATCCCATTTTACGAGCTCAACCTTCACATTACCAAGCGATGTTTTAAAATATGCCCTTATCGGGATTTTAGCTGGATCATCTGAATAATATGCGATGAAATCACCTGTAACCCCAGCGATCTCTTCAGTAATGAAAGGAATAAAACCAACTACTTTTTTCACTTTGACATTTAAATTTGAAAATTTGATGTTGGCGTTCTCAGTTGGAAAGGTTACTTTAACATCTTTAACATCAAGTTGAATCAATATGGGGATTGTGACCTCTTGCCCTGTGCCAAGAAGTTGTCTTGTCAGGTAAAACGCAGCGATGCCGTTATAAAAACTCCTTGTATTTTTTTCAAGCACCTCTATAACCTCACCTGTTTTGATATCTTTTTGCGTTGCGATTATTTTGTCGTCTTTCCGTTCAAAGATTGTTACAACTTTTCTTCCTTTTTTTGTTTCGTAAATTAAAAATTTAGCATCAAGAAGTGAATCAACTTTAAATTCACTTTCAAATCCATAGTGAATGCTTATAAAGAAAAGCCATGGGTTTGAGTCCATTTGAAAGCGTGATTTGACATATTCACCGTCTGTTTTGGTCCAGATTTTTATGCTGCCAAGATTTATAAATCCCCAAAATGCGTGGTATTCAAGATATTCATTCTCAAATTTAAAATCGTTTTTTGAGATCTTCCCTTCAACAAGGTAAAAAACAAAAATCGCCATTGATAAGATTAAAAAAATTCGCTTCATCTCATTTTTCAACTTTTATTTCAATAGCCCATCTCAATCTCGGTTTCTCATAAGTTAGGCCAATCGGAAATATCATATTTACGCTCAATCTGTTAAAACTCGCGATTAAATTTTCAGCGATGGATGGAATAAATGTAAAAGGTTGAAATTTAATTTCAAAACCATAGTCATATTTAAGTCCAGAATGATATAAAATCACATAATCCTTTGTTGTATCTTCTAGGGGTTGTACCAAAGGTGGTGATAATTCCCCCGTTTTCATAATACCTATATCTCCGAAGGCAGAAAATTTTATCTGCCCGAGGGGCGGGAAATTTCTCAGCGTTAAAAATGTTAAGTCAAAACTCAAACTTCCGCCTTTTTCAACCCATGTGTCAGTTCTGTCAAAATAACCCCTTAAATTCAAACCACCTTTTAAGAACAACCTTGCCCTATCGGAAAATTTCTCATTGATTAAGTAAATCATCCTAAAGGATTGATTTAAAAATTGCTCGTGTGGATTTGCGACGAAATAGAACTTTTCTTGCGATGGAATTTGACCATAAGAATTCACAAAGTAAAATCTCGTTGCGAACTCAAATTTGCTTAAAATCGTATTTTGTTTTACTTCAATTGAAAACTTTGTAAAATTTTTAGAACTGTTTGATGAAGTGGTTTTTAAGGTAAAAGTTCCATATAAAGATGTGCTACCAATTGTGTGAGTTATCCCAGCTGTAAGCCCAAGTGCATTGAACTTTCCTGAGTCCCATCGTAGATTTGCAAAAGGCATCTTGTTCTCAACGAGCATGGTATGTTCAAAAAACAGTGAGATATTGTAAAATGGTGGAATTGTCAGGTAAAATGGTCTTATATCTTTGAAGATTTCAAAATAAAGCCTTCTCAGACCATGAAGTTTGAAAATTTCAATTTGAAAACCGCTTAACCTTCCAAGTATTGGAAAGGTGTTGTTGCGATAGTTTATAAAGTAATCAAAATTTTTAGTCTTCGTGTTGAACCATATACCAAGTTTTGTCGCATAATAATCAAAAAGGTAAGCTCCATTTGTAAAAGCTCCAAGTCTTGCTCCATCTCTTTGTGCAAACCAAATTGATGGTCTTATACTAAACCAATATCTTTCAAGAGGTGGGTTTAATTGGGTTTGTTCAAGTAATCTTATCCGAACCTTGTTGAAAGCACCTGTTCTATTGTTTAACCTGTTAACATCTCTTAATTTCAATCTACTGTCAATTTCAAGCATTTTCACTTTTTTATCAAATGAAAGTTCAAATTCGTAAACGGGGTTAACCCAAAACCATGGCGGAAGGATAATTGCGTTAGGTTCTTGTTTGGGTTTGAGTTGAAGATCAAGCGGAATTATAACTTTTTGATAAGTTTCATCTTCAAAATAAATGTAAAGGTCAACTGGCATAACTATTTGACCACAGTTGCGCAATTTAACTTTGATTTTATATTTTTCGCTACCATTTTCACGCACCCATTTCCCAGAGAAATTTTCAATAGCATAATCACACTTTCTCGTGGTTTTGAGCCATTGATCAAAAAACCAATCAAGTTCCATTCCACTTATTTTTTCGGCGATTTTTTCAAAATCCTTCGTTGTTGGATGTTTAAAACTCCACTCTTTGAAAAATTCCTTCATAACAAGGTCAAATACGCTATCCCCGATTACATATTCAAGCATATCAAAAATAGAAGCACCCTTGCCATAGACAGCATTGGTATAGGTCGTTGATTCCCGAAAGAAATCTGAATGAAAAAGCACAGGCTCTTCATAACCAAATTGGGAAAATCTTATGTAGTTTCTATAACCGCCAAAGATATCCGATTCTGGAATTAGCAATTTATAAATTCCAAAAGATTCACTCCATTTTTCACCGAGCAATTTTTTAAAAACCCTCGGGGTTACAAAGCTTGCGCCACCTTCATCTATCCACGCCTCTTTTGATTCATTGTTTCCAATCAAACCATAAAACCAATTATGCCCGATTTCATGTGCAAGAATTCCAATCATGCTTGTTCTCCCACGGCGTCCAGTTATCATTATAAGCATTGGGTATTCCATCCCACCGTCGCCTGCTTGCGCAACTGTGAAACTTTTATAAGGATACTTGTAGAACCATTCACTGTAGAATTTTATTATTTCCTTTGTAAACTTTCCTGCCTCACGCCAGAGCATATAGACATCTGGTTGATAGAGAAGATGGACTATAACAGTATCATCTTCAAGCGTCAGCCATGTGATTTCGTGGATGTAATCCCTATCCGCAACCCAGGCAAAATCGTGCACTTTTTCAGCTTTGAAATGCCATGTTTTTAAATCCGTCTTTAAATCTTTTTTCCATTGCTGTGGGAATATCACTGTATCAACAGCGCCGAGTTCATATCCGCACATGACCTCAGCTGGATTCTGAATTACACCTGTTGCTCCAACGAGATAATCTGATGGCAGAGTTATCTTGACATCAAAGTTTCCCCATACCCCATAAAATTCACGCTCAATGTATTGATCCGCATGCCAACCCTCAAAATCATACTCGCAAATTTTGGGATACCATTGAGCCATGCTGTAATCAATACCCTCGCGATTATCCCTGCCGTTTCTTCTTGTTTGCTTTGGAATTTGAGATTCAAATTCCATTTCAAGTTTAACATAATGACCGGGGGCAAGGGGTTTTTTAAGCCTTGCTCTTAAAATTGTATCAAAAATTTCAAAATCAACATCTTCATCATCAGCTTTTAAAAACTTAACATTTGTCCAGCCGTATTCATCAGGTTTCAGCGACCTAATTCTTTCCCCAAGCCCATTTTTAATGACATCACCACGAATTTGCATTGAACTGCCCGGTCTGAATGCATTTAAGTATAGATGGTAATAAATCTCCCAAAGTGTATCAGGAGAGTTATTATGATAAATTGCTATTTGTTTGCCAGTGAGTTTATGTGTTTTCGTGTCAAGAAAAACATCCATTATATAATCAACATCTTGTTGAAAATAACCGGGTCTTTGAGCAATGGAAAAAGTTGATAAGATGAGAATAGGGAGAAAAAACTTTATGAATCCCATGTGAAAGCTTCTCTTATCTTTTGTATTTCTTCTTCTGTGAGTTTCAAATTCACTGCTCCAACATTTTCTTCAACCTGTTCTGGGTTTCTTGCCCCAACAATTGCTGTTGTAATGCCAGGTTGTGAGAATGTCCAGTTGATGACAATTTGAGCAAGTGTTGCGTTTTTTTCTCTTGCAATTGGTTTTATTTTTTCAAGCGCATCAAGGATTTTCTTTCTGTTTTCGGGTTGAAACCAAAATTGTTTTTTTCTTAAATCGCCACTTTTAAATTCCGTCTCCATTGTTATCTTGCCCGTCAAAAGTCCCTGTTCAAGTGGGCTATACGCTAAGATTGAAATTTTATTTTCAACGCAAAGTGGCACCAATTCGCTTTCTATCCAGCGATCCACCAAGCTATATTTTACCTGATTGCTTTCAACCCTTGAATATTTTAGTGTTTCCTTTAGAAGGTTTACATCAAAATTACTTACCCCGAAGGCTCTTATTTTTCCTTGTTCCTGAAGTCGTGTCAAAGCCTCAAGTGATTCATCAATTGGAGTTGTTTTATCAGGCCAGTGAATCTGATAAATGTCTATGTAATCTGTGTTAAGTCGCTTCAAACTCCTCTCACATTCTTCAATTATTGAATTTTTTCGCGCGTTTTTATAGACATAGTATCTTTTCCCGTTGAAATAAGTGTCAAAGAAAAACTCACCTTCATCTTTATCCCAGCGCAAACCACATTTCGTAGCTATGATAACTTCATGTCTTCTACCTTTTATTGCTTTGCCAACTATTTCTTCCCCTAAGCCAAATCCATAAACTGGAGCTGTGTCAATGCAGTTCATCCCGAGATCAATTGCCTTATGAATTGCTTTGATTGCAAGTTCTTCATCTGTCCCGCCCCAATACCATCCGCCGATTGCCCATCCGCCAAAGGTTATAACGGGGATTTGGATTTCTGTTTGTCCTAATTGTTTGTATTTCATCTTTCATCACGCATTTGTTTTTGATATATTGTATCCGTAAAGCCAATATGCAACTCTGTCACTTTTGTTTCTAACTGAATGAACCGCACCTCTTGGAATGAACCATTCGTCACCTGGATTTAACTCTGCTACTTCACCCTCACATTCAATTTCAAGTGTGACATTTAGTGGTGTGACAAGTTCATCGGTGTCGTGTATGAAATTTTCCCACCTTTGTCCTGGAGGGTCAACCCATATATCGCTTGTAAATCCACGCTCTTGCCATTCTTTTTTAATTTCTTTCTCTTCTTTACCAAGCCATTTTCCTCTTTCAATGAACAACGGCATGGTTTGAGGATTTTTGTTTTTGTTAAAAATTTAAAAGTCAGCCAGATATAAAAGCAACTTTAAGTTTTGAATTGCTTTATTTTTAAGACATCGTTAAATTTAAATAGGTTTCCAATTACTAATTTTCAAACAAAATTTCAGTCCAACGATGCAGGATAACTATAGGAAATATCTTGAGACAGCGAAGAAAATTTTTGAGGAAAACAAAACTTTAACTCTTGTAAGTCGGGGTAAGGATGGGAAAGTATGGGCAGGTAAAGTTTATTTCGGTGAGGAGGATGGGTATATTTATGTAGCGCTTGAAAGAGGGAAAAATTATAACAACATCATTGAAAATCCGAATGTGTTTTTTGTGATAGAGCATGGCGTTCCCGATAGATTTATTCAAGGCGAGGGTGTCGCTGAGGTGCTTGGGGATATAACTGAAAGACCAGAAAGGAGTGTAATTTTTAGGAAGGCAATTGAATTGGTTGTATATGCGAAGAAAATTCCCGGCGTTACGCTTTTTAGAATAAGACCGACTAAACTTTACATTTCTGATTTCACGGAGGAATGGAAACCAAGGATTGAAATTGATGTTACGGATGAGGTGTTAAAAGTTTTTCAAACTAAACTTAAGACAAAATATAAGTTTTTTAAAGTTGCGTTTAGAGCTATAAGACCTTTTGCATTTCCAGCAACCATTGCTCCCGTTTTGCTCGGAACTTTTATAGCTCCCCATGTTTCAATCCCAATGTTTCTTCTAACCTTCTTTGGTCTTATACTTGCTCATTCTGCTGTAAATGTTTTGAGCGATTATTTTGATTATATTCGTGGTGCTGATACATGGCGTGTGCTTGGCTCAAGCCGTGTCCTCGTTGATGGCTTGATGAATCCCAAGCATCATCTATTTTTTGGTATATCCTTGCTTTTGTTATCACTTATTATCGGATTTTATTTCGTTTTCGCAATTGGTAATAAAATTTTGTATTTCATAATTCCAGGTTTGATTCTTGGAATTTTTTATACTGCTCCACCTGTCGGGTTTAAATATAGAGCGCTTGGCGACCTTGCTGTTTTTCTTGCGTTCGGACCTATAATGACACTCGGAGTTTATTATATTCAGGCAAAGGAGATCTCCTGGCTTCCCGTTGTCTTATCAATCCCGATTGGTTTATTAACAACAGCAATTTTGCATGGAAATAATTTTAGAGATATAAAAGAAGATCTTGAAGCGGGATATAAAACACTAGCTGGAATTTTGGGAATCAAAGCATCAAGTTATTACTATACTGGGCTTGTTGTCCTTGCTTATTTGTTGATGGCTTATTTTATCATTAAAGGGTATCTCCCTGTTGCTTCGGTAATTTCATTTATAACTTTGCCAATCGCTTTGAAAAACATCAAAATTTCTTTCAACCAAGCACTTGTTAATTTTACATTTCTTGATCTGTTAACTGCTAAACTTCAACTTTATTTCTCATCCTTGTTAATCACAGGCGTAATTTTGGGAAAATTTTTGATTTAAACTTTGAAAAATAAGCTAAAAGCTCACGATGAAAATTACACTTGGTTTAAAGCTTGCAGCTGATATTTTGACAACTTTAAGATTTTTAATAGGATTTTACATAGTGAGGTTTTCATATTTTGAACCTCAGGATGGTGTGCCCTCGGCTTCGCTTTTGCTGTGGATTGCATGGGTGACAGATTTGCTTGATGGACCAATTTCACGGCTTGATCCAAGGAAAATTCAAACTTGGATTGGAAGACATGATTTAACTGCTGATGTTATGGTTTCGCTTGGATGTTGGCTCTTTTTAGTCTTTTCAAATTTGATCAACCCTTTGATTGGCTTTGGTTATATCTTGTTGGGCGCGTTTCTCCTTTGGTATTTCAAATCTGAATATTTAGCTTGGGCTTTGCAAGCACTGCCTTATGGATTGATGATTTTAACCGCATTGAAATATGCGTTTGTCTATGGAATATTGCTTATCGCATGGATCATAATTGTGGTCATCGTGACATGGCCCAGGTTTCCGAAATATACACTGCCAGAATTTTTAAGAGGAATGAAAGCGTTGTTTAAATGAGAAGTAGATAAATTTTTTGGGGTCCATGAACCCCTTGAACGATCACCTTCTCAATATCAGCTGTTCTGCTTGGTCCTGTGATTAAAAGAATTGAATCAAAGTCTCCACCAACCTGTGCAAAAAGTTCCTCAAAAGTTGGGCATATTTTGTTCTCTTGTGCAATTACAATGTGTATCCTTGGCAAAAGCAAACTTGATTTAAATCTTTTTTCATTATGGATGAAAACTATCGTTCCAGTTTCAGCTACTAAAAAATCACATCCAGTAATTGATACATCAACCTCACTGAGATGCTTTTCCGAATGTGGTTGGGTTATTATCTGATCAGCCTGTAAGCTTTTTATGATATCATCTATTCCCCGTTCAAAGCTTTCTGCGAAAATCTTCCTCGCATTTTCAGAATAAATTATCTTTGATAGATCATCGTAAATTTTTTCACGCGTCGTTTTTATGAAAACTCCACCGGCTCTTTCAAACTCAAATTTAAATTTTTTCACGAGATCTTTTTTATCAGCGGTTTCACCAACTTTTATCTCGGGAAGCTGTGTTTTCCCTTTTTGAAATTGTTTTAGAAAATGAATTATATGCTCTCTTGATTTTTCCATATTTCCTTAAATGATTTTGGTGCAAGTTCTGGAAAAACTCTTCCATTTGACCAATTTTTAAATTTGGGCTTTATCCCGAGCTTGCGTATATATCTTAAAAGTTTTGAGCCAAATTCATAAAGTTTATGACTTCTCATTCCGATAAACCAAAGCTTAAAGATAAGTTTTTCAATCCACGGTGAAAAACCCGATTCAACCGCTCTATGCCTGAGCCAAAGCAAAAGGTGATGAATTTCTATCTTAACTGGGCAAATCTCATAACATTTGCCACATAATGACGAAGCAAATGGTAAAATGTATGAATTGTTAAGTTTAAGTTGCGCTGGTGTTATCACTGAGCCAATCGGACCAGGATATATTGAACCATAAGGATGACCTCCAACTCTTTGATAAACTGGGCAAGCAAGCATGCAAGCGCCACATTTAATGCAATAAAGCGCCTGTTTTAGTTTCTCATACCTCAATAAATCACTTCTACCGTTGTCAAGCAATATAACATAAACTTCCTCAGGTGAATCAAGTTTATTTTTTCTGGGTGCATTTATAATTGAGACATAACTTGTGAATCTCTGAGCGGTTGCACTTCTTCCAAGAATTTTGAAGAAAACTGTCAAATCAATAAGCCTTGGGATTATCTTCTCTATCCCAGCAATTGCGATATGAACTTTTGGGAGTGTTGTGCTTAAGCCCGCGTTCCCTTCGTTTTCAACTATTACAATTGAACCTGTTTCAGCAACGAGGAAATTTGCTCCTGATATACCAAGATCGGCGTTTAAAAACTTTTTCCTTAAAAATTTCCTTGCAATTTTTGTTAATTCCTCTGGCTCATTTGTGAAATCAACCCCAAGCTTATCTGTAAAAAGTTTACCTATTTCATCCCTTGATTTGTGCATCGCTGGTGCTGTTATATGCGAAGGCATTTCATCAGCAAGCTGAACTATAAACTCCCCAAGGTCTGTTTCAATCGTTTCAATCCCGTTTGCTTCAAGAAATTCTCTTAATCCTATCTCTTCTGTTACCATTGATTTTGATTTAACGCATAACTTTGCATTTATTTTTTTAGCTATCTCAACGACATAAGTCCTCGCTTCATCTGCATCTTTAGCCCATAGAACCTTAATCCCGTTTTCAGTTGCTTTAGTTTCAAACATTTCAAGATAATAAGCGAGGTTTTCAATTGCGTGTTTTTTTATATCATGAGCTTTCTGTCGCAGTTCTTCCCAATTGGGTAGTTCTGAAACAACTTCAGCCCTTTTTGAAAGCGTATGTGAAATTGCCTTGGTTAGATTTTTTCTCAAATTTTCGTTTGCAAGGGCTTTTAATGCATTCTCTTTGAATTTTGAAGGCGTATAATTTAACATATTTCAGAAAATTTGTTAAAAATTTGCCAGAATTTGTGCAATGTGAATTGTTTTTATATTGATCCCGTGTTTTTTTGCATAGCCATCAATTTGCATCAAACAGCTTTGATCTGTTGATGTTACAAAATCTGCTCCAGAATTTAGAATGTAATTAACCTTATGCTTTGTCATATCAACCGAAATCTCTGGAAATTTCACCGAGAAAGTTCCCCCGAATCCGCAACAGTCTTCTGAGTTTACCATTTCAATAAGTTTTAATTTTTTAACATTTTTTAAGAGGATTTTTGGTTCGGTTTTTAGCCCAAGCTCTCTCAAAGCATGGCATGAATCGTGATATGTTACCGTGTAATCAAACTCAGCTCCTGTTGAATCAATGTTCATTATATTTACAAGGAATTCTGTTAATTCAAAAAATTTTTTTGTTATGATTGCAATATCATCCTTGTCTATAAGTTCAGGATAAAAAATTCGGATCATACTTACACAGGAACCAGATGGTGAAACGATGTGGTCAAACTTTGAAAAAATCTTGAGAAATTTTTCAGCGAGGACTTTTGCTTCTTTTCGGTATCCCGTATTAAAGGCGGGTTGTCCACAGCAGGTTTGCTCAATTGGATAATCAAATTTTATCCCAAATTTCTTTAAAATTTTGACCACTGCGAGACCAACTTCAGGATAAAACTGATCAATGTAGCATGGGATGAACAGTCCAATCTTCATCTCATTGATGTTTTTACTTTTTTCTAAAATAAAAATACTCGTGTTTATAATCAAGGTTTTTGAAAGTTTGTCAGTTTTTCAGGGTTAACATCAGCGGTGATTTAAAAGTTATTGAAAGATTAAAAATTTTAGAGAACTTTAAAACCAGGCGGACAAACTGTCACTTGACAAAGTGCGAAAATTTTGTTATATTTGTATTGCAATATAAAGATATTTGAATATATTTATATGGAGCTTAAAAAGTTAAAAAACAGTGATTTCACCGAAGAGGCTGAAATTTTAAAGATTCTTGGGCACCCCATAAGATTGAAAATTGTATGTGGATTGATTGAGCAAAGTTTATGTGTAAATGATATAGGTGATTGTTTGGGGGAGCCACAGCCCAAAATTTCCCAACATCTTGCTCTTTTGAGAGCAAAGGGGATCGTAAAGGCAGAAAGAGAAGGGGTCAATATAAAATACAGGGTGGTTCATCCGCTTGTGATAAAAATTATCAAGTTAGTTGAACGGGAAAAATTAAAGGAGTGAAAAAGCGATGCTCGGTGAAAAAATAAATGAGTTTTCACAGATAGCGGAGATATTAAGGATACTTGGAAACCCAACTCGTTTGAAAATAATCAGCGAATTGATTGATTCTGATAAAACAGTATCGGAGTTATGGCATCTTGTTGGAATTTCGCAATCGCTTGTTTCACAACACCTTGCTGTTTTAAGGCGAAGTGGGATAATAAAGAGTGTTCGCAGAGGAAATACCGTTTATTATTCGGTAGCAAATCCATTAGTGGTTAAAATTTTAAAATTAACTAAAAATAAACTCAAACAAATGAGGGATTAAACTATGTTTCTTGATGCAGATGACAGAGAAGAATTGAGAAAAAGATTTGAGGAAAACCTCGTCAACAAGGTTCGTGTAATTCACTTTACACGAGAGCTTGATTGCCAGTATTGTAGGGAGACAAAGCAACTTTTAACTGAACTCTCCGAGCTGTCGGACAAGATACAACTTGAAATTTACAATTTTTATACCGATACGGATAAAGTTGAGCAGTTTAAAATAGACAAGGTTCCCGCAACGGTTATCGCAAGCGAGGATAGGGATTATGGAATAAGATACTTTGGTATACCATCGGGCTATGAATTTGCATCATTTCTTTTAGATATTGAAATGGTTTCAAGAGGTGTTTCTGGGTTGAGCCAAAGAAGCATTGAGAAGATAAAAGAAATTGATGTTCCGGTTCATATCCAGGTTTTTGTAACCCCGACCTGTCCATATTGCCCGAGCGCTGTTCATCTTGCACATCAACTTGCTATGGAAAATGATCTTATCACTGCCGATATGGTTGAGGCGATTGAATTTCCAGATCTTGCTGAAAAATATATGGTTATGGGGGTTCCGAAAGTTGTAATGAACGATGTTTATTACTTTGAAGGTGCATTGCCAGAAAGACATTATGTTGACAAAGTTGTTGAGGCTGCGAGAAAAACCAAAGAAACACTGAAACAACAAAATTAAGCAAATTAGCACATGGCAGAACGACTTGTTGTAATCGGTGGAGTTGCTGCGGGGATGAGCGCAGCAAGTAGGGCGAGGAGATTGAAACCTGATATGGAAATCGTTGTATTTGAAAAAAGCGGTTTCGTTTCCTACGGTTCTTGTGGTTTGCCTTACTTTGTCTCAGATATAATTAAATCTCCAGAAAATCTCGTTGTATATGACGCTAAATTTTTTAAAGAGAAAAGAAATATTGATGTTTTTGTCCATCATGAGGTTTTAAAAATTTTCCCTGCGAAAAGGTCTATTCTTGTTAAAAACCTTGAAAACGGGAGGGAATTTGAGGTTAATTATGATAAGCTTGTGATCGCAACTGGAGCTCGTGCTGTTAAGCCGAATATAAAGGGGATTGAATTAAAAGGTATTTACACAATTAGATTCCTTGAAGATGGGATTGCCATAAAAAACTTCATCAGAGAAAACTCGCCTAAAAAAGCCTTAATTATTGGTGCTGGCTATATTGGGATGGAGATGGCGGAATCTCTTGTTTCGCTTGGGTTGGATGTGACAATTGTTGAACAAATGCCGAATATACTTGGAAATATGGATGATGAAATAAATGAGATCGTTGAGCAAGAACTTGCCAGAAACGGTGTGAAGCTTTTAAAATCAGTATCTGTGAATGAATTTAGTGGTGAAGATGGGTATGTTAAAAGGGCCGTGTTAAGTAATGGGCAAGTTATTGATGTTGATCTTGTGATAGTTGGAGCTGGGATAAAGCCAAATTCTGAAATTGCCAGAGAAGCTGGAGTTGAGCTTGGAAGAAGCGGGGCAATCGCTGTGAACCAAAAGATGGAAACGAATGTTCATGGAATTTACTCGGCGGGTGATTGTGCTGAAGCATTTCATCTTGTTTTGAATCGCCCTGTTTATATCCCGCTTGGAACGACCGCAAATAAACAAGGGAAAGTCGCTGGAGAAAACGCCGCGGGTGGAAATGCAATTTTTAAAGGTATCGTTGGAACAGCTGTGTTTAAAGTTTTTGAGCTTGAGGTGGCAAGAACAGGAATATCTGAAAAACAGGCAAAATCTGAGGGATTTGATTATGTTTCAACGGTGATTGAACATGGTTCAAGGGCACACTATTATCCTGGTGGAAGTAAAATAAGAGTTAAACTTATCGCAGATAAAAAAACTGGGCGTTTGCTTGGTGCTGAGATGGTCGGAAGGGATGGTGTTGCTAAAAGAATAGATGTTTTCGCAACGGCTCTTCATGCAAGGTTAACCGTGGATGAAATTGGTCATCTTGATTTAAGTTATGCCCCACCATTTGCTCCTGTTTGGGATCCGATATTAATCGCTGCAAACGATCTTGAAAAGAAAATTAAAAAATGATTTGGCTATGGAACAAAAGCAACCTAAAGTTATAATTTTCACAACACCAACTTGTCCCTGGTGTAGAGCAGCAAAGCAATATTTCATGCAGAAGAAAATTAAATTTACCGAAGTTGATGTCACGCGAGATCCAAGAGCAGCTAAGGATTTGATTCGTTTAACGGGGCAAACCGGTGTTCCGGTTATTTTAATAAATAATCGTCCTGTTGTTGGGTTTGACAGGGCAAAAATTGATCATTTACTCGGTTTAAAATAAAAACAAAAATAAAATTGGTGAAAAAATGAAGATAAAACCACTTGATGACAGGGTTCTTGTTGAACCACTTGAAGAAGTTGAATCAAGAACAAGCTCTGGAATTATAATTCCAGACACCGCAAAGGAGAAACCGAGAATCGGGATCGTGATTGCGGTGGGAACAGATGAAGATCTGCAATCAAAAATTAAAGAAGGTGATAAAATTTTGTTTGCAAAGTATGGAGGCGAAGAAATTGAGATGAATGGAAAAGAGTACAGGATAATCTCAAGAAGCGATATCCTTGCGGTAATTGAAGATTGAAAAAGTTAATAAAAAACACGCATGTTTATAGAAATAATTTTAGCAAATATCGTTGTAAGTCTTATTTCATTTGTTGGTATAATTTTCATCAGCGTAAGGGAAAAAATTTTTGAAAAGGTTATATTTTGGCTTGTTTCTTTTGCATCCGGAGCTTTTATCGGGATTGCCTTTTTGCGTATGATCCCTAATTCAATTGAAAAAAATCCCGGGGCGGTTTACACCGTTGTCCTCGGGATTTTTATTTTCTTTTTGCTTGAAAAGTTCTTTTATTGGAGACACTGTCATGAGGGAAAATGTGAATTTCATTCATTTGGATATTTGAACCTGGTTGGGGATAGTTTGCATAATTTCATTGATGGAATGGTTATAGCTGCGAGCTTCGTTACCGATATAAAACTTGGATTGCTCACAACTCTTGCCATCATAATCCATGAAGTACCTCAAGAGCTCGGAGATTTCGGTGTTTTAATCTATAGTGGATTTAGTAAAAAGAAGGCGCTTGTATTGAACTTCTTAACAGCTTTATTTGCGGTGTTTGGTGGAATAGTTGGCTATCTTTTTTCTGAGAAAGTTGCACTGGTAAGATATAACTTCATTCCGTTTGCAGCTGGTGGATTTATATATATTTCACTTGTTGATCTTGTTCCAGAGCTACATAAAAAATTTTCGTTGTCCGAATCCGTTTTACAGCTTTTTTTCATCTTGCTTGGGATTTTGATTTTTGTAATTCTTTAGAACAAAAGAACTTTAAAAATGAAAATTTCAGTCCCAACAGATGATGGTGAATATGTTTCTGAAGTCTTTGGGCATGCTCGCTACTTTTGGGTCATGGATATAGATAATCATGGAGTTGAATTGAGAAACAACATTGAAGCACACGCTTCTCATGAATCTCAGCATTTTTCTCACGGTTATGGAAGGCATAAAAGAGCAGAGATAGTAGCCAAGATTTTAAAAGATGTTGAGATTATAATTACATCTCACATTGGGAAGCCGATGATTGATAAGATGCTTTCGGAAGAGAAAGTAATTTATATCGCTCCTAAGAAAGCCAAAATATCTGATGTTTTAGATTTATACTTTAAGGGACAACTTAAAAAAATAAAGCGGGAAATTTAGATATGGCGAAAATACTTATTCTTGGTGGCTCATTTGCTGGTCTTACAGCAGCTTTTGATTTAAAGAGAAAACTTAAGGATAAAGCAGATGTAACGGTTATTTCAAAGGCGAAAAATTTCGTCTTCATTCCTTCTCTGATCTGGGTCCCATTTGGCTGGAGGAAACCCGAAGATATTTCGCTTGAACTTAAACCAATCCTTGAGAATAAAGGGATAAATTTTGTTCATGCGGAGGCTACGAAAATTATCCCAGAGAAAAATCAGGTTGAAACAACCGCTGGGATATATAATTATGATTTTCTTTTGATCGCAACTGGACCTGATTTGAACTTTTCAGAAGTTGAAGGGCTTGGACCTCACGATGGGTATACAACATCAATTTGCACGATTGATCATGCGCTCCATGCTGGGGAGAAATGGAAAGAATTTGTAAAAAATCCAGGTCCAATTGTGATTGGAGCGACTCAGAAAGCGAGTTGCTTTGGTGCTGCATATGAGTATGTGTTTAACATTGAATATGCAGCAAGAAAAGCAGGTATAAGAGATAAAGTAAGCATTACTTTCGTGACATCTGAACCATTTCTTGCGAACTTTGGAATCGGTGGAGTTGGAAATTCACAAAAAATGACGGAATTTTTCTTTAAAAAACTTA
The DNA here is from genome assembly GCA_001485605.1 of Candidatus Kryptobacter tengchongensis. Lineage (GTDB taxonomy): Bacteria > Bacteroidota > Ignavibacteria > Kryptoniales > Kryptoniaceae > Kryptonium > Kryptonium tengchongense. Next base: position 296,716 of record FAON01000012.1, read on the forward strand.
ACATCCGTGGCATTACGAATGTCGCAATTGAAAAGATAAGTGAGGACAAAATATATCTTTCAAATGGGGAGGTATTGCCGTATAAATATGCCATGATAATTCCCCCATTTCTTGGTGTGAAAGCCGTGCGGGACTCAGGACTTGGCAATGAATCTGGATTTATACCAGTTGATGATACCTACAAACATATAGATTACGATAACATCTATGCAGCTGGTGTAGCGGTTGCGGTGAAATATCCTGAGCCAACTCCTATTCCAATTGGTGTTCCAAAGACAGGTTATATGTCTGAGGTTATGGCGAGGGTTGCAGCAGATAATATCACTTCAAAAGTTCTTGGCGTAAATCGTGCTAAAAAGCTTCCATTTGCAGATATCGCCCCACTTTGTGTAATGGACGCTGGAAATATGGGAGTTCTATTTATTGCGAGTAGAATCTTTAAACCACGGAAATATCACATTCTTTTCCCGGGTCCATGGTCGCACTGGATTAAGGTTTGGTTTGAGAAATATTATCTTTGGAAGGTGAAAAACGGTTATTCTCAGTTGCCGTGAAATAATTGAATTTCAATTAAAATTTGCTTATCTTTAAAAGTCTTTATAATTGTGAAACATTTGCAGATTTTGATTTGTTATTAAAAATTGAACGGTTTTGCAAAACTTAAAGAAGGAGGTAGAAGTTGATCACGACACCTGTAAATAAGCAAAAGGCGAAGGTAATTGGGATGGTCATAACGGACTGTCCAAATTGCAAGAATCAAATTTTCCTTGAAAAGCAAAGCGTAAAGGTATGTCCATATTGTGAAGCGGAGGTTCACCTTGATGTTGAAAACATTGATGTCCGTGTCTGGGCTATTGTTCCTGAAAGACCAGCTCGCAGAAGGAGAAAAAGGAGCAAGGAAGATATTGACCTTTTAGCAAATTAATTCAAGGAGGTAACTATGAAAGTAAACGAAGCAACATGGGACAGGATCCTGCGTGTAATCGTTGGGTTGTTTCTCCTTTCTCTTTTGTTTTGGGTTGAAGGAAACTCAAAATATTGGGGATTGATTGGTTTACTTCCGCTTATAACAGGGCTTGTTGGATATTGTCCGGCTTATTCGCTTTTTAAGATATCTACCCGTAAAGAAACTCAATCTTCGGGGAGTTAAAATTTTAAAAAGCCCCGTTAAATCGGGGCTTTTTTAATAAAATTAAGCGAGAATTTGAGAAATGTTCATAATTTACATCGCGGGTGCTATAATTGTATTTTTTATTTTGATGAACTTAAGCGTTGTTTTGAGAGCAAAATTGAAAAAAGGTAAATCTCTGTCCGATCTTGGTGGAGAAATTGGGAAAGCTATTAAGAATGGTGAAAAAGTTGTGCTTTATTTTTACAGTCCCACTTGCTCCGCATGTAAAGTTCAAACCCCGATAATTGATAAACTTATGAATTCTGTAGATGGCAAGGTAAAAATTTTTAAGATTGATGTCAGCAGAGATATAAATGTTGCTTTGAAACTTGGCGTAATGGGAACACCTTCAACTGTGATAATTGAGAACGCAAGAATTAAAGAGTTTTTCGTCGGTGTTAAATCAGAAAATAAATTAAGAAAATTCCTATGAAATACGGAATTTCAAAGGTCGTTGATCTCTCTTATGAAGAAGCGGTTAACAAAGTTACTGAAGAGCTCAAAAAAGAAGGATTTGGAGTTCTAACAACGATAGATGTTAAAGAGACATTGAAAAAGAAACTTAATGTTGATTTTGATAAATATATCATTCTTGGCGCTTGTAATCCGCCATATGCTTATAAAGCTTTACAGGCTGAATATGAGCTTGGATTAATACTTCCATGCAATGTGATTGTTTATGAAAAAGATGGGAAAGTTACTGTATCTGCATTTGACCCAGTGGTGATGTCGCAAATGATTGATAATCCAAAGTTAAAAGAAATTGCAGTGGAGGTTCGTGAAAAACTTGAAAGAGTTATCCAGAATGTTTAAAAACAAAGATTGAGATCCATGATGCCAAGGAAAGAACAGAAAAAGAAATCAAATTACCTGCCTATAATTGGGCTTTTGCTTTTAATTTTAGCTGTTGGTTATCTTGGTTATACTTCAAAAAGAGCTAATGAATTGAAGGACGAAAATTATTCAACGATTACACCGGCTTTTGCGACCATGCCTTCGGATGTGAAACCTGCTCCTGATTTTGATCTTCCAGATGTGAATGGGAAAAGAGTGAAACTATCTAATTTTAAGGGTAAGGTTATAATTCTTGATTTTTGGGCTACATGGTGTCCGCCGTGTAGAGCTGAAATACCTGGGTTTATTGAACTTTACAAAAAGTATAAAGATAAAGGAGTTGAGATAATCGGAATTTCGCTTGATGAGGGCGGAGTTAAAGATGTTTTGCCATTTATGAAAGAGTTCGGGATTAATTATACAATTTTAATTGGGAATTATAAAGTCACGCAAGATTACGGTGGGATTCGTGGGATACCGACTACATTTGTGATTGATAAAAAGGGTAATATAAGGGCAAAGTATGTGGGTTATCGTCCAAAGGAAGTTTTTGAAAGAGATATAATTATGCTCTTAAATGAGAAATGAAATGACAAAATCGGTTCACTTGAGTTTTCAAAGCATTGAAGTTGATGTTAAGAAGTGTCCAAATTGTGGAAACGAGATGATATTTATCAGGAAATGTTGCGGAGATAACGAAGTCTGGCGTTGTGAAAATTGTGAATATATTGAGAAGGAATTGAATCAAAACATCTGGTATTATTATATCTGGGCAAAATAAATTCTGAGTTTTGGAATGGTTTCGGGAATAATTGGTGGACTTATCGGTGGAGTTTTGGGATTTTTCATAGGTAGATATTTTGCAAAACTTGGTGGTATGTGTCCGCTTTTGTGTAACCCGAGGATAAGCACAATATATTTTGCATTACTTGGTTTTTTGCTTGCTTATAATAAATTTTAAAAAATAAGGAGGGTGAAAATGCCGAAGGTTGAAGTTAAATTTGTAGATGGAATGACCTTCATTGGGAAGGGGGAATCAAATCATTGGGTTGTGATGGATGGTGCAGAAACAGTTGGTGGAAGCGACGCCGGGACAAGACCAATGGAACTTGTTTTAATTGCCCTTGGTGGTTGCACTGGAATGGATGTTGTGAGCATTTTGAGGAAGAAAAGGGTTAAATTTGATAAATTTGAGATGAAAATCAGCGGGGAAAGGGCAGAAGAACATCCTAAAGTTTATACAAAAATTGACATTGAATACATAATCTATGGCAAAGAAATAAATCCAAAAGATGTTGAACATGCAATTGAGCTTTCACAATCTAAATACTGCTCTGTTTCCGCGATGCTTAAAAAATCAGGAGCGCAGGTAAATTATTCTTACAAAATAATTCAGCCTGAAACGGAGGTGGTAAAGGGTGAATAAAACATTTCTAATTTTCATTTTTGCTTTCTCTCTTTTGTTTCAATCGGATGAAAAAACTAAAAAAGCGGTTGAACTTGCAAGGGAGATTTCAAATGAGCTTGTTGATTCTGTGAAAGCAGTTCTTTTTAATGAACTTGCCAAAGGTGGTTATACAGGTGCAATTAAAGCATGTTCAAATCTTGCGCAGGAGATAATAAAAGCACATCGGGAAAAATATCAGGTTTATGTGAGGCGGATAAGTGAGAAATACAGAAACGAACTTGACAAGCCAGATGATTATGAGGTTAAAGTTTTGAGGAAACTTGATGAACTTAACAAACAAAATGAACTACCACAGGAATTTTACGAAATTGTTGATGAAGATGGGGAAAGATATTTGAGATATTTTAAACCGTTAATTGTTCAACCTATGTGTTTAAATTGTCATGGAACAGAGGAGGTTTTGAAGAAGGAGATAAAAGAATTTTTGAGGGAAAAATATCCGAATGATAAAGCTGTGGGTTATCACGCTGGAGATTTCAGAGGTGCCGTAAGCGTTAAGATTAAAATTAAATAACTGAATTTATGCATAAGTTCAACCCAGAAAATGCACACCGACTTCACAATGACGAAAGGAGGAAAATTCTTCCACCGGAAGAAATTTTGATTGAGTGCGGATTAAAAAAAGGGATGACGATGGCTGATGTTGGCTGTGGAAGTGGTTATTTTACAATCCCAGCGTCAAAAATTGTCGGCAATTCTGGAAAAGTCTATGCGATTGATGTTCAAGAGGAGATGTTAAATAGATTAAAACAGAACAATTTACCTGACAATGTGATTGTATTGCTTGCGGAGAATGATTATAAATTTCCGATCACGGATGAAATAAGCGATTTTACACTTCTTGCGTTTGTTGTGCACGAAAATAGGGATATTGAGAGGTTTTTAAACGAGGTCAAAAGAATAACGAAAGATAAAGGGAAGGTTGTTATTCTTGAGTGGAAGAAGCAGTTTGAGGAAGCGGGACCGCCGTATGAAGAAAGGATATCACAAGTGGATCTTGTTAAGATCCTTGATAAACTTGATTTTTCAATTGTTGAGCAGGGTGATATTAATCAATCACATTATAAAATAATTTGCCTTAAAAAGTGAAAACACGCTTTAAAGTTTTTCTACTTTTTTCACTGTTGCTTTATTTTGTAAGTTGCACTGCAAGAGTTAGTCAAAATCAGACAAGCACTTACATAGATATAACTCCTATTGAGGCAAGGGAGAAAATTCAAAAGGCAAAAAATGTTTTACTTCTTGATGTTCGTACAAAGGAAGAGTTTTCCGAGGAGCGCATTAAAAATGCGTTAAATATCCCAGTTCAAGAACTTGAAAAACGGTTGGATGAACTGAAAAAGTATAAAAATTTTGAAATCATTGTTTATTGTAGAAGTGGGGCGAGAAGTAGAAGAGCAAGCGAGATACTTGTTAAAAATGGATTTAAGTTCGTCTATAATCTTTCTGGTGGAATTATTGAATGGAAGAAACAATTTGAGGTGGAAAAATGAAAAAAATTACAAAAGACATAACAATTGAGGATCTTGTTACAGAATTTCCTGAATCAGTTGGTTTCTTAATGAAAAAGGGAATTAAGTGCATTGTTTGTGGTGAACCGATATGGGGAACACTTGAGCAAGCGATAAAGGATAAAGGAAAGGAAAACGAGATGGAGCAAATAATTGATGAGTTAAACGAAGTCCTCGGTCTAAAAGAAAAACGAGATGATCAAAGTGAATAAACTTAAATTTATTTTTCTTGGAGTAGGGGCTATTGCAGGTTATGGTTATTATTATTTCATCGGTTGTAAGGTTGGAACCTGCCCAATCACAAGTAATCCATATCTTTCAACGCTTTATGGGTTATTATTAGGTCTTGGGGTTTATTTGACATTTTTTTCAGGTAAAAAGAAACAGGACAATTAACAGTGGCTGTTGCGGTTCAGATAAGTTTATACCCATTGAGGCAGATGGATATAATAGAGCCAATTAACAGTGTGATTGAAATTTTTAAGTCATATGGTCTTGAAACGCATGTTGGTTCAATGAGCACGCTTGTTTACGGTGAGGATGAGCAAGTTTTTAAAGCGCTTCAGGATGCTTACAAAAAGGCAGCTGAGTTTGGGGAGTTCGTTATGGTTGCGACTTTTTCAAACGCTTGTCCGCTGCCTTTAAGATTTGATATAGGATGAAATTTACTCTATCTTTTTCTGTAAGTTTGTAACAGTTGTTGCATTATATCATTTGACAGTGATAATCCTTGAATGTTTAAGACGACGATGGTCATTATATCACTTACTATGATTGGTTGATTTTGTGAATCTGAGTAAAGATTATCAATTCTATCAACTATTTCTCCAACTGTTGTTGAGCCGATATCTGTGTAGGCGGTCCATTTCTGGAAGACCGCATCTGCAGTGTTTTGATTTATGATTCCATTCTTTTTGAGGTTGTTGAGCGCATCTTTTAACACATCATCTCCCCAGGTCACACCATTCCAGAATCCAGCGACAAAATATATTTTTGCATTTTTATCAAGCCCCTGCCACCATTTTCCATCGCGAACTGATTGTGAATTTGAAAAAGCAATAAATGAAAAAAGCAGGGCAGCTAAGATAGAAATTTTACGCATTGTAAATCTCCAAAGTTTGTTTAAAAAGTTTTTAAACCCTTTCACCCGTGGAAAGATTTCAGTTAACCTTCATTCAAGGGGGTGAGCAGGTCAAGTGCAAGATATAGAGTTAAAAGATAAAAAGCAAATTACCATATTCCAATACCATCAGGTTCTTTGCCAGTTTTGATTGTTTTTATAACTTTTCCATTTTTGATGTCAATTACGCTTACGATATCAGCATTTGAATTTGCAACATAAATTAAGTTTTTATCATCAATACTTATCCCAATTGGGACAGGGCTATCGCCGAAAACGGAGCCGAACAATCTTCCCGTTTTTTCAACATCCACCTTTTCTGCAGTTTTTATTCTTTTTATCGTTTCTTTATTTTTCGCGTCAATTACGGCAATTTCGCCACTCCTTGCACATGATATAATTGCATACTTTCCATCTTTTGAAAATTTAACCCGAATCGGGAAGCCATCAACTTTAAATTTTGTTTTCATCTCAAGTGTTTTTACATCAACGACTGCAATGCTGTCCTCGGCTCTGTTCGTGACCCAAATTTCGTTTCCATCGGGAGTAATATCAATTCCTTCGCTACCTCTGCCAGTTTGTATATTTTTGATAAGGTTCATCTCCTTCAAATCAATCGCGCTTATAGAGCCAGAGCCAATGTTTGCCACAAAACATTTTGTTTTGTCAAGTGAGAGAACAAGCATATGTGAAATTTCTTGGTCGGTTCTAACAGCGCCGATAATTTCCCCATTTTTGACATCAACGATGATAATTGATTTGTTTGCTTCAACTGTGATGATCAGTTTTTCATTATCAATCCATTCAATGCCATGGGGTCTACGGAAATTGCCAAGGTTTATCGTTTTTTCAAGTGTTAATTTTTCAAGATTTAAAACTGTGATTGAATTTCCAGGATTTTCGCGTGTTCCATAATTTGTTATAGCTGCAAATTTTTTGTTTGGTGAGATCGCAACTTCATGTGGTCCTTCACCTGTGGGAATTTGAATAAGTAATTTATCTTTTTTAAGGTCAAAAATCATTGCTGTGTTGTCTGATTTATTCAGCACAATTAAGTTTTGTGAAAGTGAGATATATAATGGAATGAATAGGATCAGGATTTTTTTAAGCATAGTTTGGCTCCGGTTTTGGTTTTGAAATTATTTTGATAGGGCAAGATTTTTCAATTTTTCCAAGTTTAAAATTACAATTTTTTTCCCCTTGACCTCAATCAACCCATCATCTTGGAGTTTTCTCAAAGCTCTTGAAAGCGTCTCAATAACCGTCCCAAGGTATGATGCAAGCATTGATCTTGAAATGTTTAATATTATCTCATTTCCTTCTTTGCCATGGCATTGTTTTTCGTATTCTTCAATCAGATAGGTTGCGAGTCGTTGTGGGACATCTTTTGATGTCAATTTCTCTATTTGTTGTGTTAATTCTTTTAATCTTTTAGCAAAACCTTGAAGAATTTTTAGGGAGATTTTTGGATTTTTTACAAATAATTGAAGAAATCTTTCTTTGGGTATAAAAAGCAGGGTTGAATCCTCAATGGCTTCACAGCTTGAGTCGTATGTTTTCCCATCAAATAGTGGGATTTCTCCAACAAGATTAAATGGTTCAACTATTTGTATGGTTATATCTCTCCCATCTGGGGTTAGTTTAAAAATTCTCACTGCACCTTTTAGAAGGATATAAAAACCCAGATAAGGTGCTCCTTCAGAAAAGATTAGCTCTTTTTTGGAAAATTTTTTCAGTTGGGATATTTGCGTGAATTTGCGGAGTTCATCGGTTGAAAGCTCGGAAAAAAGTGGAATTTGCCTTATTGTATCATGGTCTGGTTTCATTTAAACTCATTTTTTTATTTCAAGAAGAGCAAGAATATACGCTCCAGCCCCAAAACCGACCATGGGATATTGCCCTTGATAATCAGAGTTCCACTCGTCATAGAGTTCTGCTATCAGATTGTAATTTAAATTTGATTGCGAAGTTACCCAGTTGAGAATTTGTTCTGAATCTTTTTTAAAACCAGCTTTTTTCATTGCCACCGAAATCCTCAAATCAATGAAAATCCACTCTTGTCTGTCATACCAATCACCGTTGTTAACCCTGAAGAAACCAAATCTATTTTTAATTTTTAGATTATTTTTTATCGCTTCTATTGTTTTTTTCGCAATTTCATCATCTGCAGGGATTAAGTTAAAATTTATCGCTTCAACCACGCTTGCGTCAAAATATTCAAAATCGTTATCGCTCTTTGCTTCAATTGTTCCTTTTATCACCTTATTTTCATCAACAAAATTTTTTAAAAAAGATTTTAAAATTGAATCGGCGAAGGAATTATAGAATTTTTCAGCTGTTTTATCTTTCAAAAGTTCAGCAATTTTAGCGATTGACTTTAAACCTTTGATTGCTGTTATTGTGGTATAGGCATAATGTTTCCCCGGAAGATGTCTTTCCCAAGGACCTGATTCAGCCCGTATTACCCCAAGTTTATCAATTGAAGATATTAACACATCTGCTATTTTTGTCGTCAGTGTATCCCAGTATGTTATCGCAAATTCAAGATCTCCGCTTTTTTCAACATAGTTTCCGAATGTCCACAGGAAAAGTCCAAACCCATCAAGTTCAATGTTGGGTCCATTTTCATTATGGTCTGATTCTTCAACCCCATCTCCATAATACTTGCAAACAGTGATTTTATAGTCTCTTTTAACTCCATAATCTTTTCCATCTTTGTATATAAATTTTTTATAAAATCCTGTCCTTGCTTTAAGCATAAATTCAAGAGCTGATTTTGCTTCATCAAAATATCCTAACTCAATTAAGCCATTTATGGCATAGGCTCCATCTCTAACCCAACAGTAAGTCCACTCACCTGGTGGGAGTGAAGCAAGGATTTGTCCATAGGAGGTGCCTTTTTCCCGACATTGTGCCATCTTTATAATTGCAAGTGATTGTCTGAAAAGTTCAGCTTCTTTTTTTGTCAATTTGAGGTTAAAATGTGCTTGTTTAATAAAGTTTTCCCAAAATTTTATTTCATCTTCAATTATTTGGTCATTTTCTGTCAAATTTGAAAATCTCTCTATTTCTTCCCTTGTTCTTGATGATGCGATGGCGATGAAAATTCTTTTTTCAACTTCACCACCTGTTCCATCGCTTCGCTTAACTGTTTTGGATTTAACAACTTTTTTGATCTGTAAATTTTGAATATCCATTACATCGTCTAACTTATCTTCCGATGTTATTTCGCCTTGAATTGTGTTCGCTTTAAAATAGATTTTGCTTTGTTTGTATTTTTTGTTGATTTTGCAAATCGCAACTAAAACAGGCGCATCAATTTGAAACGGGGCGAAATAGAAGGTTTGGATGCCAAGTTTTCTATAACTTGCGAAAATTATGTTTGTTCCATTTATATAGCCAATCTCATCTTCGGAAATCTTTGATAAGTCATATTCTTTACCGTCAAGTTCAACGATAAAGTTTGCGCTATTTATAAAATTTCTTGTGTAAATTCCTGATGATATGACTTTGTAAATGTGTTCGTACATTGATGTGATTTGATGTTTTTCAGTGTTATAAACTATGGCTGTGAATCCATTAGTTGAGACGAGAGCTTTTGCAGATCGGTGTGGTTTATTATTTTCTTTCACCTTTATATCAAAATCTTTTTTCAAAATCAAACCAACAGGACCTTTAAAAATTCCGCCATCAAAACCGAAATCACAAACTCTAACTGCAAGGACATTATTTTTTTCTTTTAACAATCCTTTTGGTAATTGATATGCACGAAGCGTTGTCCATTCGGTTCTTCGTTCAGGGGGAAACTTGCCTGTTTCTCCAACCTTAACTCCATTTAAATATGTTTCATCGGCATCATCTATGCTGCCAAGTAAAAGAATTATCTCTTCTTTTAGAAGATTGGGGGGAAGATCAAAATGTAATCTATACCAAGCGAAACCATCGTAGTTTTCAAAGCCTTGACTTTCAAATGTTGCTGGGACTTTTATTTTTATCCATTGGGAGTCATCAAAGTTGGGATCAAGCCATTTTAAATCATCCCCTGTTTTAAAAAGCCATTCGCCTGCAAAGTTTAATTTAAGTTTAAAATCCTGAGCTGAAAGCGTTGAAATGAGGAGAAGAAAGATCAAATAAATTTTTTTCATTGTGATTTTAAGCTTTCTTTAATTCTTACATATTTGCTTTTGTAAAAGTTATTTGAATGGAAAATTAGATTTTCTGTAAAATGAGAAAACCAAAAATCGCGGTTGTGTTCCCCAGGGTAAATTTTAAATTCGTGTTTTATCCCTTTGCTTTTTAGTATCTCGTGCATTTTTAAGTTTCCATCTTTAAGCCAGTCCTTATCCCCAACATAGAAAAATATGTTTAAACTGTCAAAGTGATCTCGCGTTAATTCCTGTGCGATTGATGTCGGTTGAATTGATCTCCAGTAGATTGAATCACCCTCGTGTATATACTTTCTATCTTTAACCTTCTCAAATGGAATTTCAAGTGCCCCCATCATGCTTCCAATTGAGGTGAACTTATCAAAGTATTTAAGCCCAAGCAGCATCGCTCCAAATCCGCCCATTGATACACCATCAATAGCTCGGGTCTCGCGGCTTGGGATAGTTCTAAAAGTTGCATCAACATAATTTATTAAATCTTCAACAATATATTGCTCATACATTCTTTTCCTGTTTTTTGAGTTGGCATAAAAAGATGTGTCTGCATCTGGCATGACGATTATCATCTCAACAATTTTGCCGATATTGATTAAGCTATCAACGATGGAATTTATCTTGTCATATTTCCATGATTCATCACTTCCGCCATATCCATGTAAAAGATACAAGACAGGGTATCTTTTACTTATATCAGTGTCATAACTTGGTGGAAGATAAACATAAAAATATCTCTCTTCCTGAAGCCATCTTGAGAAAAAGTTTGCTCTAAAAAATCTACTTCTGTTCCCAATTTCAAGCAGGGAGCCATTTTCAAATTTAAAATATCTTACCTGTTCATCGCTGAATTTTACAGCTCCGGTTGTATCCTTTATCAGGCGAACATAGTCCGCAACGAGGATGCTATCGTTTTCGGGTGAGTGGTAAACTTTAAAGTCAACATAATCAATTGAGTATCTATTTTCGGTTAAAAAGTTGCTTATCTGATTTAAATCTCTCTTCCATAGTGTGTATGTTTTTTCGTTTTCTCTAAATCTTAAACTTAGAAATGAAAGGTATGGAGATATTTTCCCCATTGTCAGGAGCGAGTCCATGATTTTAATTGTTAAAAAGATCGCATTATAATTTTCTTGGCTTGCGAATTTTTTCTTTTCGTTTTTCATATACCATAGTTCATCACGGGATACAATTAGAATTGGTCCTTCATAAATTCCACCGCCGAGCCCATGGTCTTCAACTCTTACAGCTATAACATTATCTCCGTCATAGTTTATAAGATCATTTGGTATAAAGTAAATTCTCTCTTGCGTCCATCCGTTTGTTATACCGATTAGTTCGCCATTGAAGTAAACCTTATCATTATCGTCAATTTTGCCAAGATAGAGGTAAATTTTTTTAGTTTTAAATGTTGATGGTATTTTAACATGTTTTCTATACCATGCGATGCCGTCAAATTCATAGCCTTGTTTTTCCCATTGAGATGGAACGAAAATTTCAACCCAGCCGAACTCGTCAATTTTTACATCGCTCCATTTTTTGTCATCGCCGATTCTGAAAAGCCATTTACCGGATAGTTCTATTTTTTCGCCTTGATGTTCATCATTTATTTTTTGTTTTGTATTTCCTCCGCAACCCAAGACGAGAATAGAAATTAACAGCGCGAAGAGAAATTTCATATCTTAAAGCTCGCTTTGTTTTATTTTTTTGATCGTTTCTTTAATTAAAAGTGAAAATTCGTTTTTAACCCTTTGCGCAACTTCTGTAACCTCTTCATGTGAGAGCTTCGTTGAGCTTATTCCAGCAGCGTAATTCGTGATGCATGATATTCCGAGAACCCTCATTCCGAGATAATTTGCAGTTATAACTTCTGGAACAGTTGACATTCCGACCGCATCAGAACCGATTTTCCTAAGCATTTGAACTTCGGATGGTGTTTCATAATTTGGACCACGAACGCCACAGTAAATCCCTTCACGGACGGGTAGTCCAAGCTCAATTCCTGTTTGAATTGCTATTTTTCGGAGTTTTTCATCATAGGCTGGCTTGTTGAATCTATTTACATTTGGCGAGAAAATTTTAAGTGGATTTAGAAACATGAAGTTTATATGATCTGCAATTATCATTAAATCGCCAGGTTTAAAATTTTTATTCAATCCCCCAGCTGCATTTGTGACAATTAAGATTTTAACACCGAGTTCATGCGCCACAAGCACCGGATAAATGACATTTTCAATTTTCCCCGATTCATAGAAGTGAATTCTTCCTTGAAATCCAAGAAGATTTATATCATATAATCTTCCAAATACAAGATTCCCGGCATGTCCTTCAACTGTTGGAAGTGGATAGTTTGGTATATCGCTTGTTTTAATTTTCATTTTATTTTCAAATTCTTCTGCAAGGTCGCCAAGCCCGGAACCAAGGATTATGGCTATCTGAGGACGGAGGTCATTTGTTTTTGCTTTGATGTATTTTATGCTTTCCTTTATTCTTTCAATCATTTTTAAATTTCACAATTTTTTTCTGAAAAATGTAAAGCGCTATCAGACCAAGAGCAACAGCAAACCATAGAGTTGCAAATCTGATTATTATTGTTATCGCAACTGCGGTATTTTTCGGAATTTTATTAAAGATTAAAAGCCCGCTCATGCTTCCCTCCGTAAATCCAAGACCGCCAGGTAGCATTGAGATTGCGCCAGCAAGTGTAGAGAAAGAATAAATAAAAGTTGCAAGGTTAAGCGAGAGATCAATTGAATACGAACGAATCACAATGTAAAAGCCAAGGCATTCAAAAAACCATGATACGGTTGAAATCAAAACCGAGGGGATTAAAACCCTTAAGTCAATTAATTCAACTGTGCTATTGTAAGCGGTGTTAATTTTTGTTGCAAATTTATCCCCGATTATTTTTCTAATCCTTTCAAATACAAGATAAAAATTTCCCTTTTTGCTGATTATAAAAATTCCTCCAATGATTATAAATCCGACGCCGGCGATGATTTCCTTGCCGTAGTTAAAATAGAATGAGCCGTACAATGCAAGAATTACAAGGGCGATAAAATCAGTTAACCTTTCAACAAAGACTATTGGCGAAGAGCGTGAGATCTGAACATTATCGGTTATTTTTAGCAGATAAGATTTTAAGGTTTCCCCAAATTTTCCGGGTGTAATTGACATTGTAAGACCACTGATGAAGATAAGGAAACTTTTTGTTGTTGAGATTTTTATTCCAAGTTTTCTCAGGTAAAATTCCCAGCGGAAAAAGCGGAAGATATAATTCAGCAGGGAAAGAGTTAGAACAGGTATTAAGAAAATCCATTTGAAATTTTTTAAACTTAAAACAAGTTTTTCAAGGTCAGCGTAAATTGCGAGAAAAGCAAAAACCAAAGTGCAAACTAAAACAGATATGATAACTTTTTGATGAAGATTTTTAATCATCAGATAAAAATCTTTTCATTGCGAGGTAAAATTTTGTAAGGGGAAATCCAACGACATTATAGAAACAACCATTAATTCTTTCAACGAAGACCGCACCATAATCATCTTGAATTCCATATGCCCCCGCTTTATCAAGTGGTGAACCAGTCGCAACATATTCATCAATTTCATCTTCATCTATTTCTCTAAATTTAACATCTGTGACTTCAAAGTCAGAATAAATTTTATTTGTCTTTGTATCAAGGATTGTAAATCCGGTATAAACTCTGTGAGTTTTGCCCGATAACTTTTTTAACATCAGTTTCGCCTCTTCCTGGTCTTTAGGTTTGCTTATGATCTCTCCATCAAGGACGACAATGGTGTCGGCTGAAATAATGATAGCGTCGGGGTAGTTCTTGGCAACTTCAATTGCTTTTTTCTTTGAAAGGGTCAAAACATGTTCTTCGGGTGAAGATGTTTGAAATGAGTCTTCATCAACCCCACTTGGATGAACGATAAAACTTAAGCCGATTTGTTTTAAAAGGTTGTATCTTCTCGGTGATGCGGAGGCGAGGACAACGGTTTTATTTATCTTGAGCATGTTTTTATTTTTTCCTTTATTAATAAAAAATCCCGACACAAGGTCGGGATTAAAATTAAAAAATGAAATGATTAAATTCAATTAAAAAATTTTCTCATCTAAACATCGCTTTTATACTTCCCCAAGTTCTTTTCACGCTTGATACTTTATGAAGCACTGTTATAGGACCAACATGGAATGAGCCGGTGGTTGTCACAACTTGTAGTCTATATGCGTAGATATTGTCTGTTTGTTTGAAAGCAGATGCGTCAATATATTCATAGGTTGAATTGTTTCCTTTTGGATTTATCTCTGCAAGTTTGGTGAATTCGTTCAATTGATTTACACTTCTTTCAAGTATGAATTTTTGAACTCCTGTTTCATCGGAGGTTTTCCATCTTATGATGATGTTATCATTTTGGCTTTGGGCAGTAAAATATTCAACAACTGAACCAGCCATCAACATTACAAAGGCGATAAAGGGTAATAAGAAAAGTGCTTTTTTCATATAAGACATTTTTAATTTATTTTTTTCAATTTAAAGTTAATCAGATTTTGATTAAAAGTCAAGTGATATCGGGGTTATGCTTAAAAACTTTGATTGATCTCACATTTTAATTACTTATTTTTCCTCAACTCTTGCCTGTCCGCTTACCTTATAAACGACATAATTTTTTAAATCTTGGTCTGCTTCAAATCCATAACCTTGAAGAACTTCGTTTGGGGAGGTTACCTTTACGAAAGCGTCCGATCTTATTTTATTTCTTTCGTTATCCCAAAACAATCTGCTTGTTTCAACTTTTGTCCCTTCATCCGAGACGGCAATGATATTTCCATATGCTTCAAGATTTTTTGTCTTTTCAATTACTCGTCCACTATCTGCTATAAGATAAGATGTATGTTTTCCAGTTTCATCGTAAAAATCAACTCTGAAACCCTGGTTTAAGATCGTCACATCTTGAGTTTGAAAAACCATAATGTGATTTGCTTTTAAAACTGCTCTAACTTTGCCTGAATCGCTGAAAATTATAGTTGCGTTCCATGATTCTTGAGATGGGATTTGTTGATGTGGTAATTGAACAATTGACGGTTTGAGTTTTTCTTCACATGATATAAATAAGAAAACAGTTGTCAGAAGGATTATAAATTTTATCTTCATTGTTCAGTTTCGTTGTCTATTTCAGATGAACTTAATCCAGCTTTGACGAGGTCGTGGATATGGATCATTCCAATTGGAATTTTTTCATCATCAATCACGACAAGCTGTGTGATGTTATAGGTTTCCATTTGTTGAAGTGCTGTTACTGCGAGTGCATCTTTTTTTATTGTTTTCGGATTTTTTGTCATGACCTCACCTGCGGTTAGAGAAAAAACATTTTCTGTCCGGTGTAATAGCCTCCTTAAGTCTCCGTCTGTGATTATTCCGACAAGTTTTCCGTTATCGTCAATCACACATGTTGCACCGAGTCGTTTTGATGTCATTTCAATAATTGTTTCCTTCATCGGGGTTGATGTATGAACTTTCGGGACTTCATTTCCGGAGACCATAAGTTCTTCAACTTTTAGGAGTAATCTTTTACCGAGATTTCCGCCGGGGTGAAAAAGCGCGAAGTTTTCTTTTGTGAAGTTTCGTTTTTCAAGGAGTGCGATTGCAAGTGCATCGCCCATTGCAAGGGTTGCTGTTGTTGATGAAGTTGGAGCAAGATTATATGGGCAAGCTTCTTCTTTAACAGCAACATTTAAAACATAATCAGAAAGTCGCGCAAGTTGTGAGTTCAAATTTCCAACCATGGAGATAATTGGAACGCCAATTCTTTTGAGAATTGGGATCAAGCGGAGGACTTCAACTGTGTCACCACTTTTTGAAATACATATCACAACATCTTCCTTTCTCACGACCCCAAGGTCTCCATGGATTGCGTCAACAGGGTGCAGGTAAAGGGCTGGTGTTCCGGTGGAGTTCATTGTTGCAACAATTTTCCTTGCTATGATTCCAGATTTGCCAATGCCTGTTACTATTACCCTTCCCTTTGAGTTCAAAATTAGTTCAACAATTTTACTGAAATTTTCATCAATCCTTTTTTCAAGCTCGGCAACTGCTGAAGCTTCAATTCTTATAACTCTTTTCCCAATTTCAATTACATCCTTTTCAATTGTTATTTGTTCTTTTTCCATACCCTTTAAAAAGTTTTCTTTTTAGAAAATCAAGCAATCCTTTTTTCTCTTTCATTTCTTCGTATGCTCCGACATCAACCTTTGCAAAAAGCTTACTGTAATTTATGAAGGCATTGTTTATATCAGCATCGGAGAATTTATTAATGTTTTCAAAGATGAAATTGGGATTTAAGCCACTTGCCTTATCAAAAATTTCTTTTCGTTGTCTTAAGAGTTCATTAAAGAAATTCGTGACTGGAATTATATAGTTTATACCTGAATCAATTTCATGCAGCCATATTTTTTTATCTGATGGACTTATGACAAGTATCAGATTGTGTTTTGTCTTTGAGAATATTTTCACTTCGCGGACTGATTGACCTGTGGCTGGGGAAACTTCACCGGGTATCCAGTGAGCATAGCTCCATCTTTTTATCTCATATACATTTTCAGGTATTACATCACCAAGTAAGTTAACGATGTCAATTTGAATTTGATTTTTATATTCTTTATGGATTGAGATTTGAATTTTTGCATTTTTCATTTCAATTTGACCAAGTGAAATTACTGGTGTGAAGAATGTTTCTTCGTTTGGTTTATCATTTGGTTGCCCAAGGATTAGATTATCAGGTTCAAATTTTCCGTATCCTATGACCATCATCTTTTTTATCATTTCGCGGTAATCTCTGTATCCGGGCTTATTTTCAGGTAGCATCCAAAATATCCAATCTATTTCACGCTCTGTTAATTTTCTTGGGAAATTTCCGTTAATATTCATTGGGATGAAGTTTTTAATTTTTCAAATTAAATGTAGCAAGACATTATTAAAAAATCAAAGTTGGGCGTGTGATTGGGTTCAGGTTTGATTTCCAAGAATTTATTTAGTATATTAACAGAAAAATGGAGAGGTGCCCGAGTGGCCGAAGGGAGCCGCCTGCTAAGCGGTTGTACCGCCAAAAGCGGTACCGAGGGTTCGAATCCCTCCCTCTCCGCAAAATTTTTGTTTGCTTGGAAACATAAACGGAGCTAAACATGGCTAAAAAAGTTAAATCTAAAAATAAATCGTCTAAAACCCCTGAGTTGAGAGTTGGGCAAAAAGCCCCGAATTTCACGCTTTTATCCGATACTGGTGAAAAAATTTCTTTGAAAGATTTCCGTGGTAAGAAAGTGGTTCTTTATTTCTATCCAAAGGATGATACGCCAGGTTGCACAAAGGAAGCTTGTTCGTTCAGGGATAATATGAATCGGATACTTGAAAGGGGCGCAGTTGTTATCGGCGTTAGCGCTGATAGCGTTGAATCGCATAAAAAGTTCAAGGAAAAATATAATCTTAATTTCCCACTCTTAAGTGATGAGAAACATAAGGTTCTTGAAAAGTATGGCGTCTGGAAGGAACGAATCCTTTATGGAAAAAAATTTATGGGAACCGAAAGGACAACTTTTATAATTGATGAGACCGGTAAAATTGCTCATATATTTAGAAAGGTTAAAGTTGATGGACATACAGAAGAGGTTTTGAAAAAGCTTGATGAGCTTTCGCAAAAAGTCAATGCGTAAATGCAAAAGCCGTGCTTGAAATTCCAAAGTTTTATGAAAGTTTCCTTGCGAAGGTTTCAGGGGTTAATTTAAACTCACCTCGCCAACTGAAGGGTGTTGCTGAAATCGTCTCTGCAATGTCGGAGTATTTTACAAGAAAAAATTTACGCAAAGAGTTTGTTTTTTACGACTACCTTAGCAATAGAGAGGTTCAAAAAGGTTATCTTATTTATTTTACTACAACGAATCTTTTAAAAGTTCATGTCCCGCTGAATGAGATCTCTCATTCGGGTTTTTTCAAGGGGAAGAAAAAATTTGAAATACTTGATATTGGCACTGGACTTGGCACAGTTGTAATGGGGACGATAATCTGGATGCACGAGAATATCAGATATTTTAAAAATGTTGAGGTTAAGTTTGTCGCACTTGATAAAGTTGAACAAAACATCCGAAAGTTTCAGGAAAATCTTGAAGTTTTTTTAAACGAGCTTAAAAACCATTACCCCCAAACAGTTAAGATAGAAATTGAGCCAGCGATTTTTGATATTGAACATGCTTTTGAGATGTTTGATAAGAGATTTGATTTGATAACTGTCGCAAATACTTTGAATGAGGTTGCTTATGAAAAGAGGAACAAATTGCTTCGTCTTATAAATGCTGGAATAAAAGATGATGGTTTCGTGGTCATGATTGAGCCAGCTTTGATGATAACATCTCGTGATCTTCTTGATTTCAGGGATAAGATGATAAAGCAGGGATTTTACATTTATTCGCCTTGCCTTAGAAATTTGAACTGCCCAGCGCTTGAAACCGATAAAGATTGGTGTCATACCGAGGTTGAATGGAAACGCCCGGAATTTATAAGGCAAATTGATCTTGTCTCGGGGAATTATCGTAAATCTTTAAAATTTTCATACATAGTTGCAAACAAGCGTGATGTGAATTTGATTGACTTCATTGCTGGCGAGAGGAATTTTGAGGATTACTTTAGGGTTGTGAGCCAGCTTATTGTTGAAAAAGGGAAGAAACATTGTTATCTTTGCAATGAATATGGAAGATTACACTGTGTTAAGCTTGACAGAGCGAATTCGCCACAAAATGAAATTTTTGATGAAATTGAAAGATATGAAATCATCATGCTGAAAAATTTTGAAAAGATGAAGGAAAAAGTTAAGATTACACCTGAAACAGAAGTTAAAAAAGTTCTTAACAATGAAGGGAAAACTTAAGTAAAGAGGTTCGGAAGATGAGAGCGCTTGACCTTTATCTTAAAGGTGGTTTGATAATGCATTTAATTTCAATCACACTTGTCGTGATGATTTATGTCATCATTGAAAAATTCTTGACGATCAAAAAGGCGAAGGCAAATGTTAAGGAATTTATAATCAGCATAAAAAGTCTTATAAGGACAGGGAATATCCCAGAAATTATAGATTACTGCAACACTCATAACACCCCAATTTCAAGGATATTTAAGCAAGGATTGATGAAACATGGTTTTGGGGATGACAAAGTTCGTGAGGCAATTGAGACAGCGGGAAGAACTGAGGTTTTCAACCTTGAGAGGAGGTTAAGCATGCTTGCAACGATTGCTGGCGTTGCACCGTTGCTTGGATTTCTTGGCACAGTCACAGGGATGATAAATGCTTTTATGACAATTCAAGCGCTTGGGGGAATTGTTTCGCCATCTGATCTTGCTGGCGGGATATGGGAGGCGCTTTTGACCACAGCTTATGGTTTGATTGTCGGCATCCCAGCGTATGGATTTTACAATTATTTCGTAACAAAAATAAGTCGTCTTGTTCATGAGATTGAAATTGCGACGACGGAATTCATTGATATCTTGGGTTCGGATGAATTCAAAAATCAGATCAAGTCTGAAAGATGAAATTTGAAACGAGAAACAAACCTTTAACAGTTTTCACATTTGCGTCGCTTACCGATATAATTTTACAACTGTTAATTTTTTTCCTTCTCACATCTTCTTTTATAACTCAATCAGGCATAAGAATTCAATTGCCAATTTCTGAGACAAAGGAACAGATAAGCGATAGGCATATAATAATCACATTGACGGAGAGGAACG
Source organism: Candidatus Kryptobacter tengchongensis (assembly GCA_001485605.1). Lineage (GTDB taxonomy): Bacteria > Bacteroidota > Ignavibacteria > Kryptoniales > Kryptoniaceae > Kryptonium > Kryptonium tengchongense. Next base: position 316,753 of record FAON01000012.1, read on the forward strand.
AAATTTATGTTTTCGGAGAAAGGGTTTTGAAAGAGAATTTATCTTTGAAGTTAAAGGAAATTTCGGATGGAAAGACGGACAAACTTGTTGTCCTTCGGGCTGATAGAAGTGTCCCAATTCAAGAGGTTATTGATGTGATGGATATAGCGAAATCAACTGGTCTAACAAGATTTGTTGTTGCAACACAGGTGAAGTAAGATATGGAAAGGGGAATTGAAATAAGAGCGGTAATTTATACAGCAATGATTTGTTTTGTTATTTTTCTTTTAATGTTGATTTACAAGATCACTGTAAAGGTTGAGGAAAGCATCAAATTTACTGAGGTTATTTTTGTTCCGCCAATTGAAGAGCAAGTTCAAACGCTGAACAGGGGCGAGGGCGTTCAAGGTTTTGGGAAATCATCTCTGCCTGCACGAATAGCGAATCTTCCAAAGATAAATTTGCCGACAAGACTTATTTTAACTGAGGAAGAAATTTTGCTCCATAAATTTGCTGAGAAAATTGACGCGATTGAAAGAAAAGGTGTAATTGAGGGAATAGGTTTTGGGATTAATAAGGTTGGGGATGATGCGAGTTTTGGAAAAGAAATAAAACCAGAGGTTGGTATTTCGGGGATAAAGAAGGATGGAATTGGAGAAATAAAAAGAGATTTTGAGGGCGGGATTTCGCCAAAGTTTTCATATCATATTGAGTGGGAGGGCAAAATAAATCGGATTAAGGTTGGGGGTGAGTTGCCAAGATTTCCGCAAGGAATAAAAGAATCCGCTGTTGTTAGGTTCAGGGTCGTTGTTTTGCCAGATGGAACAATTGAAAGAATTTTTCCACTTGAGAAGGCAAATCCAGATTTCGAACGCTCTGCGTTTGAGGCATTGAGGACATGGAAGTTTAATCCAATATCTGAAAATATCAAACAAAGTGGGGTTATTACATTTAATTTCAGGGTTGAATAAAAATTTCCCCATAAAAATGGAGGGTTAAATTTGGACTGGATAAATGCAATTCTGCTTGTTTTGGGAATTTTTGGGGTCATTGGAGTTTCTGAAGTTTTAAGAAAAATTTTTAAGTTTGATCCCGAGGTTACAAGAAAAGTTGTCCATATAACTGTTGGGGTCGCTGTTTTTCCTGCTCCAGTTATTTTCAAAAGTATAGTTCCAGTTGTGGTAATTGCTTTGTTTTTCATTGTTGTTAACTTTTTAAGTTTGAGGTTCAAAGTTTTTAAAGGGATGGATTCTATTGAAAGGCAAACCTATGGGACGGTATATTATCCGCTTGCTTTTTTGATCCTTGTCCTTGTTTTCTGGGGAAGAAACCCTGCGATAATTTCAATTTCAATGTTAATTCTTGCACTTGGTGACGCTTTTGCTGCAATAGTTGGTGAGGGGATAAAAAATCCAAAACTTTATAATCTCACTGGGGATAAAAAATCGGTTCAAGGTTCATCTGCGATGTTTTTAATCTCGTTTTTAGTTGTGTTAATTTTTTTAAGTTTAACAGGTGGTTCAACATCATGGTGGGGTAACAATTTAAATCTTACTTTTGGGGAAATAGTTCTTATTTCAATTTTAACTGCTTTATTTGTAAGCGTAGTTGAAGGGCTTGGGTCGTACGGGTTTGATAACCTTTTTATCCCGCTTGCTTCCGCTTTCATGCTTTACTCACTTGTGATTGTTGATAAATTGAATCAATTTTTGCTTGGTTTTATTCTTGCTCTTTTGATTTCTGTTATTTCGTATAGATTGAAGTTTTTAACTTTAAATGGTGCGGTTGCAACTTTTTTACTTGCTGTTATAATTTTCGGATCGGGTGGGTGGAAGTGGACTGTGCCAATTCTTACATTTTTTGTATTGTCAAGTTTAATTTCAAAGATTGGGAAAAAAAGAAGGAAGAAGTTTGATTTAATTTTTGAGAAAACGAGCACAAGGGATATTTACCAAGTTCTTGCAAACGGTGGGATTGCTGGTGTGATTGCATTGATTTATAATTTTTATCCAGAGGAAATTTTATACTATATGTATCTTGCTTCTGTTTCCGCTGCGACGTTTGATACCTGGGCAACTGAAATAGGGACATTGCTTCTTTCAAGACCGCGACTTATAACTAATTTTAAACCTGTTGAACCTGGAACATCAGGAGGAGTTTCATTTAAGGGGACAATTGGTGGAATAATTGGTTCTGTTCTCATATTTTCAAGTGCTACATTATGGGTGAAATGGAATTTGTTCAAACTTGTGAGTATAATTTTTGCTGGTTTTGTTGGTAGCTTTGTTGATAGTTTACTTGGCGCGACGCTACAGGCACAGTATAAGTGCAACGCTTGCTCAAAGGTAACCGAGAAAAAATTTCATTGTGATGGCGTCGCTGATTTAATTCGTGGGAAGAGCTGGGTTAACAATGATTTTGTTAATTTTATATGTACAGCGTCAGGGGCGTTAACAGGGCTTGTTATAGTGGTGATTTAAAATAAAAAAACATTTGTGATGCCGTTTAAGTTTAATGAAGATATAGCAATTGCTGATGTTGCGGTTGAGGTATGGGCAGATACTATAGATGAGCTATTTAAAGATTCTGGGCTTGCGGTAAGCGAGGTTATGGTTGATACTGAAACTGTTGAACCACTGATTGAAAAGGAAGTTTCTTTAAGCTCTGATTCGGTTGAAATGCTCCTTTTTGATTTTTTAAGTGAGATCGTCTATTTCAAAGATGCACATTCATTACTTTTCTCAAAATTTGATGTAAAAATTATTGATTTAAATCTTGTCGCAAAACTATTTGGTGAAGAAATCAACAGAGAAAAACATGCTCTTAGGATTGATGTAAAAGCGGTGACATTGTATAAATTCAGCGTGCGAAATGAAAATGGTATCTGGCGAGCTGAATTTGTTCTTGATATTTGAATTTATAGATTAATTTATCTTGTAATTCCATAGCCCCTGCTTAACAATTCGTAGCGAGTCAGATAAGTTAGAAAAGGTACCCTGTAAAATTTGTGAAAGCGGTAGTGGCGTCTCTGTTTTTATTAAACCAACCTCCTTATTAAGCCATAAAAGTCCAGATAGATTAAATTGATATGGTTGAAGAATATTTTGGGGATTGACAATGAAACCCTTTGCGATGATGTTAATTTTAACACAGTAAAAATTTCCTGCTGGAACTTGAATATTTTCATAACCTATAAGTTGTCCTGTTAAATTTAGTCTTGCAATAGGTATTGTCCCGAGGTAAAATGTCGTATCGTAAATTATCCAGCTCAATGTTGTTAACGATTCAAGCGGATATGGAAGCAGCTTTAGTTCATGTGCCGGGATGATTATCAGACTTGAGAGATTCAAAGGTGGTGTAAAAATATAAAGCCCAAAATCATCTTTTCGGATATAAATTGTGTCAACTGCTGTTGCTGTTGGTGTTATGATTGTATCAACCTGTAAGGCGTATTTTTTGTTAAGTAGTGTATCAAAACCCGCAATGGTACTTTTTCTCGTTCCAAAAATTCCAAAATTTTCACCATTTGCATCGCTTGTATCAATTGAATAAATCCAATATGAACCTTTTGTAAGCGGATAATAATTGGGGGGTTCCTTAGTTTCAATTTGATCAACTGTGGTGGTTTCACGACAGGAATAAAAAAGTAAAATCACCAGTAAGAAAGCAATCCTTCTCATGGTTGAAAATCCCTTTTTTGGTGAAGATATAACAAAAAGATTTTTAATTCAAGAGGGCTAATTTTACCATTTTAAATTATGGGTCCCCGGGAAAGTTCGGGGACCCCAGGGGTTATCCAAAGGTTATCTCAATAATTTTTTATATCTGGCGTAATTTCTCATGATTTTATCAACATAGTTTACAGTTTCCTGGTAATTGTGGAAGTAGCCACTTTTAGGGCGTCCGTTTGCCCAGACATATTTGTGAAGGGTATAGTATTTGCTTGAAAGTAGCGGGAATATGGTTTTAATGGCTTCCCATTTATTGGGATCTTCACCGAAATAGATAGCAAGTTGTTGGGCATCAAGGACACGCCCTGGACCAGCGTTATAAGCAGCAAGGGCAAGTTTTAAGCATTCAGTTGAATCCATGCCTTGTGAGAAAAATCTGTTGAATTGTGTCCAAAGATAATGTATCCCCGCTATTATGTTTTGCTCTGGGGTTCTGAAATCGTAGATATGGGAAACATTTAAAACGAGCTCTTCACCTGTTTCTGGCATAATTTGGAGGAGACCGTAGGCACCTCTGGGGCTCACAGCATCATGTTTAAAGTTTGACTCCTGCTGAATTACAGCTATGATCAATCTCCAGTCAAATCCGTATATCTTTGAGTATTTTTTGATTACTGGCAGATATTCTTTTAGATTCTCTGGAATTATATTAGTATTATGGGGACTTAACGATGGATCGGCGTTTTGGTCTTCGGATGGGGAATCATCAGAGGATTGAATATAACCGAGGTTAGAGGAATTGCTTGACAAGGATTTAATCTGTGGGTGGATTCCACTGCAGTTTATAGCCAATGTTATACTGAAAAGAAAAGCAATAACCTTATGCCCTGCTTCGGCGAGGGCTTTCTTACTGACTTTACGAGTTTTGCCAGCCCGCTTATATTTTTTATTTTGAACGAAAATTTTCAACATAAAAATTCACTGCTTTTGTTTTTAATTTTTTATAAAACAAGCAAGGGTTAAAGCATATGACGAAATCCAAAAGCGGGGCATACTAATTTAACCCTTGCACTTATAAAATGCAAAATAACCAGCTTAAAATCTGTGATACAGGCAACTCACAGACGGAACGATTTTGATGGTAACGAATTTAAATGCTCTTTTTGATTGATTTTCAATCAAGTTCTTTTGTAAAAAATTCATTTTTAAGGCTTTTTCACTTGAATTTTATCGGATATTTTGGTAAATTAATCCAGTTTAAAAATCACGAAAAATCGGAGGTAGAAATGCGTTTCTTAATTTCAAGCGACAGGTTAAAATCTGCGTTAGCAAAGGTAAGCGCTGTTGTTCCATCAAAAACAACATTGCCAATTCTTCAGGATATTTTATTTGAGTTAAAGGGTAATATACTCTATTTGACAGCGACAGATCTTGAAATTTCTGTGCGCATAACGATTGATCCAGTGGATGGAGAGGAAGATGGGGCGGTAGCAATTCCAGAAGATAAACTGACAAGTGTGATCAAGGCATTGCCCGAGGGTTTGCTTTTAAAGTTTGAAACCGTTGATTCGGATAGGGTTTTGATCACAACGAATAAAGGCGGAGAGTATAAGATGAGCGCCGAGCCTGCAGATTCATTCCCTGCAATACCTGAATCAATTGATAAAACAATGGGTTTTGGAGTTACGATTTCTGGTGAAATTTTAAAAGAGATAATTGAGGATACTGTTTTTGCGACTTCAAAGGAAGAACTTCGTCCAGCGACGATGGGAGTTCTATTCCAGTTCAGGGAAAATGAATTCGTTGCGGTTGCAACAGATGGTTATCGGCTTGTGAAGATAACAAGGAAGGGAGTGGCGGATTTAAGGGGGAAAGCGGATTCTTCAGGCGTTATAGTTCCTGCAAAGACGCTTCAGATCATAGCAAAGTCAATTGAAGATGAAGATACTTGCGAAATTTCTATAAATGAGAAGCACATTCAATTTTCAACCGAGAACATCACAATTATTTCAAGGTTAATTGACGAAAAATATCCAAACTATGAAAGCGTTATCCCATATGAGAATAATAAAGAGCTTGTTGTTGAGCGTGATTTATTTCTTTCAACCGTTAGACGTGTTGCGATATTTGCGAATTCAACCACGAATCAGATAAAATTTGCCCTTAACCCCGAAGGTTATATTGAGGTTTCTGCCGAAGATATAGACTTTGGTGGTTCGGCGAAGGAGACATTGAATTGCACATATAATGGGGAGCCAATGGAAATTGCTTTTAATGCGAAGTTTATAACTGATATTTTGGGGCATTTAGATTCCGATAGAGTTTTATTTAAATTTGGGAGCCCCACAAGAGCTGCGATTGTTCAGCCTTATGAGACGGCAGAGGACAGGGAAGTTCTAATGCTTGTTATGCCAATGAGGTTAAATGCATGAGAGATGAAAATAAAATGGTTTTGAGGTCAATAGAGATAAAAAATTTCAGGAATCACATTCATACCCAAATTGAGTTCTCTGACAATTTGAACCTATTTGTTGGTGGTAATGCACAGGGAAAAACGAGTATACTTGAGGCGATTTCTTATCTTTGTTTGACGAAAAGTTTCAATGCGAATTCCGATTTTTATGTTTTAAATTTCGGTTCAAAATTTTTTGAGGTTTTTGGAAAGTTTAGGTTTGATGATGGGCATGAGGTGAGTGTTAGGGTAAGTTTTGATGATGAGCAAGGTAAAAAAGTTTTCTTAAACAGAGAAAATGTTGAAAAATTTTCAACAATTATAAACAAACTCCCGGTTGTTATCCTCACCCCAAGGACAAAAGAAGTTATGTATGGCTCCCCTGAAGATAGGAGAAAATTTTTTGATCTCGCAATCGCTCAATTAAATTCTGTTTATGTGGATGAGCTTCTTGATTATAAAAAAATTTTAAGGCAAAGGAACAGAATTTTGAATGCAATAGCAAACGAGGAGATAAAACTTGAACAAGGCATTGACCTTCTTGATGTGTGGGATGAAGAGTTTATTAATTATTCAGCGAAGTTAATTTTCAGAAAGATTAGATTTATAAGTGATTTTATCGGATTTTTTAAAAGCACTTATTCAAACTTTGGCGAAGATGAGAGCGCAGAAATTGAATATTCAACTCAAATTGAAGTCAGTGCACAGGATGATTTTGAAACTGTTAGAGAGAGGTTCAGAGCAATGCTAAACAAGATGAGGTCAGAGGAAATAAAGCGAGGTGTTACATTGATTGGACCGCACAGAGACGATTATATTTTTAAAATCAACGGCTGGGAAGTTAGAAAATTTGCATCTCAGGGACAGATGAAGACATTTCTTGTCGCTTTAACAATGGCAAAATTTTTTTATTTAAAAGAGAAGAAGCTTGAAACCCCTATTTTATTGCTTGATGATGTTTTTGCTGAGCTTGATGTTGAAAGAGCAAAGAAGATGCTTTCATTTATTGGGAATGTGGGACAGGTTTTTATAACCGCAACTGATCTTGATGTGTTGTCTGGAATGGAGGGAGGTTTTAAGATAAAAAAATTCATCGTGAATTCAGGGAGGGTATTTGATGCGTAAAAGAGAACCTGTTTTGTTCGGTCTCGCGTTGGATGAGCTTTTAAAAAACATGGGAGTTGAACACACTGTTAAAGAAAAGATGGTGCTTGAGAAGTGGAGTGAGGTTGTTGGTCCTTACATAGCAAAGGTTTCAAAAGCTGAAAGAATTGAAAACGGCGTTCTCTATGTTAGGGTCGTAAATCCAGCATGGAAACATCATCTTTTTATGTTAAGGCGTGAAATAATTAATAAATTGAACGATTCCCTGAAACTTAATGTGGTTCGTGAGATTGTTTTCATTGATTCTGGAAATGACTTTTAAAAACAAAATGATGATTTTGAAAAATGTCTAAAGTAGTTAAGAAAGCGAAGAAAACAAAAAGTTCAAAATCAACGGAGGTTAAGGTTGATAACAAGAAAAAAGAAAAAGTTGAAAAGGAGTTGAAGAAAAAAGAGATAGAAATTGCGAAACCTCAACCTTCTAATGGTGATGGTAGCGATTATACGGCGGAAACAATTCATGTTCTCAAGGGGCTTGAGGCTGTAAGGAAAAGACCAGCGATGTATATTGGAGATGTTGGGGTTAGAGGTTTGCATCATCTTGTTTATGAAGTTGTTGACAATAGCATTGATGAGGCACTTGCTGGGTATTGTAAGAATATTGAAGTTACTATAAATAAAGACGGGTCGGTCAGCGTCCTTGACGATGGTCGTGGAATTCCTGTGGACATTCACCCAGAGGAGAAGAAATCGGCTCTTGAAGTTGTGATGACGGTTTTGCATGCGGGAGGAAAGTTTGATAAAAGAGTTTATAAAGTTTCAGGCGGACTGCATGGGGTTGGTGTTTCAGTTGTAAATGCGCTTTCTGAATGGCTTGTTGCTGAAGTTTATAGAGATGGGAAAATCTACAGGCAAAAATATGAGCGTGGTGTTCCTGTTACGCCAGTTGAGGTTGTTGGAACAACGGATAAAAGGGGAACGAAGGTGACTTTCCTTCCTGATAAGTTGATTTTCAAGAACATAAAATTTGATTTTGAGCGACTTTCCGAAAGGATGAGGGAACTTGCCTTTTTAAATCCTGATGTGACTATAACGCTTGAAGACAAGCGAACAGGGCAGAAGGAAGTTTATCATTATACAGGTGGAATTGTTGAATTTGTTAAGTATGTCAATTCAACTAAGAAACCACTTCATTCGGATGTAATATACATAAATGGTGAAAAGGAAGGGGTATATGTTGATGTCGGGATTCAATATACGGAGGAATATACTGATACAATTCTTTCGTATGTTAACGACATAAATACAATTGAGGGCGGGACGCATGTAAGTGGTTTTAAATCTGCGTTGACGAGAACGCTTAACACCTATGCTCAGAAGAATAATCTTTTGAAATCAAAGATTGAGCTTACAGGTGATGATTTTAGGGAAGGTCTTACGGCGATAATAAGTGTTAAAGTTCCAGAACCACAATTTGAAGGGCAAACGAAGACGAAGCTTGGTAACAGCGAGGTTAAAAGTATAGTTGAATCAATAGTTGCAGATGGATTGATGGATTACCTTGAGAGAAATCCATCAACGGCGAGGAAAATACTTGATAAGTGTATTCGTGCAGCTGAGGCAAGAGAGGCAGCTCGTAGAGCAAGGGAACTTGTAAGAAGGAAAAATGCTCTTGATTCGGGTGGTCTTCCGGGAAAACTTGCTGATTGTTCTATAAATGACCCTGAGCTTACGGAAATTTTCATAGTTGAAGGTGATTCTGCGGGTGGAAGTGCAAAACAGGCAAGGGATAGGCAGTTTCAAGCGATTTTGCCCATAAAGGGTAAAATTTTGAATGTTGAAAAAGCCCGACTCCATAAAATCCTTGAAAATCAGGAAATAAGAGCAATAGTTCAAGCGCTTGGCACAGGGATTGGAGATGAAGATTTTAACCCTGATAAAGTAAGATATGGAAAAATTATTTTGATGTGCGATGCTGATGTTGACGGAAGCCATATAAGAACGCTTCTTTTAACTTTCTTTTACAGATATATGCGTGAACTTATAGAAGCTGGTAGAGTTTATATTGCTCAACCGCCACTTTACAAAGTTAAAAGGGGCAAACTTGAATTTTATGCATATAGCGATGATGAAAGAGATGAGATAATAGAGAGATTAAAACAGGAAAAAGAGCCCGGGGAGATAACAATTACTCGGTTCAAAGGTCTTGGTGAGATGAACCCAGAACAGTTGTGGGAGACAACCATGAACCCGGAGAAAAGAACATTACTTCAGGTTACAATTGAAAACGCAGCTGAGGCGGATAGAATTTTCTCAATACTTATGGGTAGTGATGTTGAGCCAAGAAAGGAATTTATTGAGAAAAACGCGAAATTCGTGAGAAATCTTGATATTTAAAAAATCTAACGAAATCAAAAACAAAATTTTTGTAAGGTAGATAGATGGCAACAATACAGGAGAAAATTCAGCCTGTTGAAATTGAAGAGGAGATAAAGTATTCTTACCTTGATTATGCGATGTCGGTTATTGTTTCACGAGCTTTGCCTGATGTTCGTGATGGTTTAAAGCCAGTGCAAAGAAGGGTTCTTTACACAATGTATGAGCTTGGTCTTTTGCATAATAGACCATATAAAAAATGCGCAAGAATAGTTGGAGAGACACTTGGGAAATACCATCCTCATGGTGATGCTGCAGTTTATGATACTCTTGTTCGTCTCGCTCAGGATTTTACAATGAGATATCCACTTGTGGATGGTCAAGGTAATTTCGGGTCAATAGATGGTGATTCCCCAGCGGCGATGCGTTATACTGAGGCGAGGTTATCTGCGATTGCTGAGGAGATGCTTCAAGACATTGATAAGAACACGGTTGATTTTCGCCCAAACTTTGATGAAACCCTCAAAGAGCCTGAGGTATTACCTACGATTCTTCCAAATTTGCTTGTCAATGGTTCAAGCGGTATCGCAGTTGGTATGGCAACTAACATTCCGCCACATAATCTTAGTGAAATTGTTGATGGTTTAATCGCTCTTCTTAAAAATCCTGATCTCACGGTTGATAAATTGATGAAGTATATTAAAGGTCCTGATTTCCCAACTGGCGGGATAATTGTTGGGCTTTCGGGGATCAAGGAGGCTTACACAACAGGTAGAGGTAGAATAATTGTTCGGGCAAAAGCAAACATTGAAAATTACAAAGGTCGTTCAAGAATTGTAATAACTGAAATCCCATATCAAGTGAATAAGGCTTCCCTGATTGAAAAAATTGCTGAACTTGTTCAAAATAAAAAAATAGAGGATATATCTGACATAAGGGATGAATCTGATAAAGATGGGATGAGGATTGTTATTGAGTTAAGGCGTGATGCGCAACCAGAGGTTGTTTTAAATAATCTTTATAAACATACAAATCTTCAGTCAACGTTTGGGGTGATAATGCTTGCACTTGTTAATGGGGTGCCGAGGATTTTGAATTTGAAAGAAATGATGATGGAGTTCATTAATTTCAGACTAAATGTTATAGTCAGAAGAACGAAATTTGAACTTGAAGACGCTGAAAAAAGAGCTCATATACTTGAGGGATACAAGATTGCGCTTGATAATATTGATGAAATTGTTGAATTGATAAAGAAATCAAAAGATCCCGACACAGCGAAGGTAAATTTGATGAAAAAATTTAAACTTACAGAGATTCAGGCTAAGGCGATACTTGATATGCGATTACAAAGATTAACGGGGCTTGAAAGAAGCAAAATTGAAGCTGAATACAAGGAGACGATAAAGTTAATTGAGAAATTGAAGAGTGTTTTAAGAAGCAAAGAATTGCAAAAGGAATTGATAAAAGATGAATTGCTTAAGCTTAAGGAAAAATATGGAGATGAAAGGAGGACACAGATAATTGAGGGTGAAGAAGATTTTAGCGTTGAAGATTTAATAGCGCAGGAAGATGTGGTAATAACGATAACCCATAATGGTTTCATAAAAAGATATCCTGTAAGTGGATATAGAAGGCAAAATCGTGGGGGGAGAGGGATCACTGCGACTGCAACTCGTGAGGATGATTTTGTTGAGCATATGTTTGTTGCCTCAACGCATCATTACATTATTTTCTTTACAGATAAAGGTAAGGCATATTGGTTAAAGGTGCATGAAATTCCAGAGGGAAGCAGGACTTCAAGGGGTAAATCAATTTCTTACCTTGTCAATAAGGAACCGGACGAAAAAATCACCGCTTTTGTAGCTGTTAGGGAATTTAACGAGAATTTGTTTGTTACAATGGTTACAAAGATGGGCTATGTTAAAAAAGTCCCACTTATGGAATTCTCAAATCCGAGGAGAGTTGGGATAATTGCGATTAACCTAAATCGTGGTGATCGCCTTGTTGATGCTCGTTTGACAGACGGGACTCAGGATTTGATAATAGGAACGAAAAAGGGAATAGCTATAAGATTTAACGAAAAAGACATAAGACCTATGGGTAGGCAGGCAACTGGCGTAAGGGGGATTAAACTTGAGAAAGATGATGAAGTTATCGGGATGATAGCGGTTAAGAGGCAAGGGGCGACAATACTTGTTGTCACCGAAAATGGATTTGGAAAGAGAAGCGATTTGAATGATTACAGAGTTACGCATAGGGGTGGGAAGGGAATCATTGCTGTTAAAGTTAATGAAAGGACTGGGAATATGGTCGCAATAAAAGAGGTTCTTGATAACGATGATATAATGATTGTGACGGCGAAAGGTTATTTGATAAGACATCATGTTAAGGACATAAGAGTTATGGGAAGGCAGGCTCAAGGTGTTAAACTTATAAAGTTGAACCATGGTGACATAATTGCCTCAGTTGCAAGCGTTGTGGCTGAGGAGGAGGAAGATTGATTTTTAAATTATCAGAGATTAACTTTATCTTTGCAAAATAAAATTAAAAAGGTGATGCAAAAGTGAAAAAGAACAGATGGAAAATAATTTTGATCATTATATCAATTGCTGGTGCGTTTTGGTATCTTTACCCAACATACAAAGATATGAACTATCAGAAGAAATTATCTGAGCTGAGAGGTGAGGATAGTTTAAGGTTCATTCAGCAACACATTGATGATATTCAGAAGGTTAAACAAAAGAGGATCAAACTTGGGCTTGATCTTCAAGGTGGTATGTATGTTGCGCTTGAGGTGGATGTTATCAAAATGCTTGATAACCTTGCCAAAAACAAAGATGAAACATTTAGGCAAATACTTGCTGAGGTAAAAAAGGAAGCCGTGGTTTCGGAAGAGCCAGTTACCTCAATTCTTTTGAGAAAATTTCAGGAGAGAGGAATCAGATTAAGCCGATATTATGGTGATATTCGCCAAAGTGATTCCGAGATAATTTCAGAGCTTGAAAAGCAGGCAAGGGACGCGGTTGATAGAGCTCTTGAGGTTATAAGGAACAGGGTTGACAAATATGGCGTTGCGGAACCATCAATTCAAAAGCAAGGCGCAAATCGTATTGTTGTTGAGTTGCCGGGGGTAAAAAACCGTGAAGAAGTTAGACAACTTTTGCAAAGCACTGCTGTTCTTGAATTCAAACTTCTAAAACCGGCCGATATAGCAATAAAGGTGATGCAATCAATTGATAACTATCTTGCTGGCAAAAGTATTGCTGATACGACCGATACTTCACGGGTTATTGTTAAATCAGATACTTTAAAGAAGGACACCTTGAAGACCATAGCCTCCGAGCTTGGCGTTGATACAACTGCTGGATTAAGCGAATTTGAAAAGTTCAAGAAGGAACACCCATTCTTTGCTTATGTTAGGGTTGATGAGCAAACTGGGATTGGTTTTGTTATGGCAAGGGATAAAAGAATGGTAGAATATATTTTATCTCGTCCAGATGTAAGGAATTTAATCCCATCAGATTTTGAGTTTGTTTGGTCTGCAAAGCCATTTACAGCGCGGGATGGAAATCAATATTATAATCTCATTGCTGTTAAGAAAGACCCCGAAATCACTGGAAAGGTTATAACCGAGGCGAGGGCAACTGTTGACCCTAATAATAACATGCCGATTGTTATAATGAGGATGAACAGCGAGGGCGCACGTGAATGGGCAAGAATAACTGGAGCGAACATAAATAAGCATATAGCTATCATTCTTGACGGGACTGCTTATTCATGGCCCGTTGTGAGAACAAAGATAATCGGTGGAAGTTCGCAAATTGAAGGGCTTGACTCACCTGAAGAGGCAAAGCTTCTTGAAGTCGTTTTAAAAGCTGGCGCTTTGCCAGCACCACTTGAAATAATTGAAGAAAGAACAGTCGGTCCATCACTCGGTGAGGATTCAATTCAAAAGGGCTTAAAATCAGCGCTCTTTTCTTTTATTGTCATAACCTTGTTTATGATTGTTTATTATTCAACTGGTGGACTTGTGGCTGATCTTGCGCTTGTGTTAAATATCGCTTTTATACTTGCTGTTTTGGCAGGATTTAACGCCACGCTTACATTGCCTGGAATAGCAGGGATAATCTTAACAATTGGAGTAGCTGTAGACGCTAATGTTCTTATATATGAGAGGATTCGTGAGGAGCTCGCAATAGGTAGAACCTTAAGGTCAGCGATAGATGAGGGTTATTCAAAAGCTTTTAGCGCTATTTTTGATTCAAACATCACAACTTTTCTAACGGGATTAATCCTTTATAATTTCGGTTCCGGTCCGATTCAGGGGTTCGCCCTTACGTTGATGATAGGTATCATTGCTAACCTTTTTAGTGCCGTTTTCATCACAAAAGTTTTGTATGATATTGTAGCTGAAAAGTATCCAGCTGTTGTTAAATTTGGCTAAGTAAAAATTAATTTCAGAGGGTTTTAAAATGAGATTTATCGGCAAGACAAATATAAAATTCATTGAGAGAAGAAAAATTTGGTATGCGGTTTCTATTATTGTTATTTTAATTGGTTTAATTTCGCTTATCTTTCGTGGTATCCCACTTGGTATTGATTTCCTTGGTGGGACCGAGGTGATCGTTCGCTTTGAGAAACCTGTTTCAATTGGCGATGTCAGAAGTGCAATCGCACAAATCGGGCTTGCAAAAAGTGAGATCAAAACATACGGAACGCATAATGAAATTTTGATCCGAACATCGCAGCAGATGGAAGGAACAAAGATGGGAGAACTAATTCTTTCAGCTTTACAATCAAAATTTCAAGATAACAAAGTTGAGGTTTTAAATGAGGAAAAGGTTGGTCCAAGAATAGGAGCTGAATTAAGGCGAAAGGCATTTTATACAGTTATTTTATCGCTAATTGTTATGCTTGTTTATATCGGTTTAAGATTTAAACCAATTTACGGGCTTGGTGCTGTAGTTGCACTGTTCCACGATGTTTTGGTTACGCTTGGATTTTGTTCAATTTTTAGCTCCGTCCCCTATCTGAACATTGAAATGAATCAATCACTCCTTGCTGCACTTCTTACACTTGTTGGTTTATCTGTAAATGATACGGTTGTTGTGTTTGACAGAATAAGAGAAAATTTGAAACTTTACAAAGCGATGGACTTTATCAGTCTTGTTAACAAGAGCATAAATGAAACATTAAGCAGGACGATAATAACAAGCGGAACAGTTATTTTAGTTCTTGTTATTTTACTTTTCGTTGGGAGTGAGGTCACCCGTGGATTTGCCTTCGCTTTAACGATTGGTATGATAACTGGAACTTATTCATCAATTTATGTCGCAAGTTCAATTGTTGTTGATTTCAATCTTGCGAGGCAGAGGAGAGCAGAGAAGGAGAAACTTTTGAAGAAGCAACCCGTAACAGCAAAGTAAATATCTTGCGGGGCAAATTAGCCCCGCCTTTTTAAAATTAAACAGGAAAAATTATGCGATTAAGAGCAAAGGAATTTGATGATGTTGTCGTAATTGAGATTAAAGGAAATTTAATGGGAGGTCCTGACTCTCAAAAGTTTAGAGAGCTTTTGCACAAACTCCTTGATCAAGGGAAAAATAAAGTCGTCGTTGATGTTAAAAATGTTAAATTTATGAACAGCGCAGGGCTTGGGACTTTGATAAGTGGCTTGACGACAATGAGAAATGGCGGGGGTGACCTCAAAATCGCAAATCCAACCGATAAAATTGAATCGCTTTTGATGATAACACGACTTATAAAAGTTTTTGAAACTTATAACTCCGTTGAAGAAGCAATTGAAAGTTATAAAAAAAGAGCAACAAAGAAAAAGTAATCTACATTGTAATGTTAATTAAAATTCCTGATGGTGCTGTATGGGTTATCCTTGGTGCTCAATGGGGTGATGAAGGAAAAGGAAAAATTGTTGACCTTTTAAGTGAGGATGCAGATATCGTTGTTAGATATCAAGGGGGTGCAAATGCAGGGCATACGGTTTCATTTGATGGAAAAACCTATGTTCTACATCTTCTGCCTTCGGGAATTTTTCATCCTAATGTTGTTTGTGTAATTGGTAATGGAGTTGTTCTTGATCCCATTGCTTTAATTGAAGAAATTGAGATGGTGAAATCTGCGGGTGTTGATGTTTCCGGACGACTTTTTATAAGTCACAGGGCTCATCTAATAATGCCATATCACAAGCTTCTTGATAAACTTTATGAGCAGGGGGATGATAAAATTGGAACAACTGGAAAGGGGATTGGTCCATCTTATGTTGATAAGTATGCAAGGGTTGGAATTAGAGTTGTTGACCTTCTTGATAGAGATGTATTTTGCAAAAAACTTCGCAAGAATATAGAGTTAAAAAACGAAATCATAGAGAAAATTTACGGTGAAACGAAGTTTGATGTTGAAAAAATAATTGACGAATACATTGAGTTTGATAAAAAAATTGATGAGTATGTGACGGATACGGCTGTTTATTTAAACAGAGCAATAAAAGATGGGAAAAAAATTCTTCTTGAAGGGGCACAAGGGGCTTTGCTTGATATTGATCATGGAACATATCCTTATGTGACCTCATCAAGTCCAACAGCTGGAGGTGCATCAACAGGTTCGGGAATACCACCAACGAAGATAAATGGCGTAATTGGTGTTATAAAAGCATACACAACACGAGTTGGAGAAGGTCCATTCCCAACCGAGTTAAAAGATGAACTTGGGGATCACATAAGGGAGAAAGGTCATGAATATGGTGCAACAACTGGTAGACCAAGAAGATGCGGTTGGCTTGATATTGTAAGTTTAAACTACACGATTATGATAAACGGGATTGAAAAACTCGCTTTAACTAAACTTGATGTCCTTGATGAACTTGATGAAATAAAAATTTGCGTCGCTTATGAACTAAAAGGGAAAAAACTTAAAAATTTCCCGACTAATTCAGAGACGCTCTCTAAAGTTGAACCTGTTTATGAAAGTTTCAAAGGCTGGAAAACGAAAACTTCAGATCTTAAATCTTATTCAGATCTTCCGTCGGAGGCAAGAGAATATATTGAAGCTATAGAGAAACTAACAGGTGTGGAAGTTTCAATCATTTCTGTTGGGGCAGACAGAAATCAAACAATTTTAAGATAAACTGTTTAAAAATGTTAAAGGCAGTTAATATAAAAAGATTCCTCATCTTGCTTGCCTTGGCAATCGCACTTGGGATTCTTTACTATACAAATGTTATAGTCAAAAATCTTGAAATGAGAGAAAAACAAATCGCAAATCTTTACGCAAAGTCAATTGAATATATAGTCAATTCCCCTGGGACATCTGAATTTACATTTATCTTTGATCAGATCATTCTTGCGATTGATTTTCCTGTGATTGTAACCGACAGGGAGAGGAATCCTCTTTTTTACAGAAACATTGAAATTGATACAACCCTATCCAAGAAACAAAGGGAGAAGATTTTGCGTAGGGAGATTGAGAAGATGGAAAAAACATTTGAGCCTATAAAAATAGCTTACCAAGATACGCTAATTTTAAACTATGTCTTTTACGGAAACTCAAAACTTGTTGAGCAGCTCAAAATTTTACCATATATAATACTAATTGTCGCTGGGATTTTCGTTTTAATTGGATACTTGAGTTTTAGCTATATTAAGAAAACGGAGCAAAGCAATATCTGGGTTGGGCTTGCACGGGAGACGGCACATCAGCTCGGGACACCGCTTTCAAGTTTATATGGCTGGCTTGAAATTTTAAGGACAAAAATTGATAACGGTGAGGATGTAAGCAATGTAATTCATGAAATAGAAAATGATCTTAACAAGCTTAACAAAATAACTCAAAGATTTTCAAAGATAGGTTCAAAAGCGGAATTAGTTGAGGAAAAAATCTCAGATGTTATAAATTCCGTGATCAGGTATTTTGAGAAGAGAATTCCTCACTCTGGCAAGAAAATAATGATATCAATCAAGGGGGACATGGATGCAAAAGCTTTCATCAATCGTGAATTATTTGAATGGGTTATTGAAAATTTGCTCAAAAATTCACTTGATGCGATTGAAAACAGCGAAGGGAAAATAGAGTTTAAAATTCAAGAGAAGGGGAAACTTGTTATAATTGATGTTTCAGATACAGGGCGTGGGATAAATATGAAATATCGTAAGGATATCTTCAGACCTGGTTACACTACGAAGAAAAGGGGATGGGGACTTGGATTGAGTTTGTCAAAAAGGATAATTGAAATTTACCACGGCGGTAAGCTTTTCCTAAAGGAAAGCAAAATCGGCAAAGGTTCAACTTTTAGAATAGTTTTGAAAAAGTGAAAATGAGATACGAGAGAATAAAATCAAAGATTGACAAAATAATCTCTGGGAAAATCTTTTTACGGAAATTTTTTTATGGCATCCTTAACATATTTCTTCTTCGTGCTTGGTATGTGAAAAGGGAGGTGAAAAATTTTTTCAATTCAAGAAATGATAAAATCAACGTTCTTGATGCTGGATGTGGTTTTGGACAATATTCGTATCTTATAGCGAAAAGATTTAAAAATTCGGAAGTTATTGGGGTTGATATAAATGAAAATAGAATCAAAGATTGTGAAGATTTTGCCAGGGCAGTTAAAATTGAAAACTTGAGATTTGAAATCGCCGACCTTACAAAGTTAAATTTTTCAGATAAGTTTGATCTCATTCTTGCTATTGATGTGATGGAACATATTAAAAATGATGAAACAGTTTTTGAAAATTTTTACAAAGCCATGAGAAAAAATGGATTGTTGATAATAAGCACGCCGTCAAATCTTGGAGGGTCGGATGTTCATTCAGATGAAGAGGAAAGTTTTATTGAAGAACATGTCAGAAGTGGATATGGAGCAGATGAAATTAAATCTAAACTTGAAAAGGCGGGATTTAAAAATATAACCCTGAAATACAGTTATGGAAGATGGGGGAATTTATCGTGGAAACTTATGGTGAAAATTCCAATCCTTTTGCTTGGGAAAAGTTTTATTTTTGTCGTGCTTCTTCCTTTGTATTATCTCGTAATTTCTGGTGTGGGATTTTTTCTGATGTGGCTTGATACAAAGGTTGAAAATAGGAAGGGGACTGGTTTAATTGTCACTGCGAGAAAATAAATTTATATCCTTCCAAATTTTCTGTCAAGCTCTTCAATTGGAATTTTAACTATTATCGGTCTCCCGTGTGGGCACACATATGGATTTCGTGTAAGGAAGAGTTGATCAATGAGAACTTGGATTTCTTCTGGGGTCAATTTATCTCCTGCTTTGATCGCTGTTTTGCAAGCGAACGCTTTTGCAAGATTTTCACGAACACTTAAATTTGGTTCGGCATTTGAATTTTCTCTGTAAAGTTCAATTATCTCCAGAAAAATTTTTTTCTCCGAGCCCTGTTTGACTTCTGGTGGAACTCCGTAAAGTATTATTGTACTTTTTCCGAAAATTCGCAGGTCAAATCCCAAACTTTCAAGATGCTCTTTAATTTCTTTAACAACTGCCATGTCTGCTGGCGTGACTTCAATTGTTTGAGGAAAGAGAAGTTGTTGCGTGAATGGGGATCTTGAATTTAAACTGTCAAGCGCCCTTTCGTAAAGAATTCTCTCATGAGCGACATGCTGATCAATTATCATTATCCCAGTTTTAATTTGGGCAATTATATATTTGTTATGGATTTGCATAAAGGAGATTCCTTCTTCGCCTCTTTCCTCTACTGATTGTGAGATTGCAGATTGAATTTCTTGAGAAATTTTTTCAACCTTTTTGATATCTTCCTTCGCTTGAATTGCAGTCATTGCTTCTGGAAAAGAAGAAGTTAAAAATTCAAGTGAATATTGTTGCTCTTTTTGAATTTTCTCTTTAATTGGTTCGGTTAAGTTTATTAACTTTTGTTTTATCTCTTCAATTTCCGAAGGTGGATGGAGTTTAATTCCGCCAGATGGCTCAATTTCAATTTCAGGGATTAAATTGAACTTTGATAGCGAGTGTTTCACAACTGCACGAACAAAGTTGTAAATTCCTTGTTCATCGTCAAATTTAACCTCAAGTTTTGATGGGTGGACATTTATATCAACATGCCTTGGGTCAATCAGGATCATCAAAATAAATGACGGGAAATTCCCTTTATCAATGAGATGCTCGTAGGCATTGTAGACTGCGTGATTTATGGAGCGATTTATTATATATCTTCTGTTAAGAAAGATAAATTGATCAGCTTTTGTCTTTCTTGAAAATTCTGGTTTGCTTATGAATCCATATATGCTTACATATTCAGTTTTCTCGTCTACAGGGATTAGAGTTTTAAAAAATTCATCGCCAAAAATTTGTTTTATTCTTGTTTCAAAATCAGTTGCTTCAAATTTTGAGATTAATTCGTCATCGCTTATGAGTTCAAAGGATATTTCGGGATAGGCTATAGCGAACCTTATGAAAGCCTCATAAGCATGTTTGAATTCTGTGTAATTGCTTTTTAAAAAGTTTCTCCTTGCTGGGGTATTGAAGAAAAGATTTTTAACCGCAATTGATGTTCCAATTGGATGCGATGTTTTTGAAATCTCAATTATTTTTCCGCCTTCTATCTTAACAAGCGTTGCAAGTTCATCTTCTTGTGTTCTTGTTTTCATTTCAACCTGGGCAACAGCTGCGATTGATGCAAGGGCTTCTCCCCTGAAGCCAAGCGTTCGTATGTTTTCAAGGTCTTCATATGTTTCAATTTTGCTTGTTGCGTGTCTTTCAAAGGCAATAACTGCATCGTCCTCGCTCATCCCGCAACCATCATCAATCACTTGAACAAGTGCTTTCCCAGCGTCTTTTAAAATTACGGTTATATTTTTTGCTCCTGCATCAATTGAGTTTTCAATCAATTCTTTAACTACGGATTCGGGTCTTTGTATGACTTCACCAGCTGCAATTTTGCTTGCTATTTCTTCAGGTAAAATTTTTATCCTTCCCATTTTCAAGTATTATAGAAGTTTTCAATTCTTGCCATCCAAAAAAGATGAAACAATTCATCATGAATCTTTTACCTTACAGTGTTCCTGATAACACAAGATAAAGATAAAAGACAATCCCGACAATTATTAGCCACCAAAGCAATGATCTTTTCTTTCTTTCGGAGATACCGATTCTCTGGATTTTTAAGCTCCTTCTCAAACGTTCCTTCCTTTTGAGCTCCTCATCTTTTTCAGGTTTGTAATACCTCGGGATGTACTCAAAGCGTAGATGTTGTGGTCTTTTGAAAAGCATAGTTTTTAAATTAATTTTTTTACGCCAAGTCCTGGCTCATCTGGAAGAATTAACTTTCCACCTTTAACTTTAACTCCTTCAAATGGATCGTTTGTTATCAAAAGATTTCCATCAAGGTCTGCAAAATCAACAAGTGGTGAAATTTGGGCTCCTGCGGTTATCCCAACAGATGATTCAATCATACAACCAATCATAATTTTCATATTCATTGCTCTTGCGGTGTTTATCATTTTTATTGCTTCTCTTATACCCGTGGATTTCATAAGCTTTATATTAATTCCATCATATGCCTTTCCTAAAGTTGGAACATCATAAAGGCGAATACAGTTCTCATCTGCGATTATTGGAATATCAACTTTATCTCTAAGCCATGCAACTGAGTCAAGATCATTGGCAGGCATTGGTTGTTCAACAAGTTCAACTCCTTCATCTTGAAGCCATTTGATTTTTTCAAGTGCAAGTTCTTTGGTTTTCCATCCTTCGTTTGCGTCAACCCTGATTAATTTATCTGTGATCTTTCGTATCGTTCTGATTATCTCTTCGTCGTTCTCAAGTCCAAGCTTAACTTTCAAAATAGGATATTCTTCAGCTTCTCTGACCTTTCGTTCAATAACATTTGGCTCGTCTATGCCGATTGTGAACGAGGTGATTGGAGTTTTTTCTTTATTGAGTCCGAAAAGTTTGTAAATGGGGATTTTAAGCAATTTTCCGATAAGATCGTGCAAGGCGATATCAATCCCGGCTTTTGCAGATGTATTTCCCGGCTCAATTGAATCAATATAGTTTAAAATTTCCTCAAGATTAAATGGATCATTAAACTTTGATAGATCAACTTTATTTAAAAAGTTTTGCACTGTTTCAATGGTTTCGCCATATCTTTGTGATGGGGATGCTTCGCCATAACCAATTACGCCGTCGTGTTCAACTTCAATAAGCACAACCCAATTTGATGTTCTTACACCTCGTGTGATCTTGAAAGGGTGCTTAAGTTTAAGTTCAAATGTGCGATATTTTAAAAGCATTTCCGATTGTTTTTTTATTTTAAAAGTGTTAAAATTGCAACTGTAATTAAAAGCAATGCAAAAAGTTTTTTTAGAAGTTTTGACTTTGTCCTATAAGATGCGTGAGCCCCAAGTCGGCTTGTAAGAATTGAACCAATTATAATAGGAATCCCGGCTGTATAATCAACAAAGCCAAGCGTTCCGAGAGCTTCAAGTTCGGGTTTCCCAAGTCCGTTGATTACATAACCAAGTGTTCCAAAAGTTGATGTTAAAATTATGATTGAGCTTGATGTTCCGATTGCTCTTTTTATTGGGACTTTCATAAGATGGTTCATCACAGGGACAAGTAAAATTCCGCCTCCCACGCCTGCAAATATAGAAACTATCCCGGTGATGAAACCCCAAAAGATAGCGGAAAACGGAGAGGCATCGCTTTTATAATTTGTCAGATCGTCTATATCAACTTCTGAGTTTCCAGCCAAAAGCATTCTTAATCCAGCAAAAATTATAACAGCGATGATGAATGTCTTTATGAAATTTCCAGAAACAACAGATGCAATTTTACTTCCGACAAGAGCTGATATAATTGAGGCAAGCCCCATAGTAAATGTTAATTTCCACTCAATGTTTTTATTTTCATACTGCTTTATCGTACTTGAAATTGATGTGAAAATTATCGTGAATAAACTTGTAGCAACAGCAATTTTGGGGGTTAAGTCAGCTGGAATTCCAGTTCCCGAGTAATAATACATCAGGATTAAAACGAGGATTACACCACCTCCGATTCCGAAAAATCCTGCTAGGAAACCGGCAAAAAGTCCAGAAGCAAGGAGAAATAAAATTTTCCAGAATATCATTTCAGACTTAGGATAGAGTTATATGTTTTTTTCTCTTTTAAAATTGCGATCGCTGTTTTAACTTGAACATCATTTGAGAGACCCCATGCTATTAGCTCATCTTCATATTTATATCTTGCAAGTATCTCGCGCATAAGTTCTCTTGCTATTTCATCACGATAAAGATTAAAGTAATCAATTTTTTGAGTTTTTACTTTGTTGAGTGTAAACTCAATTGTTTCAAGGTAGCCATTTTGATATCCTTGCTTTTTTGCGTATGCAACCGCTTTTTCAAGGTTTATTTCAAAACTATCTCGGAATGCGAAATTATTTTTCTCAACAAACTTTTTGAATTGTTCAAGGATTTGTTCATCTATTTTGAAATTTTCCGGCAGTGTTTTATACCTTATGGCGAATAAATTTGCAAATTTGAAAAACAATCTTTTCTGAGCGAGGGATTCAACGAAATCGCTTCGTTTTGTTTCGGGAACAACTGTATCTGGCATTATTCCACCTTGAGCGTAGACGATCCGACCATTTTTAGTTTTGTAAACCTTTTGCTCCGAGTCGGGTTTTGAAATGAAAACGCCATCAGGTTTATGGAAATAGTCAATTTCCTGGATACAGCGACCACTCGGGGTGTAATACTTAGCAGTTGTTATCTTGAGGAAGGTATTATAGGAAAGATAGCTTATTGTCTGGACGAGACCTTTTCCAAATGTTTTTGTCCCTATGATCACGCCTCTATCAAGGTCTTGAATTGCTCCAGCAACTATTTCGCTTGCACTTGCGCTTGAGTTGTTAACTATGACACAGAGGGGGATATCTGGAAGAATGGGTTTTTCATTTGAGTAGTAGTTTCTCAAGGCATCAGGTTTGCGACCTCGGGTTGAAACTATCAAACTTCCCTCTGGAACAAACTTTTCAACAACATCAACCGCAGCGTCAAGCAATCCCCCGGGGTTATCACGAAGATCAAGTATTAATCCTTTTATCTCGCCTCTTGTCTGTAAATTTTTTATTGCTTTTCTCAATTCCTCACCTGCGTTTCTTGAGAAGCGCTCAAGTTTTATATACGCAATTCCATCGTCAATGAAATCATAATAAGTTATGTTCTTGACTTCAATTTCGGCTCTCGTTATTTCAAATGTAAGTATATTTTCAAATCCTTCCCTTGAAATTTTAAGTTTTATTGGCGTTCCAGGTTTTCCAATCATATAGGTTCTAACTTCGTCAAGTGATTTATCTTTTGTGGGTATATCATCAATTTCAATGATGACATCGCCAACTTTTATCCCAGCCATATCAGCAGGGTAGCTTTTTAAAACTTTGGTTATAACGATTTGGTCATCAAATTTTGATATTGATACGCCAATTCCTCCATATTTTCCTGTTGTTAGGGCGTCAACATCTTCTCTGTGTTTTTCATCTATGAAGACGGTGTAAGGGTCAAGTTCACTTAACATTCCCTTTATTCCTGCCCTCATAAATTTTTCAGGATCAACTTCATCAACATAGTTTAAGAGCACCTCTTTATAAATTTTTCCGAAGATATCAATGCTTTTGTCTATCTTGAAAAATATATCATCTTTTTGCGACTGAAAAAGTTCAAATCTTACAAATAAAGTTAGCACAAGAAGCCCGAAGCCAAAGAAAAAAATTTTTCTCTTCATTTTGCCTTCATTTTTAATTTTTCAAAAACAATATACCAAATTTGTTCGCTTATCTCATCAATTTTTTTCATTCCATCTATAATGATGAATCTATCGCTTGATTTCGCAATTTCAAGGTATCCATGCTTCACCCTTTTATAAAACTCAAGACCTGAGTTCTCCATTCGGTCAAGGTCGCCGTATTTTTCTTTTCTTCTTCTATAGATTTCTTCAACTGGGATGTCAATTAAAAATGTTAAGTCGGGAACGAGCCCGGATGAGGCAAGCTCATTTATAATTTTAATTTTTTCAATCTCAATCCCACGACCATAGCCTTGATAAGCAAGTGTTGAATCATAAAATCTATCACATATAACAATTTTTCCTGAGTTAAGAGATGGGATTATAACTTCTCTTACAAGTTGGGCACGGCTTGCCGAGAAAAGGAAAAGTTCCGTGATTGGATCCATTTCTTTATTCTGTGAATCAAGCAGTATATTTCGTATAAGCTCGGAGATTCTCGTTCCCCCGGGCTCTCTGACGAATGTGATGTCAAAACCGGAGTTTTTTAGTTTTTGAATTAAAATTTCTGCTTGTGTTGTTTTACCGCAAAGGTCAAGCCCTTCAAAAGTTATAAACATTTTTATTTTTAAAAATTTTTTATTGAAGGATTACTTCCTTTCCTCGCTCGGCTGATTTATAAATTGCTTCAACAATTTTCATCCTATAAAGCGCGTCTTTTGCTGTTGAAATAAGCGGATGAAGTTCACGCACAGCGCCAAGGAAGTGTTTCAGTTCATTTTCATATGATTTCCAATAAAGTATCTCTGGCTTTTCTGTTTTCTCTGGCACAAGATTTATAAGTTTTCCCTGAATGTCTTTATAAATCCTGAATGGGTTTAATTCGCCTGTTCCTTCGGTTCCAAATATATGCAGATAGAATATCGGGCTTTCAAATTCATATGACCAGCTCACATCAATAAAAAGTGTCGCTTCATTTTTGAACTTTAAGAGAACAATGGCGCTATCCTCAACTGAGCGAGTTTGATGTTTATATGAGATTGAGTTCACGCTTTTAACTTCGGGGTATCCAGCCATCCAAAGTGCGAGGTCAAGTATGCTAATTCCGAGGTCAAGTATAACTCCGCCTCCGGATTTATCTTTCATTAATACCCACTTTTTATCATTTGGTCTTTTGAACCATCCACCTTTTACATAAAAAATTGACCCAAGTTCCCCTTGCTCAATAAAGCCCTTCATCAACATACAATCAGGTCTAAACCTTAAGTTCATTCCGACCATCACCTTGCGATTGGTTTCTTCAATAGCTTTCACAACTGCTACGGTTTCTTTATATGTCCTTGCGAGGGGTCTCTCAACGAATACATCTTTCCCAGCGCTAACGCATGCTATTGTCATCTCAGCATGAAGATTTGTCGGAGTTAAAATTTCAACGGCTTCAATTTCATCAACCTCTTTCAACATTTTTTCATAATCGGTGTAGAAGTAGGGGACATTGTATTTTTCGGAAAGCATTTTTGCCTTTGCCTTATCAGCATCGCACATAGCAACAATTTTAACATTTTCAAGTTTTGAAAGTATTGGTAGATGAACTGCTTGAGCTATACCACCGAGCCCAATTATGCCAAGTTTAACCTTTTCCATATTTTTATGAGTGTGTTTTTTGAGGAATTAAAACTTTATCAAATTCAAATGTTTCAAGGATTTTTTCGGCTATCCCGTTGGCGTCAAGTTTGAGCATTTGCCACAGTTCGGGTTGAGTCCCATGCTCAATAAATTCATCTGGTATCCCATGAATTAAAAATTTAACATTTACGACCCCTTTTGAAGCTGCATATTCAAGCACTGCACTTCCAAATCCACCACGAATTGTGTTTTCCTCAACAGTTACAACCTTATTAAATTTTTCAAAAATCATATCAAGAAGTTTTTCGTCAAGTGGCTTAACAAATCTCATATTTACAACCATTGCATCTATCCCGTATCTTTGAAGTATTTCAGCGGATTTTAATGCTGGATAAACCATATTTCCAATTGCGAGTATCGCTATATCGCGTCCCTCTTTTAAAATCTCGCTTTTTCCAATCTCAATTAAATCAAAATCATCTTTAAGTGGAACACCAACACCATTACCACGTGGGTATCTTATTGCTACGGGTCCTTTATTGTAAATCGTCGCAGTATAGAGCATATCTCTTAGCTCGCTTTCATCTTTTGGTGCCATTATCACCATGCCAGGGATAAGGCGTAAGTAACTTAAGTCAAAGGCGCCGTGATGCGTGGGTCCATCGGCTCCAACGAGTCCAGCTCTATCAATTGCGAAAATAACATGTAAGTGTTGAAGTGCGACATCATGAATAATCTGATCAAAAGCTCTTTGTAAAAATGTTGAATAGATAGCGCATATTGGAATGTATCCCTCAGTTGCAAGTCCTGCTGCAAATGTCACAGCGTGCTGTTCTGCTATACCGACATCAAAAAATCTCTCAGGAATTTCTTTTGCTAAAATGTTAAGTCCCGTTCCTTCCGGCATCGCTGCTGTTATTCCGACGATCTTATTGTTTCTCTTTGCGAGTTGGACTACAGCTTCACCGAAAACCTTTGTGTAACTTGGTGGTTGAGGCTTGTCGCTTTTATACATCTTCCCTGTGATTTTATCAAACGGAGTTACCCCGTGATACTTTTGTTCATCTTCTTCAGCAGGTTTGTAACCTTTGCCTTTTTGAGTTATAACATGAACAAGTATCGGTCCATTGAGATTTTTTATCTCATTTAAAATTTTTATAAGTTTCGCAATGTTGTGTCCGTTCACAGGACCAAAGTATCTAAACCCGAGCGCTTCAAAGAGCATCCCTGGTGTTATAATTGCTTTTACCCCGCCCTCAACCCTTGCAGCAAGTTTTCTTATTCTGTCTCCCATCCCGTCAAGTTGCCCCGTTAAGTCCCAGATAAAGGATTTGAGTTTGTTGTAGTGTGCACTTGCAATCAAGTCTGTAAAATATTTTGATACAGCCCATACATTTGGTGAAATTGACATGTTGTTATCATTTAAGATCACAATCAAGTTTTTTCTCATCATCCCAGCGTTGTTCATCGCCTCATAGGCAAGCCCAGCTGTCATCGCGCCGTCGCCAATTATCGCCACAACCTTGTAGTCAGCACCGTCAAAATCTCTTGCTGTTGCTATTCCAAGCGCTGCTGAAATTGAAGTTGAAGCATGTCCTGCCCCAAAGACATCATAAATGCTTTCACTTCTCTTCAAAAATCCACTTATCCCTCTGAACTGTCTTATTGTATGGAAAACATCCCTTCTTCCAGTGATGATTTTATGCACATAACCTTGATGTCCCGTATCCCAAATTATCTTATCTTTTGGGGCGTTGAATACATAATGCACCGCAAGAGTTAATTCAACAACACCTAAGCTTGCTCCTAAATGTCCACCAGTTTTTGAAATCGTGTCAATTATAAATTCTCTTATTTCGCCAGCAAGGGTTTCAAGCTCATGGATATTGAGTCGTTTTAAATCATCTGGAGAATTTATGCTCGGTAAGATTTTATAATTTGTCTCGGCTAAGGGATATTTTGAACTCATTTTGTCTCTTTTAAATTTTGTTATTGAAATCTTCAAAGTCAATGAGTGTAAATCCTTGGGATTCGTCTTTTATTATTTTCCTTATTCTTAATTCCGCTTGTGTTAATTTTTCAATGCAATATTTTGAAAGTTTAACGCCACGCTCATACATTTCAATTGCCTCCTCAAGAGTTACTTGTCCCGTTTCAAGTTTATCAACTATGTTCTGAAGCTCTCTCAGCGCTTGTTCAAATGTTAAGTTTTCAAATGAGATCTCGGTTATTTCATTTTTCTTCGCCATAGCCTTTTACCACCCCTTTTATTATTCCATCTGATAGTTTTATATTGAATTCATCTTCTATTTTAAGTTCTTCCTTACTGTGAATTATTTTTCCGTTTTTGAAAACGATTGCATAGCCACGTTTGAGGGCAAGTTCTGGATTTACAGATTCAAATCTTTTATGCCACTGTTCAAAGTTATGTTTTATTAACTCAAACCTATGCGACATCGCAATATCAAGGGCTCGCGTAAGTTCGTCAATTCTCATCGTATATTGTTTTATCCAATCAATCGGTCGGTTGAAAGCATAACTTTTAACTATGTGTTCAACCTCTTTTTTCGCATTTTTTATCTTGTCCGTCACCAGTTGATGAATAGTATACCAAATATTTTGGATATTTTCAATAACATCATCGCGATTTTTCACCACAAGTTCAGCTGCAGCCGATGGGGTTGGCGCTCTTAAATCTGCAACAAAATCACTTATACTATAATCAATTTCATGTCCGACTGCACTTATTATTGGAATCTTTGATTCAAAGATCGCCCTTGCGACGATTTCTTCATTGAAAGCCCACAAGTCTTCAATTGAACCACCACCCCTTCCAACAATTATTACATCAACTTTGCCATAAAAATTAAAATCCCTAATTGCCTGAGCTATCTCTTCTGCTGCTCCCTCACCTTGAACTTTAACAGGATAAAGGATTAACTCAACCGCCGGAAAACGACGCGAAATTATGTTTATCATATCTCTTATAGCTGCACCAGTCGGGCTTGTAACAATACCTATTCTGCTTGGATATTCTGGAATTGGCTTTTTATATTTTGCGTCAAACAAGCCTTCAGCTGCAAGTTTTTGCTTGAGCATTTCAAACTTTATCTGAAGTTCACCAATGCCAAGTGGTTCAATAAAATCAACTATAATTTTGTATTCACCCCGTGGCTCATATATTTCAATTTTACCGTGAACCAGAACTTTATCCCCATCTTTATAAGTGTAATCTTTTAAGTAGATGTCAGCGTATCTTTTCCATATCGCTGCGTTTATTGAGGCGTTTTCATCTTTAAGTGTAAAGTAAACATGCCCCGATGTGTGAATCTTATAATTTGATATCTCACCTTGAAGCCATATATCTTGAAAATTTGGCTCAACGAACTTTTTGATTTGATAGGTCAACTCTGAAACCGTAAGGATTCTTTCTTTTGAAATCAGGGGATAAAAATTATACATAATCCGTTTGGATGGTTGACCTTTATTTTTGAATGAATTTAAATAAAAAAAGAAACTTAAAAAAATCCAGGTTTGCGCTGTAAAACCCCCTTTATAAAAAAATCCCGGGCGGGCATAGGTGTAATCCCGCCCGGACTTTTAAAATTATGAATCCATTCCCATATACCTTTCACGGGTTAGGTTCAAAACGGACAGCTGAATTAACTCATTTTGATAAATCAAACCCGTTGCAACATATTCATTGTTATCAAACCTTATATCATCGCCAAGGCTAACAGATTTTGTTACATTCCATTTATATTCATTGAACTCTGAAATAAGTTTATCAATCGTTTTATATCCGCTAAACTTTCGTGGATTTTCTTTTTCAAAAATCGCTTGCAAAATATAACTGGCTATAAACCCATCGTGATAGTTTTTATAAGCTCTCTTCAAGGAAATATACTCAACCCCCGCAATCCTTTCATTAATGAAAACAATTATTCCATTTTGACCTTCCTGATATTTGAATGTGTTGAAATATTCATCTTTTTTGTCTTCTATTACTTTGTAGGTGTCATCAATTGCTTCAGTTGGAGATTCCACCTGAAAGGGTGTCATAAAGTTAAAAACTGATTCCCAGACCTCAGCTTGATTTGAACGAAAAGTTTTCTCTCTTTTAACTGACTCAGTAACTGATTTCACCTTGGTAGCCCTCACATACACTGGTATGATGAAATCATGCTTTACGAATTCCCTTGACCTGTAGCTCCATCGTCCTTGCTCAACACAACTTACAGGTATGATTGTTTCAGATTTTTCTTTAATGAGCACGGTTGTATTAAGGGTTCTGTTTTGCTTTGCTCCAATTAATTCTTCTCCTTCAAGTATTAGGATGGGCAAATCAGAGAGGTTTTCAACTTTTATGTGATTCACTGCGCCACTAACGCTTATCTCGGTTATTTTAACCGATTTCATTTTCAATGCCTCATCAAGCGTAATATATTCAACTTTTCCATCGCTGAGGCTAAACATAGGGTAAACAGTCATATTTTCAAACTTTTGGGCTTCCCCAATTTTGACTTGGTTGAATAAATTGGGTTTAAGCATGGTTGAATTACCTCCCTTAATTTGATTTTGTTAAAAAAATTAAAAGTTTACGCTTGGAATGAAGATTAAAATTGCTGAATTTTTGCTCACCTCGCCCTTTATTGATTTTACAACTAAAAAATTTAACAGTTTGATTTTTTTAAAAAGTTCCGATTATAAATAAAAAGGTCGCCGGGAGGCGACGGCGACCGAAGGATGAAGGAGGGGTTATCTCATGCGCTGGCTAATTCAAGAAGGCGTGTCCACCTTTTGTCAACTTCTTTCTGAATTTCATCTATGAGATGTTGATTTTCCGGCTTGAAAAGATGTGAAAATCTACCTTGAATTTTAAGCCATTCAACGACTGGTTTCTTCTCTCTTGGTTTATAATTTATTTTATACTTTCCATTTTCAACCTCATAAAGTGGCCAAACGCATGTTTCAACAGCAAGTTTTGCTATTTCAATTCCTTTCTCGGCTGGATATCTCCATCCAAGCGTGCAAGGTGCAAGTATGTTTATAAATTTTGGTCCTTTGATATTCAATGCTTTCTCAATTTTCATATTTAAGTCTTTCCAATTATGAACGGAAGCTTGAGCAACGTAAGGGATTCCGTGTGCTGCCATTATTTGGGTCAAATCCTTTGGAAACTGTTTTTTTCCAAATTCAACTGAACCAACTGGCGTTGTTGAAGTTTGAGCACCGAAAGGTGTTGCGCTTGACCTTTGAATTCCCGTGTTCATGTAAGCTTCGTTATTATAACAAACATAAAGGACATCATGCCCTCTTTCAGCCATTCCTGAAAGAGCCTGGAATCCAATATCATATGTTCCACCATCACCACCGAAAGCAATAAACTTTATCTCTTCATTTATCTTTCCTTTTTTCTTTAAAGATTTATACGCCGACTCAACTCCGCTCATCACGGCTGCAACATTTTCAAACGCAACATGAATGTAGGGGATATTCCATGCGGTATAAGGGAAAATGGTTGAAACAACTTCCATACAGCCTGTCGCAAATCCAACAACACAAGGATAGTTAATAGAAAGTGTTACTTGCCGTAAGGCGACTGCTGGCAAACATCCAGCACATGCTCTATGTCCAGCTGTGAATTTTATCTCTCTTTGTGAAAGTTCTTTTAAGTTAGCCATTTTCAGCTCATGAATTAATTTTTAATTTTAAATTTCATTTTTTGTTCTGTATAATCTTCCTCACCGCGGACGCCAATATAACATGGGAGATTGGGAACCTCGCCTGAGATTTTGACCTTTTCAAGTTCATTGAAAATTTTTTCAATATCTTTTGGAGTTATATCCCTTCCACCAAGTCCATAAATGTAGTTAACGATGGGAAGATTAGCAAGTCGTGTTCCTTGGAGAGTTGCCTTAACATCAAGGCAAACTGGTCCACATGGTGCCCCAAAAGCAATTGCTCTATCCATAACTCCAACCACAAGCGCATTTGAGAGGAGCTCTTTTATCTCTTCCTTTGGAAATGGTCTGTAAAGCCTTATCTTTAAGGCACCAGCTTTTAAGCCTTTTAGTCTAAGTTCATCAACTACCTCTTTTATCGTTCCAGCAGTTGAACCAAGTGAAATCAAAACAATCTCTGCATCGTCAATTTCATACGGCTCAACATATTCATATTTTCTTCCGCTGATTTTGTAATATTCCTCGTCAATTTCTTTTATGAGCTTGTAAGCATTTTCCATCGCCTCTGCTTGTGCTCTTTTGTGCTCAAAATAGTAATCTTGAAGATCAAGCGGACCCATCGTTACAGGATTTTTAACATCAAGAAGTTTATATTTTGGGTTATATTCACCAATGAAACTTTTAACAACATCATCATCAAGGACTTCAACTCTTTCCATGGTGTGGCTTATTATGAATCCGTCCATCATTACCATAACTGGAAGGAGAATATCGGGATGTTCTGCAATTCTTAATGCGATGATTGTGTTATCGTATGCTTCCTGGGCATTTTCCGAGAAAAGTTGTATCCATCCCGAGTCCCTTGCTCCCATAGTATCGGAGTGGTCACCGTGAATGTTTATAGGTGCGCTTAGAGCTCTATTTATGACAGGCATAACAATTGGCAATCTCAATCCAGCTGCAATGTAAAGTATTTCCCACATTAAAGCGAGTCCTTGCGAACTCGTTGCTGTCATCGCTCTTACTCCAGATGCGCTTGCCCCAACTGTTGCACTTAATGCGCTATGCTCAGATTCAACAAGAACCATTTCTGTATCAACAAGTCCATCGGCGACGAATTCTGTAAACCTATGCATCAGTTCTGTTTGTGGTGTGATCGGATATGCTGCAACAACATCTGGGTTAATTTGTCTCATTGCTTCTGCAACGGCTTCATTCCCGGTCAAAGCCATTACTTTCATTTTTACCTCCTGAAAAATTTTTTGATTATTGATGTTCAAGGACCATTGTTATTGCTTTGCTCTTATCCGGGCAAACTTCAGCGCAAATCCCACAACCCTTGCAATGGTCATAATCAAATCCGATAAGTTTGCCATCTTGAACAATTATTGAATTATCGGGGCAATAAATCCAGCAAATTAAACAATCATTGCACTTTGATTTATCAATGACGGGTTTAAATGTTCTCCAAGAGCCAGTTTTATACTTCATAGCACTTCCTGGCTCATCAATCACAGCTCCGACTGGGAGTTCAAACCATTTTTTTAGTTCGCTCATTCTCCTTTTACCTCCTCAAATGCTTTTTTTATTGCTTGAACATTGCCTTCAACAACTTTATCGCTGAATTTTTTAGAAAATTTTTTAACTATATTCTTCAAAAGTGTATCCAGATCAAGAACATTTGTAACTTTTATCAACGCACCAAGCATAACAGTATTTGGAATTGGTCTTCCTATTGTATCAAGTGCTATTTTTGTTGCATTTACAGTATATATTTTGCCCTTTTTTATTCCAAACTGTTTTCGTATTTGTTCAGGTTTTTTTTCGGTGTTGATGATTAAAATTCCATCATCTGGCATTCCCTCTGTTACATCAATTGTTTCAAGCAGCGTTTGATCAAGGACTACCACTACTTGAGGATTTTCAATTCCGCTGTGAATTCTTATAGGTTTATTGTCAATTCTTGTGAAACCTTTTACTGGTGCGCCCATCCTTTCAGGACCATATTCAGGGAAACCTTGTGCAAATTTACCCTCTTCAATTGCTGTCTCTGCAAATAGCATCGCAGCTGTTTTAGCTCCTTGTCCTCCGCGACCATGCCATCGGATTTCAATCATATGCCTTTGATTTGATTTTGTTTTTAAACAAATAAATAAAAAATCGTGCCAAGACATAAAAAATTATAAATCAATTAATTTTAGAATTGTGAAGGTTTAAATTTGTCTCAAAAATTTCAAATAGTGGCAAAGTGAAACAACTATTGCTGGAGGGAGCGTAAAAGTTCAAGGTATTTCTTTATAAGGGCTTCGTAATCCTTGTGGTAGTTTTCGCGAATTGATCTGAGTAGGTCTTGGAAGATTTTCTCTTTTTCTTCGTCAAGTTTTAGCTCCGCGGGGCTTTGCCTTGTGATATTTTGCCCGGGTCTTGATTCACGCCGTTTCTCAAAGTCTCGTTCGTGGATTGAGCGTTGCGCGTCAAGAAGCCTGGATAAAATCCTATCTTGCTTTCTTATCGTTTCCTCATTTAAATTCCCCGACTCAAGGTCACTTACAACTTCTTTCATCTCTTCTGCAATTTTATTTAAATCCCCAAGAATTCTGCTTCTATTTCCAGAAGTTTCCGCTTCTTTCATCAATTCCTGAAGAGATTTCCGGATGAGCTCCTGTTGAGCTGCTAACCTGGCCATCTCTGCTTGCTGTTGAAGTGAAAGTTGCTGCATAAGTTCTTGGGTAGCTTGGTTTAATCCAAGTTGTTGCATTGCAAGTTGATTTAACTGTTGAAGTAAAAATTGCAACCCACCACCTGCCCCGCCTTGCATCATTGCTTGCATTGCATTGCCAAGCTGTATTATAGCTTTGTTTAGCGAATTCATCGCTTCGTTTTGAAAACTTGATGCTCCTAAGTTATCCCTTGCGGAAAGCGATTCAATTGCCCTGTGCATGTTCATTAGAGCCGATCCAATTTCCTTTCCCATATCAGGGGTTATGGCAAAGGTTTTCTGTGAGAGTTCAATCATCTCATTTGCAACAGAGTTCAATCCTGAAAGTAGGTCCATTTGCTCTCGTGCAAGTTCCCGAAGTTTTGAAGAGCCCTGTGTAGATTTTTGAGCTTCATGTTTTATCTCTTCCTGTTCTTTTGAAAGCGTAAGAAGGTCTTTTTGAATTTTTTGCATTTTTGAGATTATCTGCCTCTGCTGATTTTGCATCAGTTGCTGTTGAAGGGTTTGTAAACCACTTTGCATTTGCATAAGCCCCTGTGAAAGCTCAAATTGCATCTGCGTTGCTTCCTTTAAATTTCCAGACATTATTCTTTCACCAGCCCTTTCAAACTTTTCACCAAATCTTCGCTCTTTCATCTCGTTTAGAATCTTTTCAAGTGAATCAAGTGGCATTTCATTTTTGAACTCTTTCATCTTCTCTTTTAAATTTTCAAGATTCTCTTCAAGTTTTTCCATATCTTCCTTCAGCTCTTTTTGCTCATCGCTTAACTGTTTAAGCTGCGCCTTGTTCTCTGGATTTACCTGTGCTGTTTTCTTTCTCAACTCCTCCTGTTTCTCAATAAGCTGTTCCGTCTGTTTCAAAATTTCATTTAATTTTTGCTCAACTTGAATTCTCTTGAGAAGATTTAAAGTTCTTTCTATACTTCTTCTAAAGTTTTCTTCAGAAAATTGAAACTTTTCAAGTGCTTGCCTTATCAAGTCTGGATTTATGTTTTGCATCGCCTGTTCAAATCGCCTCATGAGCTCTTTCAATTCAGGTATGTCAAGCTGATTTAATAACTTTTGAAGTTCAATATATTTCTCAAGCGTCTCGGGTGAGATTAACCTGTTTTCCTCCATCTTTTGAACTAAATCCTGAAGTTTCTGGCTCGTTTCTTTTATCTTGTTTTGAAGTTCTTCGTATTGTTTCGCTATATTTTGAATTTGTTGCTGTCTTTGCCAGTCTGGTTTCAAAGTGCCTTTTTTCAAATCTTTCTCAACCTCATCCATTTCCTGCCTCAACTTTTTAGCCATTTCAAAAATATCCTTTATATCCTGATAAATTTCGCTTTGCGTTTGCTCAACTTGAGATAAAATTTCATTAAGGGACGGAAATCTAATCGTGTAAATTTCCGTTCGTGCAGGCTTAGGACCACTTACGATGTCGTTATCAAAAACTTCAAGGTAATAACTCACAACATCATCCGGTGCAAGTTCAAGATCTGATAGATCCCATAAATACGGAACTTCTTGCTCTTTCAAAGTTTTATTGATCGGTATTTCAATGAATTTAAACTCATCCCACTCTTTGATATATCGTGAAAAGCTCAACTTGTAGGCAAGTTTTAACTTCGTAAATCCAAAATCGTCACTTATCCTTGCAAGAATGCCAACCTGCATATCACGGGATATGTCAATGCTTTTTTCTGGACTTAATATCTGAACTTTCGGATATTCGTCCTGTATTATACTGATTTTATATTCAACTGGTTGTTCATTTTTCAATCCATCTTTGCTTTTTAACTCAATGTGGTATGTCCCGCTTTTCAAAAGTTTTATTTCTCCCCTTGCTGTTGACCCCGAGACAAAAAGATTTGAAACGGTTCCATCATTGAAGACAATTTTCGCTGAGTCAAGCACCTTATTTGACAATACCTCAAACCTTGCGATCGTCCCAGATATTGCTGTTATATCTCCAAAGTTATCTTCAAGGTAAATCGGCATAAATCCTGTGTAAGATGGATATGAAAGCTTGATTTTTAAAAGTTTCACGACAGGTTTATCAATTACATCAATTTTAAACTTTTCTGTCTTCAAATCTTTGAGTTTGACGAAATACTCAACTGATGTCCTGATGTTGTAAATTTCATATTCAAATTTACCTGTGAAGAATTTATCCGATTTGACCTTTTTAAGCTCAAAGTTTTTCACCCCTTCTTGTGCAAGGTATAGTTCTATTTCTGAGGGTGAAGGGAGATTTAATTTCTGTGGTATTGCAT
Organism: Candidatus Kryptobacter tengchongensis; assembly: GCA_001485605.1. Taxonomy (GTDB): domain Bacteria; phylum Bacteroidota; class Ignavibacteria; order Kryptoniales; family Kryptoniaceae; genus Kryptonium; species Kryptonium tengchongense. The sequence goes on from FAON01000012.1 coordinate 353,389, forward strand.
AAATTTTAATTTTGACATTTGCACCCTTCGCAATGGTTGTATCACCTGGTTCAACCTTGATGATATAATCCTCGGGTTTTATAAATTTTTTATCGTAGTTTAAAATCCTGATAAATGAATTTCTTAACTCGGGCAAGGATGAAAAAGTTAAAACAAAGACGCCGAGAATTAAAAACGAGGTTAAAAGTTTCCTGTTAGGTTTTGAACTATCAATCTTATCCCATTCAACTTTTAAAATTTCGTTGGCAAGCTGTGTGAAGGCAGAATCAATTAATTCAATTGAATATGGGGCTTTGGGATTAAATTTTTGTTCATAAATTTGTAATGCATCTATGAGTTTATCTCCGATTTCTGGATATTTTGCCCATACAAATCTTGCGAGCTCAAAATCATCCTTTGATCTTATCAAGCCCAAAATTTTCAAAATTGGTGGGAGAACATAGAAACCGAAACTTAACACAAGAGTGAGGCTGGCGAAATAAAAAATTAATTTTCTAACTGGCGAAGGAAAATAAAATTCTAATTCAAGCAAACCTATCAAAATTAGCGAAAATGCAACGAGGATAAGCCATTGTGAAAATTTTATTTTAAACTCATCAATATCAAGGGATTTTCTTAGGCGTTCAAGTTTTGATTTTATCTGTAAATAAATTTCGTTCATCTTTGTTAAAGTTTAGTTTGTCAAAGCCCACACGATTATGTTTGTTCCGAATCTTAAAGCTTCCTGTCTTTTTTCTTCGGGATCGTGGTGGACATCAGGGTCAGCCCAGCCATCGCTTGGATTTGATTCGTAAGTATATAAGAGGACAAGTCGCCCGTTGTGAAAAATTCCAAATGCTTGCGGTGGTTTATTGTCATGTTCGTGAGTTTTAGGAGTTCCATTTGGGAAATTGAAATAACAGTTGAAAAGCCCATAAGAGAATGGTAATTCAACAAGTTCTTTATCTGGAAAAACTTTTTTTATCTCTCGCCTGAAGGATTTGTCCATGCCATAATCATCATCAGCGTAAAGAAACCCACCGTTTTCAAGGTATGTTCTTAATCTTCTTGCTTCATCCTCGTTGAAAGTTATATTGCCATGTCCTGTCATAAAAAGAAAGGGATAAGAAAATATGTTGTCACTTGCTATATCAACAAACTCATAAACTGGAATGACATCAATATTTGTGTTCTCTTTGATGAATTTCAAGAGATTTACCTCAGCTGAGGGATCGTTATACCAATCTCCCCCACCACGATATTTTAAACGTCCGATTTTAAAAGCACTTTTTGATTGATAAATCTCCTGTGCAGTTGAATAACGATTAACCTGAATAAATGTTAAACAAAGCGCAAGGAAAAAAATCAAAAGTATTTGAGCTGTTTTATCTCTCATTTTGAATAGTTTTCTTAGTTTGCTTTCACAGGAAATTTAGAAAAGTTTTGCCCAATTGTCAAATTAGGGTTTAATTTAAGGGGGCAAATAAAGATTCTATCATTGTATTAGATTCGCCCGTGTCTATTATAACAATGACAACTTGAATTGACTCACCCCCCTGCCCCCCTCTCTAAGAATTTAGAGAGGGGGAAAGATTGACTCACCCCTTATCCCCTCTCTATAAATAGAGAGGGGGAATTAAAGGGGGTGAGTTAAAATATAAATTGTGTTCGGGTTTCATCTCTTGCAATGAGGGAGTAAGGCTGATTGTTCAAAGAGCACAAGCCTGCTGATGGATTAACTCACCCCCCTGCCCCCTCTCTAAGAATTTAGAGAGGGGGAAAAGATTTACTCACCCCCTGTGTCCCCCTCTCTAAAATTAGAGAGGGGGAATTAAAGGGGGTGAGTTGAAATAGAGATTGCTTCAGGGACTATGCTCCCTCGCAATGACAAGGCAAGTGCCGTTGGCCAGAAAGCACAAGCCTGATAAGTGATTGACTTACCCCTTACTCTCTCTCTAAAAATTTAGAGAGGGGGATTAAAGGGGGTGAGTTGAAAAATTCAAAATGATAAAATTTATCCTTCAGGTTCGCTAAAAAAGATTTTTATTTTGTTTTCATACTCTTTCAAAACAAAGCTTTGAAAATTATTTGGATGTGCTTTTGAAACATGCGGTCTGCATCTAAACATTAAATCTCTTTCTTCATCTGTTAAGTTCGGATATCTCTTTTTCCAAATCATCTCCCATTTTCTCATTAAAATAAGGTCAATTTTATCAAGCTTGTTGTTAAAGGGAAGCTCAATAAGTTTTTCTAAAAGTGATTGGGAGATTGGAAATCTTTTTGAGATCAATTTTGGAATTTGGGTAAAGGTAAAATTTGGGATGAAATTTTCTATCCACGAGTTCGATTTAAGAAATTCTAAATATAGGTCAAAATTAAATATGGGCTTGACAGATGCGATCTCAAGTGCGGTGAAGATGTTTTTATCCTCAATCTCAAGATGATCATCGGTGATGAAATAATTTAAGCAGAAAAATTTTTTTCTGTTTAAGAGGAAAACTTTTTTAAAAGCAATTAAAGCGCTTCTGGTGAGCCAGAGCCTTTTTGGTTTTGTTATTATGAAAAAATCAATATCGGTGTGAATTGATACATTCCATTTTGCAAGGGAACCTGAAATGAAAATTCCTCTTACAAATGGAAATCTTTTTATTATGTGAGCCATGAATTGAGCTATCTTCCAGAATTTTGGGGCAAGTTTTTCTCCATTAATTCTGTTCAATACCCAGTTTTTATCGTTTTCAATAAGGAAAAAGTTATCTATTTCAAAAATTTTGCCAGCTTTTTTAAGTTCTTCCACTTCGCTTTTTAATTTGTCAATTGTGCATCTTTGAAAAAGAAGAAATTTGTGTAATTCATCTATTTTCAGCGGATGTTTAAAAATAGAAAAATAAATCAGGGTCTTTATGATACTTTCTTGGACTTGCGTCATTGTAAAATTTGTGTTTTATTCTTTTGATAGGAATTCCTTCAAATTCCTTGCGATGTTTTTGCCAACTATTTTCTCAAGTTCTTCAATTGGTGCTTGTTTAATTCCCTCAATTGAGCCAAATTTTGAAAGTAAAAGTTTTGCCCTCTTTTCTCCAATTCCTTTCACTCCAAGAAGTTGGGTTGAAAGGATACGTTTTGCTCTGACCTCACGATGGAATGTGATTGCGAAGCGATGCGCTTCGTTTCTAATTCTTTGTAGCAGATGAAGTGCGGGTGATGATTTTGGTAAAGACTGTGGGAAGTCAATGTTTGGAAAGTAAATTTCCTCAAATTTTTTTGCAATTGCTATTATCGGCTGATTTTTAATTCCGAGTTTCTCAAGCGATTTTATAGCTGAGGACAATTGACCTTTTCCGCCATCTATTACAATAAGGTCTGGCATTTTTCCACCCTCGTTTAAAAGTCGTGAGTATCGTCTCTCAATGGCTTCCTCCATGCTTGCAAAGTCATCAGGTTTTCCAGAGACACTCCTAATTTTAAATTTTCTGTATTCGCTTTTCTTTGGTTTACCGTTTTCAAAAACGACAACAGATGCAACGATATCTGAGCCCTGAATGTTTGAGATGTCAAAACATTCAATTTTTCTTGGTAATCTATCAAGATGCAATTCTTTCTGCAATGTTTTTAGAAGATTAGGTGCAAATTCTTCCTTTGCTTTCATTTTTTGGATTTTGTATTCATCAAGGTGATATTTCGCATTTATTCTGCACATGGATACAAGGCGAGATTCATCCTCGTTTTCAGGAGTTTTTATTTTAACATTTGAATTTTTTCTTTCCGAAAGCCACATCTCAATTGAAGTTGAATTATCAATTTGCGTTGGGATTAAAATCTCGGCTGGGATATATTCCGAGTTTAAATAGTATTGAGTTATTAGAGTTTCAATTATCTCTTTTTCTTCTTTATATGCGACCCCTGTCATAAAAAATTGCTGACTTCCTATAAGTTTTCCATCCCTTATTTTGAATAAAACACCACAGGCGTCTTCATCTTCGTATGCAATTGCAAAAATATCTCTATCAATTGGTTCAATGCTCACAATGCTTTGTTTTGCTGTGTAAATTTCAAGCGCTTTAATTTTATCCCTTAAAATTGCTGCTTCTTCAAATTTTAGTTCCTCCGCAAGTTTTTCCATCTGTGCTTTTAACGATTCAACAAGTTTATCAATTTTTCCATTTAGAAGTTGGATAACCTGTTCAATCATTTTATTATATTCTTCTTTTGAAACGAGTCCCTCGCAAGGACCACCGCACTTTTTTATGTGATAATCAAGACATACTTTGATTTTCTTTTTTTGAATCACATCATCATCAATGTAATACTTACAACTTCTAACCATGAAGATCTCTCGTATTAACTTAAGAGTTTGTTTGAGTGAATAGGCGTCTGTGTATGGACCGAAGTATTTAGAGCCGTCCATTTTGATTTTCCTTGTTGAGAAAACACGAGGAAACGGCTCATTTGTGACGACGATATATGGAAAACTTTTATCATCTTTTAAGCTTACATTGTATCGTGGTTTGAGTTTTTTTATAAGATTTGCTTCAAGGATGAGTGCTTCAATTTCAGAGGGAGTAACTATGACCTCAATATCACGAATTTTTGAGACGAGGGCTGAAAGTTTGGGGTTTGAGGGTTGAGATTTGGCAAAATAACTTCTTACCCTATTTCTTAAATTTTTTGCCTTACCAACATAAATTACTTTTCCGTTTGCATCTTTGAATTGATAAACGCCTGGGAGTTGTGGTAAATTTTGGATTTTTATTTCAAGTTCATTCCCCATCGTTTATTTTATCTTTTGTCTTCTCTTGTGTTAATTCAACGAGGACGCCGTTAACAGATTTCGGATGAATAAAAGCAATCAAGCAATTATTTGCGCCAAGTTTTGGTCTTGTGTCAATAAGCTGAAAATTGTTAATTTTTGCTCGTTCAATTTCTTTTTCAATATCTTCAACTTCAAAAGCTATGTGGTGAATTCCCTCACCTCTTTTTTCAATAAACTTTGCGACTGGGGAATCAGGTGATGTTGGCTCTGTAAGCTCAATTCTTGATTCACCAACTTTCAAAACCGCAACCCGAACTTTTTGATCTTCAACTGTTTCTATATGGTAATTTTCGGCGCCCGTGAGTTTTAAAAATGTTTCTATCGCCTCTTCAAGATTTCTTACAGCAATGGCAATGTGTGATATTTTTTTAAACATCTTCCTGACTTTTTAGTTTTTCAACTCTTATTTTTTTAATTCTTCTGTTTTCAACCTTTTCAATTGTGAATCGTAAGTTTTCATAATTTATAACATCTTTTTCCTTTGGAATCTTCCCGGTTATATCAAGTATAAAACCACCGATGGTATCATAATCGCTCTTCGTTGTTTTTAAGTTTATTCCGAGCAATTCATTAACTTCTTCAATTGTAATTCCAGCGTCAACAAGGAACTCATCATCGTTTATTTTTTCAAAGGTTTTTTCTTCTGCTTCTTCTCTTTCTATTTCGCCGAAAATTTCGGTTATTATATCTTGTAGTGTTACAAGTCCAGCTGTCCCACCGAATTCATCAACGACGATTGCGATATGCATCTTTTTTTGTTTAAACTCTTGAAGCAATGTTTCAAGTTTCATTGTTTCTGGGACGAAAATTGGCTCTTTTAAAATTTTTTTAATATCAAATTTTTTTCTTGCAGTTTTGTTCCTGATGAATTGAATTATGTCCTTTGCGTATAAAATTCCAACGATGTTATCAATTTGTTCTTGATACACTGGAAGTCTTGAGAAACCAGATTCCTTTATTGTTTTGATTATTTGTTTTAGCTCAGTGTTAAGCTCAATTGCAACCATATCAACCCGCGAGGTCATCACATCTTTGACAGTTTTATTGGGGAATTGAAGTAGGTTTTTAATTATCTCTTCCTCTTCTTTTCTGATAACACCATATCTTCCCCCGAGCTCAATCAGTGGCTTTATTTCTTCAATCAAAAGATCTGCTTTTGAAATCGGGATTCTTTTTTTGAATGAGTTTGTAATTATTAGAAAAAGTTCAACAATCGGGTAGAGAATTATTGAGAAAAAATTTATCAGTGGGGAAACGACAAGAGCGACTTTTTCTGGGTTTTGAGAGGAAATCAATTTTGGGATAATTTCACTAAATAAGAGGACAAGGACGGTTACAACTATTATGCTTATTGAAACAGCATATTCTGGATTTATGTTAATTGCGTAGCTTAACCTCAAGGCGGAAAGCGTTGAGAGAAGAGCAATGCCGACATTTATAAAGTTATTTGAGATCAGGATTGTTATGAGCAATCTTTGAGGATGCTCAAGGATTTTTGCGATAAGTTTGTGTGTTCTTATTTTACTCTTTGAAAATCTTTCCAAAGTTTCAGAGGGAAGGGAGAAAAGTGAAACTTCCGAAGCTGAGACGAGCCCGGAGAGTATCAGCAGGGTTAAAATGATAACCAGAAAAACAAACACGTCATAAAACATCGTTAAAGTCAGATGGGATTTTTATTAAAATGGCAATTCATCATCTTTAGTTTTTTCAGGGGTTGATTGATCTGAAATTTCAGGAGGAATCTCGGGATTTTTAATCTCTTCTTCGGATGTTTCAATTTCAGCGATATCAGGTGTTGTTATTTCATCTGTTGGTTCAACTGGTGCTGTTTTTTGCTGAAGTTGAGTGGATAATTCAGATGGTGCTGTCCTTGCTTCAAGCAGAATTATATCATCTGCGACGATTTCCGTAACAGTTCTTCTAATTCCGTTTTTATCTTCATAAGTTCTGGTTTGAAGCCGACCCTCAACATAAACTCTACTTCCCTTTTTGAGCAACTCATTTGTCAGCTCTGCAAGTTTTCTCCACACAACGATTGTATGCCATTCCGTTCTTTCCTGCATATTCCCTTCGGCATCACGCCATGTTTCATTTGTTGCAATTCTAAATGTGGCAACTGGGACACCGCTTGGGGTGTATCTTAATTCAGGATCAGCGCCAACATGACCAATTAACATAACTTTGTTTAAACTGCGTGCCATGATAAGTTAACCTCCATTATTTGAAATTCTAAAATTAAGATATGGAATAAAATGTTAATAAACAAGGATGGGGTGCTTGTAATATTTTTCGGCATATTCACGCACCATTCTGTTAGTATTGAAGAAATAGGTTATCGTTGCAATTGAATATCTAATTTTTTTAATCCATTCCCTGGGGATTCCGTTTTCATCTCTGTTGTAGAAAGCCGGGATGATTTCGTTTTCAAGCGTTTGATAAAGTGATTCAGCGTCAAGTTTATCTTGGATGTTCGGGTCTTCAATGGATTCATCTTTTCCTATAGCCCACCCATTCATTTGATTGTAAGCTTCCCTCCACCAGCCATCAAGTATGCTGAAGTTAAGTCCGAAATTTAAAATTATTTTCTGTCCGCTTGTCCCGCTTGCCTCAAGTGGTCTTCTTGGGTTGTTAAGCCACAGGTCACATCCAGAGACGAGATGTCTTGCTATGTTCATATCATAATTTTCAAGGAAGATAACTTTGCCATAGAATTCAGGCAATTTTGAGATCTGGATAATTCTTTGTAAAAATTCTTTTCCTGCGTCATCTCTTGGGTGTGCTTTGCCAGAGAAAATTATCTGGATAGGTTTAGTTTTATCATTGAAAATTTTCTTTGCCCTATCAATGTCGTAAAAAATTAAAGGAGCTCTTTTATATGTTGCAAACCTTCTTGAGAATCCAATCGTGAGCGCATCTGGGGAAAGAATCATATTTATGTTGATTCTTGAATCAAGACCCATTTTCAAATGTTGGACAAGGAACTTTTCTCTCACAAATTCTATGAGGTTTCGCCTCAGTTCATATCTTATTGCCCATATTTCTTCGTCTGTTATAAAGTTTTGATCAAGGACGCTTTCCCAAAGTTTAGGGTTTTCAATTTCCTCATACCATTTATCGCCTAATTTTTTCCTCCAAAATTCAAATGCGATTTTACTTAACCATGTTGGTAAATGCACCCCGTTTGTTATATGTCCAATGGGCACATCTTTTTCGGATTTGCTTTTGAAAAGGGGTTGCCACATTTTTCTGCTAACTATACCATTGAGCTCGCTTACCGCATTTGCATTTCTTGTGAGTTTCAAAGCGAGGACGGTCATACAAAATGTTTCTTGGTCATTATCGGGGTGAATTCTGCCATAAGCGAGAAATTCTTTTAGCGAAATTCCAAGTGATTTTATGAATTCACCAAGTGCATATTCAATCAGATCGGGTGTAAATCTATCGTGTCCAGCTGGAACAGGGGTGTGAGTTGTGAATATGCATTTTTCTCTTACGATTTTTTCAGCTTCCTTTATTGTTTTACCTTTGTTAATTTCTTCTCGCAGGAGTTCAAGCGTTAAAAAGGCGCTATGACCTTCATTTAAATGAAATACCGAGGGTTCAATCCCCATTGCTTTTAAAAGCCTTACTCCGCCGATTCCAAGGACTATTTCTTGAAAGATTCTTGTTGTTGAATCGCCCCCATAAACTTTGCTTGTTATATCTCTGAAGTGGAAATCATTTTCTGGTAAATTTGTATCAAGGAGATAAATTTTTGAAATTCCAACATTTATTTCCCATGCTTGAATGGAGACCTCGGTATGTGCTATGTTAAGTTTAATTTTTAACGGTTCATTGTTTTGATTAATCACAAGTTTTATTGGCAGTAAACTTGGTTGAGCTGGGTTATATTCTTCTATTTGCCAGCCATTTTCAGAAATTTTCTGATCAAAATATCCATGTCGGTAGAACAGACTTATTCCTACGAATGGCAAGCCGATATCGCTTGCTGATTTTGCATGATCTCCTGATAAAACTCCGAGTCCACCTGAATAAATTGGCAAACATTCATGTAATCCGAATTCAGCTGTGAAATAGGCAATTGGGTTATTTATAAATTCGGGGAAATTTTTTTCAGCAAGTTTCTTTTTTGTTTGGAGGTATTGTTTAAATTCTTCCAATATTTTCTTTACTTTTGATGAGAATTCTGTATTTGATAACCTTGCTTTAAGTTCGTTTTTTGAGATTGATTTTAATGTTTGGACTGCATTGTGATTTGAGATTTTCCATATCATCGGTGAGAGGTTTTCAAATATTTCTTGCGCTTCTGGGTTATAAGTC